>JAJDUS010000144.1 GCA_022826535.1 Prochlorococcaceae cyanobacterium jk18x1bzbins.87
CGGCTTAGAGCAGTTGTCAAGCACTTGGTTGAATTGATTGCTTTTGATTCAAATAATAAGGCGTTTGTCTTCTTACAGCAAGTAAATATCAAAATCGTCTCAGACTTGAGACGTACTTGCTGTGAGGGGATAATCGCCTAAATAGTTAAGGCCAGAACAGGAAGAACTGAAGCGGAAGTTGTCGCTCTTGTTTGCATGGTCATGCCTCCTCTTTGGCAAGGGAATTCAAGGATAGCAGAGTTGCTGGCTCCCCGGATTGTCTTGCGTCCAAAGCGAATCCAGCCGGAAGATCCACAGGGTTTCAAAGGGCCAGCCGCCAGAGCACCGGGCTGTAACCAATTGGCCACACGATCAGGCAGCAGGGAGAACATCCATCAACGGGCGGATCTGCCCCACGATAAGACGCTTGTGGGACCTTGTGTGAAGGGGACCGGTCATGGCCCTTTCATGGCGAGGGGCGGCGGAGTCCTGCTTTCGCGGGAATGACGGGTGGGGGCGGGGGAATCAAGGGATATGGGGGCACGGCAAGGGTTGACTTTTTCTGCGGGGCGTCTTGACCAGGAATTGATGATGTTCAACAGGGGGGGAAGGTTGGTGGATCCCGGAGCCGCAGGCCTGATGGCCCCCAGTCATCCGCTCACCCATGGTAATCAATGGCGGCTGGTCAAGCGTTGAGATGTTGGCGATTCTTCAAGTTTTCTTTCAGCAGGGTCCAATGGTTGCTGGCTTTCCCCTACTGGCTGGTGTTTCTGCCAGACTGACTCCACTCCACTTTGCCCAATGTTCACCCAGGTTCGCTCCACCATTCGCCGGGTTACGCCTGCCGAGAGTCATGGGCGCCGCTTGCTGAAGGTGGTCTACGTGGTGCTGGAGCCCCAGTACCAGAGCGCCCTCACCAGTGCGGCCACAACCCTGAATCAGGAGCCTGGCCAGTTGGCCGTGGAGCTGAGCGGCTACCTGATTGAAGAACTGCGGGATCAGGAGAATTACGACGCCTTTTGCGCGGACGTGGCGGCAGCGGATGTGTTCATCGCGTCCCTGATCTTTATTGAAGATCTGGCCAGCAAGGTGGTGGCGGCAGTGGAGCCCCACCGGCAGCGGCTCAAGGCTGCGGTGGTGTTCCCCTCCATGCCGGAGGTGATGCGGCTCAATAAGCTGGGCAGCTTTTCCATGGCCCAGTTGGGCCAGAGCAAAAGCGCCATCGCCGGCTTCATGAAGCGGCGCAAGGAGGCGGGCGGCGCCAGCTTTCAAGACGCCATGCTCAAGCTCTTGAACACCCTGCCCACGGTGCTGAAGTACTTGCCCGTGGACAAGGCCCAGGATGCCCGGTCCTTCATGCTCAGCTTCCAGTACTGGCTTGGCGGGTCACCGGATAATCTGCGCAATTTCCTGGTGATGCTGGCCAACCGCTACGTCTACCCCCAGGCTGGCCAGCCCCTGATGCAGGCGGCAGACCCTGTTCTCTACCCGGACCAGGGCATTTGGCATCCCCTCGCGCCTCGGATGTTCGAGGATCTGGAGGCTTACATGGCCTGGACGGCGACGCGGGACGACCAGTCAAGCCAGCAGACGGATGGGCCTTTGATCGGTCTGGTGTTGCAGCGCAGTCACCTGGTCACGGGGGATGATGCCCATTATGTGGCGTTGGTGCAGGAGTTGGAGTTCCGCGGCGCCCGGGTCGTTCCCGTGTTTTGTGGCGGGCTGGACTTTTCCAAGCCGGTGCGCAGCTACTTTTTCTCCACCGCCGATCCTGGCCAGCCCCTGGTGGATGCGGTGGTGAGCTTGACGGGATTTGCCCTGGTGGGCGGTCCGGCCCGCCAGGACCATCCCCGAGCCATTGAAACGTTGCAGGCTTTGAACCGGCCCTACATGGTGGCGCTGCCCCTGGTGTTCCAGACCACCCAGGAATGGGAAGCCAGTGACCTGGGGTTGCACCCGGTGCAGGTGGCGTTGCAGATTGCCATCCCCGAGCTGGACGGGGCCATTGAACCCATTGTGCTTTCTGGTCGTGACGCCGCCACCGGGAAGGCCCACACCCTGCAGGACCGGGTGGATGCCATTGCGGAGCGGGCCATTCGCTGGGCCAATCTGCGCCGCAAGCCGCGACAGGCCAAACGGTTGGCCATCACCGTGTTCAGCTTCCCGCCAGACAAGGGAAACGTGGGCACGGCAGCCTATTTGAACGTGTTTGACTCCATCCACAGGGTGATGGTGGAGTTACAGGCCAGGGGCTACCATCTGGAGAATCTCCCCGCCACCCCCAAGGACCTCATGGATGCGGTCTTGCGGGATGCCGAGGCCATGGAGGGGGCACCGGAGTTGGCGGTTGCCTACCGCATGGGTTGTGGGGAGTACTATCGCCTCACCCCCTATGCCGAGCGGCTGGAGGAGAATTGGGGCAAGGCCCCCGGCTCCCTCAATAGTGACGGCCAGAACCTCCTGATCTATGGCCGGCAGTTTGGCCATGTGTTTGTGGGGGTTCAGCCCACCTTCGGCTACGAGGGGGACCCCATGCGCCTGCTGTACTCCCGCAGTGCAAGCCCTCACCACGGCTTTGCCGCCTACTACACCTATCTGCAACACATCTGGGGAGCCGATGCGGTGCTGCACTTTGGCACCCATGGCTCATTGGAGTTCATGCCCGGCAAGCAGATGGGCATGAGCGACACCTGTTATCCCGACAGCCTCATTGGTTCCATCCCCAACCTGTACTACTACGCCGCCAATAACCCCTCTGAAGCCACCATCGCCAAGCGTCGGGGCTATGCCGCCACCATCAGCTACCTCACCCCTCCGGCTGAAAATGCCGGTCTTTACAAAGGGTTGAAGGAGTTAGGCGAGTTGGTGAGTTCCTATCAGCAGTTGCGGAAGGGGAGTCGGGGGGTGCAAATCGTCCATGCCATCGTGGAAACGGCTCGGCGTTGCAATCTGGATCAGGATGTGGCCCTGCCTGGGGACGTGGACGGTCTGGATCTTGAAGGCCGTGATGGGGTGGTGGGTGCAGTCTACCGTCAGCTCATGGAGATTGAGAGCCGTTTGCTGCCCTGTGGTCTCCACACCATTGGCAAGCCCCCCACAGCCGAAGAGGCGGTGGCCACCCTGGTGAATATTGCGGCCCTGGATCGGGAGGAGGAGGGTCTCCTGGGCCTCCCCAGTCTCCTGGCGGCCCACCTGGGCCGGTCCATCGAGGATATTTATGCAGGCAATAACGCCGGTGTGTTGGCCGATGTGGAGTTGGCGCGGCGGATTAACGACGCCAGCCGCGCAGCCGTTGGCGCCATGGTGGCAGCGGTGACCAGGCGGGATGGGCGCGTGGATTTAACCACCCGGTCCAGTTGGTGGCGCCGGCTGTTGCGCCCACTGGAGCAGTTGGCCAACCGGCTCCTGGGTCGCCGGGGCCTGAGCCCATGGCTGCGCACCTTGATCAACCTGGGCTTTACCCATGTGGATCAGGAGGCCCTCGACAAGCTATTTGTCTACCTGCAGGGGGGCTTGCGGCAGATTTGCGCCGATCAGGAGCTGGACAGCCTGCTGCGCTGTCTGGATGGGGAATATGTTCTCCCGGGGCCTGGCGGCGATCCCATCCGCAATCCTGGCGTGTTGCCCAGCGGCAAAAATATGCACGCCCTGGATCCCCAGGCCATTCCCACCCGCGCCGCCGTACTGGCGGCAAAGGGGGTGGTGGAGCAACTGTTGCAGCGGCAGCGGCAGGAGAACAACGGCGCCTGGCCGGAAACCATTGCCTGTGTGCTCTGGGGCACAGACAATATCAAAACCTATGGTGAGTCCCTGGCCCAGATTCTCTGGTTTCTGGGGATTCAGCCCAAGGCCGATACCATTGGCCGCGTCAACAAGCTGGAACTCATTCCCCTGGAGATCCTGGGTCGCCCCCGCGTTGATGTGGTGGTGAATTGCTCTGGTGTTTTCCGGGACTTGTTTATCAATCAAATGGCTCTGCTGGATCAGGCGGTGAAGATGGCCGCCGAGGCGGAAGAGCCGGAGGAGATGAATTTTGTCCGGAAACATGCCTTGGCCCAGGCGGCGGAGCAGGGCACCGATCTACGGCGCGCCGCCACCCGTGTGTTCAGCAATGCCAGCGGCAGCTATTCCTCCAATGTGAATCTGGCGGTGGAAAACAGCACATGGGAGGAGGAAAGCGAGCTGCAAGACATGTACCTCAGGCGCAAAAGCTTCGCCTTTAACGGAGAAAATCCTGGCCAGCTCTCCATGGAGCGGCAACTGTTCGAGTCCACCCTCAAAACTGCGGATGTGTCGTTCCAGAACCTGGACTCCGCTGAAATTTCCCTCACCGATGTGAGCCATTACTTTGATTCCGACCCCACCAATCTGATTCGCAGGTTGCGGGACGATGGCAAAGCCCCCAGCAGCTACATTGCCGACACCACAACGGCCAATGCCCAGGTGCGCAGCCTGGCGGAAACCATTCGGCTGGATTCCCGCACCAAATTGCTGAATCCCCGTTGGTATGAAGGCATGTTGGCCTCCGGATACGAGGGGGTGCGGGAGCTGGCGAAGCGACTCAACTACACCCTGGGATGGAGTGCCACCAGCGCCCAGGTGGACAATTTCATTTACGAGGAGACCAATGCCACGTTTATCCAGGATGAGGCCATGCGGGAACGGCTGCTGTCGTTAAATCCCCACAGCTTTCGTCGGATGGTGGGCACCTTGCTGGAGGTACATGGGCGGGGCTACTGGGACACCAGCGCCGAGAATGTGGAGCAACTCCAGCAGCTCTATCAGGATGTTGAAGACCGCATTGAAGGGGTGACCGAAGGGTAGGGGCGGAAAACCCCCATCCCCCTGCCACACAGGTCTTAACAATCTGTTACTGTTTGGTCTGTTGCTGCTGAAGCCATGAGCCAAGCTGATCTCACCATGCCCCCCATCATCCGTGGCGCCACCGTCACCACAGAAGATGGCGGCCGTCTCAATGCCTTTGCCCGTGAACCACGCATGTTGGTGGTGGATGCCGATCAGGGCTGGGGCTTCCATGCCCGCGCTGAAAAGCTCAACGGCCGCATGGCCATGGTGGGCTTCATTGCCCTCCTTGCCACCGAGCTGGCCTTCGGCGGTGAGGCATTTACCCATGCCCTGCTGGGGATCGGCTGAATCCTCCCCTTAGGGGGTTGGCCGGACCGTTTCCAGGATGGTGTCGCAGTCCATGGCTTGCCCAGGTCTCTTGCCCAACCACTGGCTGCTTCCCCATCGCTGGCGGTGATGGCCTGCTTTACCACATTGATGTGGATCCCGATTCTGGATCAGGGGCCATCAGGGAAGGGGTTAACCACTGCGGCGTGGGCCCCTACATGGGAGGAAAGCCTCTGCAGGGCTGCGCTGTTCTGCTCCAGCAGGTTCCTCGGTCTGGGACAAGACTAGTGTCCCCAGGCGCCCCCATCGGGAAGAAGGGGATCTTCCTGAGTCGGGTATCCGATTCAGTATCCGTGTCGTTCACACAAGCGGAAGGTCCCCTCATGAAAGCGTCTACCGTGGCCCTGTTCTGCTGCTGTCTTGGTGACTTTGTCCAATGCTTCAAGGACTGGCAGCAGCACCACCTGATCCCCTCAGGCCGTCAGCGCCAGTGACCGGGCAAGCCCTCCTTCAGGAGATGTGCTGTTCATCCTGGCGCTCTTCCCTCTCCCCCGACAAGGACTTCAGGCATTTCTGGCGCCATGGCCTGGAGCAGGACTCCGCCATTGCTTTGCTGGTCTCCCCAGCACCAGCCGGTTTATGGCCTTGATGCCGCGGCTCCTGATGCCCTTTTGTCCCCTGCTCCATTGCTATCGTGGCCAGAAAATCGGGATTTTGTCGATAACACCAAGCTGGCGGTCTGCCATAACCCACGGATCAGGCGGAACAAGCTGTTCCAAGGGCTGGCCCAACTGGGGCGGCTGCACCGCCCTGGGCTGGTTCTTTGGCTTCAAGTTCCACCTGCCCATCAGCCACCATGGCCAGATCATGGCCTTCAAGATCACAGGGGACAATCCGGATGCCCGCCAACCGTTGAAGCCCATGACCGCTGCTCTACGGGGGCGGTAGGGGATACACTGCCAAGTCCCCCGTGAAACGCCTATGGCAGTGGGGTCTCTCCCTGTTCACTGGCAGTCGGCGCACCATGGAGAACCACCTTCTTCCCCTGCTGGACAAGCGACTGCTGAGAAAATGATCCAGCATCGCAACCTTCCTGGCCCCAACCAAGGGCAACATCGCCACAATTGTCATCCCTAATTTCTCTTGAGGTTATCTAGAATTGGGGTAGAATTGATCTAAACTCCCCCCTGTGCTGTTGCAGACCACAAGGCGTTTGCCGGTCATGTTCCCTTGGTGCGATCAATCAGGCAGGGTTCAAATCCCCCTTGTTGAGGCTGGACACCTTGGGATGGGCTTTGAGATGGATAGCGTGACCCCCACCATCAGCACCTCCAGCTCTATGGGATCAGGGAATTCTATGGCATTGGGTGGCTCTGCGGGATCGGATGCTGACAACTGAAAAAAACCAGACCACAGACCGGCCTGACCAGAGTTCGGAACGGCTGTGGGGGGTTTTGTGGGGTCCATGGGAAGCGGGGGCATCTCCCCTACCATGCCGCTCCGGTTCCGATGGGAGTTTGTGTTTTCGAGCGCTATTGATCCCTGCGTATGGAGAAGTGGTCCTGGAGAGCCCTGAAAGACATGATGACACTGATGATGAGGCGAGACGTGGTGACCAGAAGCAGCCAGAGTCGGAGCCAGAGTCGCTGGTGGATAGCCCATGAGGACATGGGCACAGCCTGGGGCAAGCCCTGGGGAACCGCCGCGGCATTACCCGCTTTGGGCATTTCCTGGCCCCGTTGGAGAAGCCCTGGTACAGGTGGCTTTGAACTGCTCCGGTCGTCCCCATCCGGAGTTTGACCCGAAGTTGCGGTCCCGCCGCATTGGCCGCTATGACACCCAGTTGATGCGGGAACGTTTTGTAGCCGTGGTCAATAACAGTGGCCTCACCCTCCACATCCGCCAACTCCATGGAACCCAATGACCATCACATTATTGTGTAAGCCTGTTTCAAGGCCTTTGCCCGGGCCTTTGCCCATGGCCACGGAGATGGACCCGCGCCGCTCCAGCCAGGTACCCCGCTCCAAGGGTGTGCTGGAGCAGGCGGGGGCGTTTGAGGTGGGGTAACACTCTGTTACCAAATCTCGGAACATAGTGTACTGTTCGGTAGCCAACGCCAGACACATCCCATCCGTGCTTGCCAGGATAAGTGTATAGCCTCATTCACTACCATGGCAGAAACCCAGCCAACACAAGGCTTTTGGTCCTCTTTGGCTCCTACGACTGCGGGTCTGTTGACCAACGATCAAGCCATCGATAGTGGCTATACGATCAACAACAGGTTGCTGCCAAACGTTGAAACCATCGCAGCCATGCAGGTTGCCCGTTCTGGCGAGGTGCAGTCTTTCACCAGCATCAATGCATTACTGGATAACCTTGATGCAGTGGATTGAACGAACAACTAAGTTCAAACGAGACCATAAACGAGAGTCCAGAGACTCAAATAAAGTCCTACTCAAAACCGACTTGAAAGATGTACTTGAGTTGCTTGCTGCTGGCCAGTCGCTTGCCAAACGATACCGCGATCACCCACTGACAAGAGAATGGCGTGACCATCATGATTGTCACATCAAGCCGGATCTGATCCTCATCTATCGCATCTATCGTAAGTCCGGCGAGAACATCATTCAACTGGTACGTCTTGGTTCCTACAGCTAATTGGGACGATGAAGACAAATGGGACGAATACCTGCTGGCACCCGTGCAGATCCAGAGATGCGCAAGATGGTTGGGCAAACCTCTCCCAGCCCATTCAGCCCCATCCAGACCTTGACCCTTGGCTTGATCGCCTGATTCGGCAACACTTCCCTCACTTGCAGAGCTCTGTTCTGCAATTTCCACCAACTTCGAGACACAGCCTGAAGAAGGATGACCTCAACTGGCACGGCAAACACCAAGTCCACTAACGCGGCCTGCAGGACGCTACCGTGACCTGGGGGTCATTACGGCAGGAGGTTTTGATCAGGTGATGAATCCCCATGCCATGGCTTACCCCCACCTGCAGAGCAACGATTGAGCCCATCTGTATGGATGAGCAAGGTGCGCCCCTGGGTTGGGTCAAGCTGCCGGTTTCTGCAAAGCATTGAGGATGGTGTTGTGGATCTCGTTGGAGTTTCTCCGTTCCATGGTGGCCATGACGAACACCCCCTTGCCACCAGATGCCTTGGCCCATTGTTGACCGATCAACTGCTTCTCTCTTGCATCACTGCTGTTTTCTGGTGCCCAGTTCTTACCTTTGTATTCAACCACAAGAAGACGATCATCATTCATTAAGGCAATAAAATCTGGATAGAATTTGTCTGTTGACGTTGGTAACGAGAAAGAGTTGTGGTGACGCGCAACGTTGCGTGTCCAGTATTTCAGGTCAGGAAAGCTGTCAATTGCCATCGCACACTGTTCCTCCTCTCCTCCCGCCACACCGTCAAAGGCAGGAACATGATCTGGACCCATAAAGTGCTTGCTGAATTTATAGCTGCCGCAGTATTTCTCCACATCTGAATACACTCCGTCAAAGAACTCGAATCCGTTATCGAAAGAAATCTCCAGTTTTGCTTCTGGTCCAAAGAGGTACTCCTGATAAGCATCGTTCTGCGCCATCCGACGGCAAGCCTCGATCTTCTCGCGCAATACTCTGGCCAGGATGAACTTGCACGGCATGAGACGGGATAGGGGGATACTTCGGTCTCGGGTGAGGTGGGTGACCACAGCATTTAGCCAGGCCAACAGATCGGCTTGGCTGATGGATGGATCACGCACTTGCCGATCAAGCCAATGGATGAGGCTATTTTCTGTCCAGTCTTCCACATGGACAGCCATGGTAAGCTGGTCGGCTTTGCCCACTGTCGCAAGCCGCAGCCGGTTGTCTTCAAGGTCAATCTCAAAGGTGTTGGCGGTCTCACGGATGGTAAACTCTTCCGGTTTCAGTTGTACCGGACAATCAGCCAGTGACCAATCGTGATATTCCATCAACACATCGGTTTCAGCAAACACCAACTCCCCTTGCACATGGACCATCAACCGTGGCGCAACGAACGTTTCGCCCCGCTGGGCGGGCGGCACTGTGTGGGCGTTCTCGACTTCCCACCTGGCAATCGCGTTGTGCAAGTCACTGTGAAAACGCTGGGGCGCCTGAGCGTAAAGCTGTTTCTTCTCCTGGGGCTTGAGAAAGCCTTTGATCTGGATTTCCGGCTTCTCTGAAGGATTGACCACAACGGTAATTTTGTCGGGAACAACATGGGCAATGGTTTGTGCTTCCTCCACGGTTGCATCCACCTCAATGGCCACTGTTGGGCAGGGGCGCTCCTGTTCTCCCCATAGGCTGCCAGACAATTTCAACTGTTTTTCGGGCTGAATGTTGGCCTCGGCTTCGCTCTCCTCAAATCCCATAGCCACCAGCTTGTCTTGCAGGTTTTTGGCTGCCTCGGCAAAATGTCTGGACACCAATCGTGCATAGGACTTGTTCAGGGCATCTGCCCTACGGCGCGTGGCATAGGGCATCCGCAATACCCGCCCCAGAAGCTGTTCAGCATCGGTGGAACTGCGGATATTAGCCACCGAACAAAACACGTAGGCAAAGGAACAATCCCAGCCTTCCTTCAACGCTTCAATGGTGATGACGTATTCAATGGGACAAGCCAGGTCCAACAGGTTGATGCCGTCCAACTCCCGTTGTGCGCCAGTAGCCACGGCAATCTTTGCGGGGTCAATGTTCTCGTTCCGGATCAGATGCTCTCTCAAAACCTGAACCGTCACCTCTTCATTCTTCTTCTGCGCCTGGAACAGAACGATGGGCCGGATATAGCCTTCACGATCCTTTTCCGCCTCCTGCTGCAACTCGGCCCGCTTTTTAATGGCCGAGTTCACCGCACCTTGCCAGGTATCGGTCTCGTCAAGCACCATGGGCAGCTTGATCATGTCCTCGTCTTTCAGTTCCTGGGCTCTGACGGTGTGGAGGATATTGTTGAAGCTCTGTGGAGTGGCGGTGAACTCAATCAACGCCGTAGGGTTGATCCGTCCGTAGATCTCCTTGCTCAATTTCGAGCCCGTTTTGTGGGCCTCATCCATAATCAGCAGGGGCTGGTGCAGGTGCATGAGATTGGCAAAGCTGAACTTGATGTTGCCGGCATCATCGCGCTCCAGCCCCGGCGCATTGGGGGGCACGTTACCAAAATGGTTTTCCAACATCTCGTGATGGGCATAGACCTTGCGCCCGTCCGTGTTGGTGACCCGCAGCGTCTGGATCGTTCCCACCACCACGCAAAGATTTCCCCGCAAATCGTGGGGCATGAGTTGGGGAAAATCCGCAATATCAAAGACCCGCACCCGGCCTGCAAATCCTTCATCCAACACCTGCCGATAGGGGTGGCGCCGGGCTTTCAGCGCCTCAACCGTTTGGGTGCGAATGGTGTTGGTGGGCGTCAGCCACAGCACCAGGGGGAAATCCTTTTCAATCCAGGCGTCCTTGGCCACTTTGACGGCATGGGCCGCCAGAATCGTCTTGCCGCCGCCGGTGGGCAGACGCAGGCAAACATGGGGCACATGGGGCAATGCCTGAATCGGCCGGTAGCCCACCCCATAGCGCCCCAGCCGCCGCGCCAGTTCCGGCTCCTGGGTGATGGTTCCATAGGCCGCCTGTGGCCCGGTGATTCGCGCTTCTTCAAGGAATCTGCCCAGGGTGGCCAAGGCGGCCTGCTGATACTCCTTCAGGTTCATTGGCGTGTCTTCACGTCATAGGGGGTTTGCTTGAATGCAATGGCTTCGGCCTTGAGGCCTGCCTCGCGGAGGGTGGTGCGCTCACCATAGACGGTCAACGGCCCGACAAACTCCCCCTGGACAGCCCGGATTGTGGCCAGGCTCTTGCGGGTAAGAACATTCCCACCATTGGCGGATTTCTCCCCCAGGATGCCGTTGTAAAGCAAAGCATAGCCGTGGCCGTCGTGGACGCCCAGAAACGGGGTGAGGGTGGCGGGCTGGGTCCAAGGGGTGTCCGTTTCTGTAAACCAGAGGTGAGCGGCAAGCACAGGGAAGTCGATGCTGGGCTGAATGGCGCCATTCTCCATGAAAACAGGGGGGCCGAGGCGGTAAAAACGGAAACCGCCGCCACCATGCCAGTTTTGCGTTTTGGAAATCCCGCCCTGCTCCCCATCAATCACCTTCTGCAAACGGGGGACACAATGGGTGACGGCATGATCTCCCAATTCGATGCCGATATAACGGCGGCCCATCTTATGAGCCACGGCAGCGGTGGTGCCGGAGCCAAGGAAAGAGTCCAGGACTAGATCGCCAACATCAGTTCCCAGTTGCAAAATTCGCTCCAAAAGACTTTCTGGTTTTGGTGTCGCAAAAACTTCTTCGCCGGGGAAAAGGATCTTTAAATCAGTGCTGGCTTGCTTGTTGCTACCGACTTCAGCATGTGCCCACCAAGTATTTGGCGTAAGGCCGTTCTTCATCTCCGAAAGATACTTTTTTAACATTGGTCGGCCTTCACCGTTTATGCCGAATGTTATACGACCGTCGGCTAACCATTTCTCGTAGACTTCTTTATTCATCCGCCAATAGCGGTTCTTGGGCGGTCTAAAGCGCATGCCTTTGGGTCCTACGATCTCAAATTGTCCTGCTGAGTAGAATTTTCCTGCCGACAAGTTCTCAGCCTTCCAAGGCCCTCTTGGGTCATCGTCTGGATTCTTGAAAGACTTTTTCTGCTCTTCGGTGCGGTCAACTCTTCCCATCACGAAGCGCTCTAAGTCTCTGCCATAGACCAGAATGTGATCGTGGGTGTCGGATATGTGACGAGCAGTCTGATTTGACGTATACGATTTCTGCCAAACGACATTGGTGATGAAATTTCTTCGCCCAAACACCTCATCCATAATGACCTTGAGATAATGCCCTTCCCGATCATCAATGCTGACCCAGATTGACCCATCCTCAGCCAATAGTTCCCGCAGCAACCCTAGTCGAGGCCACATCATGGCTAACCACATGGAGTGTTCCAGATTGTCGTCATAATGCTCAAAAGCCGCGCCAGTGTTGTAAGGTGGATCAATATAGATGCACTTCACTTGCCCTGCATAGTAGGGCAGCAGCGCTTTCAGCGCCTCAAGGTTATCGCCCTGAATGAGCATGTTGCCCGCATCCCGATCACCATATCCCAGTTCTGGCGCCTCCTCCAGAAGGCGATAGGGCACTTGGTGGGCGGCGCGAACGTCCTTGTCTCGGGTTAGCCATTGGAGTGTGGGCATTGGCTTGTGGTTCTTGTTCCTGGGGGTGTGGTGTGCAGGGGTTGGGGTTGATGTGCTGGGAGGGCAGGCAGCCGCTGAGTCTACCATCCCCCGATAGCGCTTGAACAGGCAGGTGAGCCCCTCAAAGCGCCTGGCTTGCAGTGATGTTCAGGCCTGCGGAGAGCTTGCCGTCCCCGTGCTTTCACAGTTGCCCGTTCCCTGTGCTGGGGGCCTTGCTGACCATGAGGAGATGCTTGAGGCCATGCTCCCAATCTCAGGTGACAATTCTTCTGACTAGCTGCTACCATAATGGTTAAATCACCTTAAAGGTAGCGAATGGCTGGTATTTCTCTTGATCCTGACCAGATCCGCGCCATCCGGGAGGGGCTGGGCTTGAGCCAGCGGCAAGCTGGCAACCTCCTTGGCGGCGGGCCTGACGCTTTCGCCAAGTACGAGTCTGGATCCGTGGTACCGTGTACTGCTCTGGTCAATCTGCTCTTGGTCCTGAGGGACAACCCTGGCGCTCTCAGCACTTTGCACCCTGATCGGTCCATCCCAGGACCGACCGACCCTGCCAGGCAACCCCTGCCGCCCTGGCTGGCCAGCCAACACATGGGGCGCATTGCCAGGTGGATGCTCCCTGGACTCCTACGCCTGCTGCCCACACTGTTGAGAATCTGGCTAGGCTACCATAGTGGTTAAGCTACCGCATTGGTATCAGATGGATGACACTCCTCTTAAGCCTGACCAGATCCGCGTCATTCGGGAGGGGCTTGGCTTGAGCCAGCGGGAAGCCGGAAGCATTCTTGGCGGTGGGCCTAACGCCTTCGCCAAGTATGAGTCTGGAACTCTGGCCCCAGCCGCCGCTCTGGCCAACCTGCTCCTAGTCCTAAGAGACAATCCCGCCGCCCTCAGCACTTTGCGACCTGATCACGCCCCCGTCCCTGTCAGGCAACCCCTGCCGTTCCAGGTGACCAGCCAACACGTTGGGCGCGTTGGCAAGCAGATGTTCCCCCAATTCCTGCGCCTGCTGCTCCAGGCGGAAGCCCTGAGTCACAGCATCCCGTCCCATGGCATTCATGTTGCCGACAACGTTGATGCCCCCGATGGTGGCGAGGATGGCCGCATCCAGTGGCAGGGAGGACCTGAGCAAACCCGGTTCCTTCCCAACAGATTCACTCAATTCCAACTCAAGACCGAGGACATATCGCCAGCAGCGGCAGGCAAGGAGGTGCTCACCAAGGCTGGCGAGGTCAAGCCCATGGTGCGATCAGCTTTGGAGAAGAGAGCCACATATGTTGTGCTGTCAACACGCACTTACACCAAAGATCAGCTTGAGAAGCGAGAGGGGCGCATATGCGCTGCGCTTAAAGGCGCTGGCCTTGACATTGATGATCACCGGATCCACTTCCGCGACGCTAGCCAGTTGGCTGATTGGGCTAACGCTCATCCAGCGGTTGCCACCTGGTTTCTGGAAAAGGTGGAACCAGGTTTTCCCAAGGAATTTAGATCCTGGAGCCACTGGGCTGGACGGAGAGAACACACTGCTTCCCCTTTGGTGGAAGATGAGCGCCTCAGCCATCTTCGCCAGTTTCTTCATCAACAAGCCATCGCCGAGCCTGGCAAAACTGCTCGTATTGTTGGGCTGTGGGGCACTGGCAAGTCCAGGCTTGCCTTTGAGGCTTTTAGCCCGACACGTGCAGACGATCCTATATCAAGCAACCTCAGCAGCCTGGTTCTCTACGCAGTGGAGTCGGAGGTTGGTTCTGCTGCTCTTCAGAATGCGGTCCAGAGGCTGGCTGACAGCGGAGCCCGAGCCGTCGTAATTGTTGACGAGTGCGCTCCAAAAACTCACCGGGCTCTTGTCGGGATGGTCGAGAGAGAGACCAGCCAGCTTTCCCTCATCACCCTTGACGATGAAATTCCCCTCGAAACGCTGAATGCGTCAACCCATAGGGTTGACGAGGCTCCCGATGCTGTAACCGAGGCCATCGTCAATCGCGTTGCTTCAGGATTGCAGGGTGAGGATCAGCGGCGACTTGCTCGATTTTCCCGTGGGTTTCCCCGGATGTCCATTCTCGTTGCCCAAGCATGGTGTGAGTCCACACCACTAGCCCATTCTACAGAGCAGGATCTTGTTAAAAGCTACATCCTCGGACGTAGCTCAGATGAGGCTGAACTGGTTCTGAAGTCAGCAAGGTTATTGGCAACATTTGGTTTGATTAATGATAAAGACAGTGCTCAATTTGACAGAATTGCCAGCTTTGGGAGAAACTTAAACGCCCAGGATCTGCGGGCTGGGGTAATGAGCCTGACTAAGCGGGGTGTTGCCCGTCGTTGGTCGGATAGGTACGTCTCAATCGAGCCTCGTCCCATCGCCATGTGGCTGGCTGAACAACAGTGGCAAGAGTGGGGCGAAGATACATGGGACAAGGTTCTGGCTGATAGCTTCTCATCTACAATTAAGCTGCTAGATTCTCCTATTCAGATCGATGAACTGGGTCTTCATGTCCAGGCCGCAAAACAGCTCAAGCTCCTTAACCAACTCAAGATCGCTCAAGATGTGGTGAAGCACGTCTGTCGAGATGGAGGGCCTCTCGATAATTTACAGGGAAATCTCACGGCGGGCCACGCTGAAGTTCTGTCCTATCTAGCCGAGGTCAATCCCAGCGCCGTTGCAGAGCAGATCGAGCGCCTGTTGAATGACGTTGAAGACCTTTCCATCATCGCCGGAGGTAGCCGAAGTCATCTTGTGCGGGCTCTGGAGAAGATCGCTTTCCCAAGGGACACCTTTGAAGATGGAGCGCGCCTCCTGTTGCGCTTGGCTGTTGCTGCCGAGAACCAGGAATACGCTAACAGTGTCACTGGACAGCCTATGGTTCTGTTCTCCGCTAACCATGCCCCTGAACGATTTATAGCCCTGTTCCCTCTCCTGCTTGGTGGTACGCAGGCTAACGGGACTCAGCGGCTGAACCTGCTGCGTGACCTTTCCGAGACAGATAACATCGCGGAGCAAGAGGTTCTGATCAAGGCCCTTGCTAGAGCACTTGAATTAAATAACTGTATGCGTGTGCTGGGCACCGAAGCACACGGCACACAACCCGCACTGATGTCCTGGCAACCCAAAACGAAAGACGAAGCGGATAACTATATCAACGGTTGTGCAGATCGGCTTGCCCACTTTGCAGTACAGGATGATACCAACGGTGTCCTTGCTCGTGATGCTTTGGGTACAAAGCTACGTTCACTACTGCAATATGGCTTCATCGATATGACAGAGAGTATTGTCAAGAAGGTTGGAGCTGCTGTTGTCGCTTGGCCTCAAGCATTAGAAAGTTTTAACGACTATTTGCTTTATGATAGTGATGATGCAACCGATAAACTGATAGAACGAGTCCGACACCTTGTTCACCAGATAGAGCCGAAGAGCTTTGAAGATCGTTTGCGTTTCCTGGTAAACGAGATGCCCTGGGACTACTTAGCTACACGAGAGGATAATTTCGAGAGAAGAACCCAGCGCCAAGTTAATGCGGTGCAAGCAGTTGCGGCTGAAGCCCTACAGCAACCGGAAACGCTGCGGGATCTGTTGCCACGGCTGAGTCGTGGACAGCAAAGGATGACTAGTGTTTTTGGGCAGGCCCTTGGGGAACGTACAGACCCATGTGAGTGGCTTCAGGTGTTCACCCAGGCCATTGAAGATACACCAGCGGCTGAGCGGTGCTATGATCTTCTCGCAGGCTATCTTACTGGTCTTGCAAAACATCAGCCCGATGTGGTGGAAGCGTTCAAGCAAAGCGTGGCTCAGTCGCCCGTTCTTGCACCGATTCTTCCCATGCTCTGCATTTCCATTAGAAGCACGCCGTCTGATCTTACGCTTATAATATCTGCTCTGCAAACAGGTACTCTATTACCACGCCAGTTGCACTATGCAACCATTTACGATATAAACAACAATGCTTCCCTTCAAGCTGCTGTTGAGCTGATTGATGTGCTTATCGATCACAGTGATGAAGGATTAGCTAGAGCCCTAGAACTTCTAGGGATTCTGGGCGTCAAAAGACTTGAGATTTTTCGTCGCCAGATCCGCAAAATTGCCGAGAATACGCTCCGCTTGTCCCCAATGAGGACATGGCATTTCTTTGAGAAACTCATGACCTGGATGTTGAAACAAGAACCGAGTGACCATGATGTGGTGGCCACAGCTATGGCCCTGGCAAAAGTGGTGGCCAATCTGCCAGATGCAGATTCTGACGACAGCGAGAGGAATGAAGCTCTGCGATCCATTCTTCCTGTTCTCCTATCTCGGTTTTCGGGAATTGCCTGGCCACTGATTGGCTCAGCAATAATTTCCACTAAAGATACATATGTTTTTGAATATTTGATGCATGAGAAAATTGAGATAGTAAAACAGGATAATCTTCCACTCTTGAATCTACCAGAAGATATCCTATTTGCATGGTGTCATGCTCATCCGGAACGTGCATCTGCTTTCGCAGCAAGCGCTATCCCCCTGCTGAGTTCAGACGATCAAGGCGACAATCTTTGCGTGCATCCTGTTATGGTCCGACTGCTTGAAAACTTTGGAGACCATGATGATGTCATCCGGAAAAGCTACCTAAAAATATTTAATGTAGAGGGGAGCGGACCAATGGAAAAATCCTATCAAAGGAGGCGAGAACCAGTAAAACTTCTGCTAGAGCATCCTAATAAGAAGGTACGACATTGGGCAAAGAATGCCCTTCGCCAGATTCAGCGTATGACTGAGGAAGCCAGAGCCTGGGATGTCAAGTGGAGTGCTAACAAAGCCCGTTTTTGGGAGTAATGAAGTTGGCAGCAAGCTGAAGGCCAACTGTCTCGTCAAAGCTGCACACACAAGTGTCATCCCCCCGATTTGGGAGCCACCCGTTGCTTACTAATGCCATGATCTGGGAACATTTACTGGTATCAGAACCTGTCTCTGAGGCTTTGAAATTGGCCCCATCCCCAGATTGGTTACTTCAGAACGGAGACCGACCTGGCCTATCAGGACGTTATCGAAGGCAATCTGTTTGCCCAGGTGGACCGCACCGTGGATCTGCTATGCACCAAGTATTCAAGGGTAGAAATCTCCTACAAGGGCATCTACCGGCGCAAGACCCTGCCAGCACCTGGCGCGGCGCTGCGTGAAGCAGTGTTGAATGCGATTGCACATCGAGACTACGCCAATTCCGCACCGATTCAGATTCGGGTGTACGACCACCGTATCACACTGTGGAACCCGGGCTCGCTTCCCCTGGGCTGGACGCTTGACAAGCTCATGGGTACACACGCTTCGGTGCCACACAACCCGGCCATCGCGAATGCGCTCTTCCGTGCGGGCATGGTGGAGGCATGGGGACGCGGCATTGGCAACATTGTGAGCGCGTGCGGATCAGCGGGCATGGTCAAACCGCAGTGGCTGCTGGAGCCTGGTGGACTACGGCTGGAATTTGTGTTTAACGCGGTCGAACATGGAACTTCTGACCAGAGCACACCCCATGAAACGCCCTCCGGCGAATGGCGCCAGCCAGAGTCGGAGCCAGAGTCGGAGCCAGAGTCGCTGGTGGATCGGGTACTCCTTCAACTGGTCAATGGGCCCATGTCGAAGGTAGACCTCTCCAGAAGCTTGGGGCAGAAGACCATATCGGGGCCACTCAACAAGGTGATCCATCTCCTCCTTGCCAACGGCAGAATTGGATACACGATCCCGGAAAAGCCCCGCAGCCGGCTTCAAATGTACCGGCTGATGGACAAGGGGCAAGCGGCTGTCCGTCAGTGGTGCAACATGGACGCAAGTCGGGAGGAAACCCCATGAAGCTCCACTTCGAACCTGATCTGGACTTCCAGCGTGAGGCTATCGAAGCCGTCTGCCACCTCTTTCGCGGCCAGGAGGTTTGTCGCACCGAGTTTACTATCGCCACCCATGCATCGGCATCATCGACGTAGGTGCCGGCATTCGCCTCCAGCGACCTCGGTATTGGTAACCGTCTCACCTTGCCTGACAAAGAGATCTTCAAGAATCTGAAAGGCACCACGAAAAATTGGGCAGCTTCCCTCTCCGGGATGTCGTCTCACCATGAGAAAATCAGTCCTGGAGAGGGATTGCCTAGACCAGCAAGCTTTTCCAGAGGAGGAAGGAGGCAATTTTTCGTGGTATCCTGAAGAAGATTCAGTTGCGCAACGGCATACTGCCATCGCCCTCGCTGACCTCCCACAACTTCACCGTTGAGATGGAGACCGGCATGGGTAAGACCTACGTCTACCGCTGCATCATCTTCGAATTACCGCGTAGCCTTCGATAACGAAACCTTGCCGAGAAGCTGCAAGTTGGCGTTGCAAGCCGCGCCGCTGATTCCAAAGATACGGCTACACTGGCGGCAAGCAGATATCGCCATCGGCCAATGGGGCGTGGAAGCCACCAAGACAGCGGATGCTGCACCTGTCCATATGGATGAAGCCGACATTGAGCTGCCCGATGTGCTGACGGAGCTTCAGGATCGAACACAGCTTACACGGCGTAGCATCTGGCGCGTTCTGAGCGCCAGTGGTCGACTCGATGACTTCAAGCGCAATCCGCAGCAATTCATCGAAATTGCCAGCCAGGCCATCAACCGCTGTAAGCAGCAGGCGCTGGTGGACGGCATCAGATATCAGCGATTGGGAGACGAGCATTACTACGCACAAGAACTGTTCGAGACAGAAGAACTGACCGGTTATTTGAGAAATATGCTGGATGTAAGCAAATCTGTCTATGACAACGTCGTCTACGAGTCCGACGTTGAGAAGCGTTTTGCTGATCAGCTTGAAACGAATGAAGCGGTCAAAATGTATGCCAAGTTACCCGGATGGTTCCAGATCATGACGCCGCTGGGCGGCTACAACCCGGACTGGGCAGTCTTGATCAATTCTGATGAAGGAGAGCACCTGTACTTGGGAGCCACTGGAAAACTTGAAAGCGCTTTCACAGAAGACTCTCACCCCTCTCTTACAGCAAGGCTTTTCAAAAGCCAGGACTGAGCCGGAAAGGGGTTTCCCAGTGTTTCCCTTAGTGAGGGGTGATGATGCCTGTA
>JAJDUS010000118.1 GCA_022826535.1 Prochlorococcaceae cyanobacterium jk18x1bzbins.87
AAGCCCATATCAGAGCCAAAGTGGAGCATCCGTTCCGTGTGCTCAAGCAGCAGTTCGGCTTCCAGAAAACCAGGCTGCGAGGCATGGCCAAGAACCACTGCAAAATGATGGTTTTGGCAGCTCTAACCAATCTCTATCTGGCAAGAAATAGATTATTAGCAATGGCAGCATAGACGTGGGAGTAGTGTGTCAACACACTGCTTTCATGGTGTTATTAAGAACCATGAAGGCCATTGAGAAGCGAAATAAGGCCTTTTGACCCAGAAAACGCTCTGTCAATTACATAATTCAGCTTTCTCCTTCTTATTATTGGCTTGAATCGGGGTTCTCCAGCGTTTCCCTTTGTCGTGGAGACCAAAGGTACTGTCTTCCTGGATGGCCTTCGCGCCACCGAGCGTGCGAAGATCAAGTGTGGACAGGCACACTTCAACGCACTGGCGGTGCGGGAGTCACCGGCTCAATACAGAGTGACAACAACGGTTGATGATCTACTGGCAACCGTGGATGCAGGGGGGGCGGCATCAACAATTTCTGCTCACGACAACTGAGAGGTTCACCACACCGACTGCATCCGGCGGATCCAAAGACCCCAAGCGCCCCAGCCGGCCAGGCAGGCTGGAATAACGCCTGCGGCACTGTCATCACCGGCCAAAGGTGGGCTGGCTTAACTCCGACTTCAGCGCTGTGATCTCGTGATCCACCCCAGACGGGTGGCAATAGCTGCGGTTGAGCCCTCTGGTGCCACAGAGAAGGGGGGAGTTTTGCCAGGCTGGGGGACATCCTCCGCTGCCCCCCATGACCGCCACCGCCGCTGACCAACAGGCTGCCCCCAACACACCGGCTGGCACACCGGCCAGTCCGGCGTACAGCTATAGCCAGACGGACTGGAACAGTGCCTATGGCAATGTCACCACCGAGCTGGAGGGCTGGGTGGAGAGCATTGAAGGCACCATCCCCCCGGAGTTGCAGGGAACCCTCTACCGCAATGGCCCTGGCCGTCTGGAGCGGGGTGGGCAGTGGGTCCACCATCCCTTTGACGGGGATGGCATGGTTCTGGCGGTGGGATTCCGCCAGGGCCGCGCCTATGTGCGCAACCGCTTTGTGCGCACAGCGGCCTGGCTGGAGGAGGAGGCCGCCGGGCGGTGGTGTTATCGGGGGGTGTTTGGCACCCAAAAGCCAGGGGGCATCCTGGCTAATGCCCTGGATCTCCGGCTCAAGAATATTGCCAACACCAACGTCATTGACTGGGGTGGGCACCTGTTGGCTTTGTGGGAGGCGGCCTTACCCACATCCCTGGATCCCGTGACCCTGGCCACCCAAGGTCCCAGCACCATGGGGGGGGTGCTGGGACCCCAAGACGCCTTCAGCGCCCATCCCCGTCTGGATCCTGGCCACAATGGAGCGCCGCGGCTGGTGAATTTCAGGCTCAAGGCAGGGCCCCGCAGCACCATCCGCCTCATGGAGTTTGACCCACAGGGGCAACTCACCTACCAACGGCAAGACCGCTTCCAAGGCTTTGCCTTTCTCCATGACTTTGCCCTTACCCCCAACTGGGCGGTGTTCCTGAGGAACGCCCTGGAGTTCAATCCCCTGCCCTATGTGATGGGGCGCCGGGGCGCCGCCCAGTGTCTACGCTCCCGGCCTGGGGGGCGAGGAGAGTTCTGGCTGATTCCCCGGTGCGCCGGGGCGCCGGTGATTCTGCCGGCCACGGAGGGCTTTGTCTTTCACCATGTGAATGCCTGGGAGGAGGGCGCAAGCCTGGTGGTGGACAGCATTCATTATGCTGACTTCCCCATGGTGGACCCTGCGGAGGATTTTCGCCATGTGGCCTTTGACCAATTGCCTCCCGGGCAACTGGAGCGCTGCACCATTGACCTGATCCATGGCCATATGGAACGGCGCCGCCTCAGTGGGCGCTGTTGTGAGTTTGCCACCGTTCACCCCCGGCGTCAGGGGCAACGCCACCGTCATGTCTGGATGGCGGTGGCCCAACGGGAGACGGGCAACGCCCCCCTGCAGGCCATTGAGAAACTTGATGTGGACACAGGGCAGCGCCGGGTATGGAGTGCTGCACCGCGAGGATTTGTGAGTGAGCCGGTGCTGGCACCCCATCCCCACCATGCCGCTGAGGATGCTGGCTGGATTCTTTCCCTGGTGTGGAACGGGGCACGCCGCGCCAGTGATGTGGTGATCCTCCGCGCCGCCGACTTGCAACCACAAGCTGTGCTACACCTGCCCCTGGCCATTCCCCACGGCCTCCACGGCACCTGGAGCACCCGGGACATCACCCCCACCGCACCATGAAGCCTGCCGGTTCTGCCTTCCCCTTCCCCCCCGTGGGGCCGCGGCGCCATAATCCTGCCGCCGTGGCGGCCGTGGCCCAGACGCTGACGCCCCTCCAGGCCGATGGTCTGCGGCTGCTGATGAAATCTGAAGACCGACGTCGCCTCAGCCGTGACGCCTACGAGTATTCGCCTGTCCTGGCTAGCCGGTTGGCGGCAGCAGAGGCGGAGTTGGTGGTGTGCCCCACCACGGTGGAGCAGGTGAAGGCTGTGGCTGCCGCCTGTGCCCAGCACCATGTCCCCATCACCATGCGGGGCGCTGGCACCGGCAATTACGGCCAGGCTGTGCCCCTGCTGGGGGGAGTGTTGCTCACCATGACCGGCATCCGGGCCGTACGGTCCGCCACGGCGGATTGCTTCACCGCCGAAGCGGGTTGCCGGTTGGCGGACATTGATGAGGCCCTGGCGCTCCATGGCGCTGAACAACGCCTTCTGCCCAGCACATATCGCACAGCCACCATTGGGGGCTTCGTGGCTGGTGGCTCAGGGGGCATTGGCTCTGTCGCTTGGGGCTTCCTCCGGGATCCCGGCAATGTGCTGGGGATGGAGATTGTCACCGTGGAGCCGCAACCCCGCCAACACCAGTTGATGGGTGATGCCGCCGCACCCCTGAACCATGCCTATGGCACCAACGGCATCATCGTGACCTTGACCATGCCCACTGCCCCGCTGCGGTCCTGGCAGGAGTTGCTGGTGACGGCGACCAGCCTGGAGCAGGGTCTGCATCTGGCGGATCAACTGCGCACCGAAGCACTCCCCATCAAAGAGCTCAGTTTGTATGACCAGCAGATTGTGGCCATGGTGCGTCCGCTGCAGGGGGGAGCGGCAGACAGCGGTGGTTGCCGGCTCATTGCCATTGTGGCGGCGGAGGCCATGGAGATCGTCAAGAGGCGCTTGACCCACCACAACGCCCAACTGCTGTTGAAACGCCCCCAAACTGTGGCGGGGTCCCTGCGGGAACTTACCTGGAATCACACCACCCTCCATGCCCGCGCCGCTGATCCCGCCTGGACCTACCTGCAACTTCTGCTACCCCCGGAGCCTGCCCCTGCGCTGCAAGCCATGGGTTGTCAACAAGGGGATGGGCTGGCCTGGCATCTGGAGGCGGTGCGGAGTCAGGGGGAAGCCCGTTGGGCCGCCTTGCCCCTCCTGCGCTGGCAAGGCGCTGACGCCCTGGCGGAGGTCATGGAGACGGCACAGGCCCTGGGCTGCACCATCTTCAATCCCCATGTAATCACTGTGGAAGACGGGGGGATGGGAGTAGTGGATGGGAACCAGGTGCAAGCCAAGCAGGCCTATGATCCGTCCGGCCTCCTGAATCCCGGCAAGCTGCGGGGCTGGCTGGAGCGGAGGCATCTGTAATGCCCTTCCCGGATATAACTCGAGTTTCAAGGCCTGGAGGACGGATGCTGGGCACGGGACCTCCCCTGTGGGCCTCTTCAGCGTTGGGCTTTGTCGGTTGGGCTTTGTCGAAGATGGACTCGGCGGCAGCGAACCATGGGAAGGGTCTAGCCTTGGCATTGGTGAATGATCCATGCCATCCCATAGCCCTGCTGGATCATGGGTTCGAACCAGCGTTCCATCCGGCTGACTCAGGAAGCGTAAGTTGGAGTATAATGCAACTGGAACCGTGGCCGGCGGGCGAACCAGACCTTTGTCTTACTGTGCTCAATCGTTATGGACAATCAAATGGACGTTGAGGGAAGTACATCACCTGCAAAGATGTGAAAAAGAGTCCGCCGCTTGGGCCTTGCCGCTTGCCACGGTGGCTTCAGGGTCATGGGCCGCCATCTGCGCCTGTTGCCATGGTGTTGCCGAGGGTAGCTGATGGGCCATTGATGGCCAGCCAGGTCAGGACTCATTACCAGAAGAGGGCGGTGGCGGCCAAGGAGCACGGCAGAGCGGAAGACAGGGGCGCAGCGGTCGTAGCGGATTGCAAGACATCGCCAGTCCTTCAATCGGGATGGGCCTTGGCACGCTCCATCCACCGTTGTACGGCCCCTTCTCCATCATCAGGCAGGTGGCGGCGCTTTCCTGGCCTCATGGCGACATGACAGTCCACCTCTCATCCTGCCATCTCTTCTTGCTTCTCAAGGCCTTGGTACCCGGCATCCCCATAGAGCACCTTCCCTTCTCCATGCAATAGCTCTGCTGCATCCACCCCAATCTGCACCTTCATGCCAAAGAACCACTGGCTCCCTTTACGGGTTTGGTGCATCTGTGGATCCTGATCCCTCTTCTCATTCTTTGTGGAGGTGGGGGTATGGATGATGGTGGCATCTACTACCGTGCCCTCCCGCAGCAGCAGGCCCTTCTCTCTCATGCACTGCCCCACTGTCTTGAAAATCTTCTCTGCCACCTGATGCCGTTCTATAAAATGGCGGAACGCCAAGATGGTGGTGGCATCCGGGATGTTATCTTTAGTAACCTCAATTCTGGATAAGATCAAGAGGAGGTTGTGATGGTGGGCATGGTGTTGGGGATGCCGATGTTGCCAATGTTGACCTTGGGTTGTGCCAGGGTGTAAGCCGCCAGGCATGAGAGAATGTGGAGGAGGGGGTTGCTGGGGGATCGGTGTCGGGT
>JAJDUS010000084.1 GCA_022826535.1 Prochlorococcaceae cyanobacterium jk18x1bzbins.87
AGTAGCAGGCCGGCAGGCGTCGGAGCGCCAGCCGACGGAGGCGGAAGATTCAGGTGGGGAGGCGGATCGATTTAGGGGGCGGAACCAAGCAGACGCAGTTGGGGCGACCCGGCGACCCGGCGACCCGGCGACCCGGCGACCCGGCGACCCGGCGACCCGGCGACCCGGCGACCATTATAGCAGTTTTGATGGCCATGATGTCAAGGGGCTGTATCCATCGGAAACCGGCCCCCTCCCCCGGTCTCCAATTCCCCTTTGCAGCAGCGTCCTTGGCCTTGCTGTGCTTCACCATGATTCAGTCCCCTGCCTCAAGGTTGGATGTCATGCCCGTTCCCAGTCCCCCATAGCAGGCCAGCGCTGCGGGGGGGGGGGGGGATAGTACAGAATTACTGGCCATCAGGAGATGCATGGGGCAAGAGGCAGGCAACCAAGGGGTTGGCACAGCGTAAGCCCATCCTAGCAGCTTGTCAAGGTTCTCTGTGGAAGCCCCCTATCAGCCGAGGCGCTGCCTGCCTCCTCTGCTCCCCTGGTCCCCCAGGCTTGGTTCCATGGGGGCGTCCCCTCCGGCTCAAGGCTGGGCTGGTGGCGGAAGCCGCAGCGCCTGGATCAGCAGGGTCTTGATCTCACCCATCTCCTGTTTGAACTCTTTCATTTCTTCCTTCACCTCATCAATACGCTTGTTCGTCCTGGCCTCGCCAGCGCGCATCTCTTCCTTCACCTCGTCAATGCGCTTGTTCGTCCTGTCCTCACCAGCGCGCATCTCATCCCTCACCTGCTCCTTGAAGTCCTTCATCTCATCTTTCACTTCGTCAATGCGCTTGTTCACCCTGTCCTCGCCAGCGTGCATCTCTTCCTTCATCTCCCTCATCTCTCCCTTCAGGTCACTTCTGAGATGACGGAAAGCACCGATGAGCAGGCCCATGCCTCCCACAGCGCCAGCCACCAGGGCGCCAGGCTGCAGCCAGTTGGCCAGAATATCGGGCGGCAGGGAGAACATCCATCAAGAAGCAGGTCTGTACCAGTGTAAGACCTGTGGGGGACCCTGCGCAGAGGGGGCCGACAACGGCCTTCTCATGGTGAAGGGTGGTGGCCCCCCCTGTCTGTTTGCCCTCTCGGCTCCACTGGCCACAGGCCTTTTCCATGAGGGCTTGGTCCAGCTCAAGGCTGGGCTGGTGGTGGAAGCCGCAGCGCCTGGATCAGCAGGGTCTTGATCTCACCCATCTCTTGCTTGAACTCTTAGTATAAAAGTCAGGCAACGTCAGTGCCCATGGGCATGGGCTGCACCCCTGGGAGACAATGGCTCCGCCAAACCATGGTTGCTGATCTGATGCTTGATCACCCAGGTGGAAACATCAAACTCCTGACCCAGGTCATGGATTACATTCTCCTCCGCCCCCCGGTCAGCGAGGCGCGTGCGCAGGGATTCTGCCGGCGCCAGGAGTTCTGCCGCGAAGGCCCTGGATTGCGCCTGGCGCACCGTATTCATGGACGTGAGAACGCCCAATCCAGCTTCTGGCCGCCCCATGTAATCCCCGAGGGCTCGGGCAAGAAGAAACCGCTTGCCAGTGTCCCCTTTCCCGCTCGGGATCACACAGGCTGGCGCGCCTGCTGCGACGAGACCTTCCATGCGGCCGGACGGCATGTCCGTTTCCTGGTGATGCAAGGCAGGTTGCTTCGGCGCTGCAAAATCAAACCAGCCATCGCCATAGTCCAGATTACGGCGAAGTGATCTCGCCAGTACGTAGCCCTGCTCCCAGGGTTTGGCTGTCTGAACCGTTGATAGGCCACGGCGGATGGCGGCCCATTCGTTCCCGCCCTCAGCGTCCTGACACGCAAGGATCTTCCGTGTTTTATCCAGCCATGGGGAAGCATCGGGGAGGGTTGCTTCCTCCAGGCTTGCCAGCATCTCCTCGCGGATTACCAGTTCGGTGCGATCCCAGAAAGCGACAATTGCTTCTGCCACCTCCTGGTGAACCGCAAAGGGATCCACCCCGAGCAGTGCAGCGGCCCGGCAGAACTCATGCTCATCAGGGTCCAGTGCCTTGATGGTTGCCCATGACTCCTGAAGATGGGAGGCGACCGCATCCTGCCCATGACCAAAGCTGCCCAACCGTTCGAGAACGGCTTCAACAATTCCTTCCAACTCCCTCTGCAATTGGTCGCAGGCAACCTGTGCCTTCCCCTCAGCCACGAACTTGATCCGACCATGTTGAGGCTGCCAGCACTCCCATTCCAACTGCTGCATGGAGTCCGACGACGGAGCCATCGTCAGTTTTGGAAAGAGAAACCCGTCTCCGGCAAACGCCAGGTTATGCCGCTGCTGAAAACCGGGCTTTTGCCGGGTCATGTCTGTAGTGGTGTCTGGAACCTCATGTCGGATGTGGCACCAGTTGCCAACCACCCATTCCGCCACGCTGAGGAGAGGAACCACAATATGGTCTCGATGAGCATTGCTCCTGCGATCATGGACGGACGTCACCGTTTCCTCGTTCACCTGAATGGACAATTGCGCCATGGTCTGCCCCATGGCCATGTCCAGTGACGAAGCAGCGTCCACCCAGTCGAAAGCAAAGCGGATCGTCATGGCAACCCTCGGACCTCCTGTTTTGGCTCCAGTGGATAACCGTGGTATTCACCAGAACCTGGTGAACCCTCACGGGCCTCGTAGATGATGTCGCCACCTCGATACCAAGCGTAGCGGGGATACCTGCTTCCCCAACCACGAGCGTGACCAGCTTCCACCGCCTGACGAAGCCAGGCTTCTACACGATCATGGTTGTGGGCCAATTCCGGTGGACATATGCTCGCGTCTGGACGAAGTTTTGGCTGCCCCGTAAAGCTGACAATATCTTTGTGATAGGGGCTCCCCACGTAGCGACATGAACGCACCACTTGCTGGACATCAAGGTCAGATGGCGGTGCCTCCACCTTACGCACCTTTGGATTGCTCCTTCTTTGCGGAGGCTGCCTCACCATTCATTCCCCGCCACATACCTCTGAACGTAGAGGAGCCCCGTTGTTTCGTCAACATAACATGCGGAGCATGGGACAGAGGCGGACAAGGTATTGGCAGAAGTCCAACGCCCATGGCAGTGCTTGGGCAGGTTTCCCTGTGGTGAAGGGGGCGGAGTCCTGTTTTCGCAGGAACGACGGGGGGAGGCGGGAGAAGCAAGAGGCGTCAATAATGGTGGATTAGCACGTTCCCCACCCGGCCTTTTCAATAGCTTGCCAACCCCGGCTCCGGAGAAGGGCGCCATGGGAAGGGGCCAACCGTAGCCGTGGCGCCACTCGCATGGGAAGCAAGGGGGCTTAGTCAGGCCTCATCACTGGAAGAGGCCAGTGGCGGGCAGGAGGATGGCAGAACAGAAGATGTGGGCGCAGCGGTCGTAGCGGGTTGCAATGGGCCGCCAGTCCTTACAGATGGGAAAAGAGAGTCTCGATTTTGCGGCGCCTGCGATCCAGCCTCTTGTGGTCATGGACTGATTCCTTGCGGCACCGACGGGGCGGGATGCAAGGCCGGATGCCCTGCTGGGACAGCATCTTGCGGATTTTGTTGTTGTCATACTCTTGATCTTCCATCACCGCGGCCACAGGCGGCAAATCTTCAGCACCCCGTCAGCGCCAGTGAAGTCACTGCATTGCCCCTCACTCAGGTGGAGCCGTAGGGGACTGTGGCAGACCACGTGGAGCTTGCTGGTCATGTCCCCCTTGGCGCCACCACTCAGGCGGGGGGCACACCCCCCTTGTTGAGGCTGGACACCGTGGGATGGGCTTTGAGATCAGTGGCGTCGAGCATCAGGACCTCTGGCTCTGTGGCATCGGATAGCTCTGCGGCATCGGCTGCTGACAACTCGGAAAAGATCAGATCAAATACACCCTTTTCTCACCAGCGGCGGCAACGGTTGTAGAGGGTTTTGTGGGGACCATAGGCGGCTATCCACCCAGCGCAGACCCTTCTGAAGGACATGCATTGCCGCTCAACACCTTCCTGTCATCCACTTGCTCACACCACGTTCCTTGGGAAACAAGGGGCGGATGCAGGCAACCTGCTCCGCACTGAGCCCAAACAACCGGGCCATCCTCCATCTCCTCCTGCTGCTCTATATGATGAGTCCTGACCCTAGGGGCTGCGCAATAGGGCTAACCGCCCCTGGGCCGCCATGCGCAACTGTAGATGCCAAGCCTCCTGGGGCCACTTGCTCAGGCGCTCAGGCCATTCCACCGCCAGCAGGGCCCCCTGCTCGTGGGCCAGTTCTTCTTCCTCCCAGAACAACTGGTCGGCGGCGCCGGGCTGCTCCAGGCGGTAAAGGTCCAGATGGACCAGCGTCAGGGGGTGATTGCGCCACTGCCCCCGGTAGTGTTGGGCCAGGGCAAAGGTGGGGCTGGTGATGGGTTCCCCAATGGCCAAGGCCTGGGCAAGTCCACCCACCAGGCAGGTTTTGCCTGCCCCCAGGGGACCCTGCAGCAGGATCACCACACCACCCGTTGTGCCAGTGGCCAGTAGCATCCCGACGAGACGGCGCCCATAGGCCTGGGTGGCCTGGGCATGGGGGAGGGGAGTCAGGTTCACAGGTGTTTGCGCCTCTCCGCCAGTTTGCAACCCGAACGACTGGGCACAGGATCAAGGGCAATGGCGTTGCCCATTGGGCTAGCGTAAGTTCCCTGGAGTTGGCCCTTCCCGCCTTGGCTCCAGACCATTGTTCAGGGACATGTCCCCATGCTTGCCTCCACCCCAACACCGCCCCCTGCCGCAGAGACCGTATCCCCCCCCTATGTGGTGGCTGACATCAGTCTGGCGGACTGGGGTCACAAGGAGATTCGCATTGCTGAAACAGAGATGCCTGGTCTGATGGCCTTGCGCCGTCGGTATGGCGCTGAGCAGCCGCTGCAGGGCGCCCGCATCTGCGGCAGCCTACACATGACGGTCCAGACCGCTGTTCTGATCGAAACCCTGGTGGCCCTGGGGGCCCAGGTGCGGTGGGCCTCCTGCAATATCTTCTCCACCCAGGATCATGCGGCGGCAGCAATTGCAGCCCAAGGCATTCCTGTCTTTGCCTTCAAGGGGGAGTCGTTGGAGGAGTATTGGGAGTTTACCCACCGGACCATGGAATGGCCGGGTGGGGACACCCCCAACATGATCCTTGATGACGGCGGCGATGCCACCGGCTTAATTCTGTTGGGTTGTCGGGCCGAGAATGATCCGACCGTGTTGGACAACCCCGGCAATGCCGAAGAGCGGGTCCTGTTTGCTCTGGTCCGTCAACGCCTGGAGCAGAATCCTGGTTTCTATGGGCGGATCGCTGGCACGATTCGTGGGGTGACCGAGGAGACCACCACCGGCGTGGCCCGTCTCTATCGGCTGCAGAAGAACGGCGCCCTCCCTTTCCCCGCCATCAATGTGAATGACTCTGTCACCAAGAGTAAATTCGATAACCTTTATGGCTGTCGAGAGTCCCTTGTGGATGGCATAAAGCGGGCCACAGATGTGATGATTGCAGGCAAAACTGCCCTGGTGATTGGTTATGGTGACGTGGGCAAGGGTTCGGCCCAGTCCCTGCGAGGATTGGGTGCAACGGTGATGATTGCCGAAGTGGATCCCATTTGTGCTCTCCAGGCAGCCATGGAGGGTTATCGGGTTGTCTGTCTGGAGGATGTCTGCGATACGGTTGATATTATTGTCACGGCAACAGGTAATATCAATGTCCTCACCCGCCACCATATGGAGCGACTAAAAAATGAGGCAATCATCTGCAACATTGGCCACTTTGACAATGAAATCGATGTGGCTTCCCTGGTTGACTTGCAATGGGAAAACATCAAATCCCAAGTTGATCATGTCATCTTTCCCGATGGCAAGCGCATTATTCTACTTGCGGAGGGACGATTGGTCAACCTGGGCTGTGCCACAGGGCACCCTAGTTTTGTCATGTCCAACTCGTTCACCAACCAGGTTTTGGCCCAGATTGAGTTGTTCCGCAACAGTGAGCAGTACGGCAAACAGGTGCATCTGCTGCCCAGGGCATTGGATGAGATGGTGGCCCGCTTGCACTTGGAGCGCATTGGCGCCCGGCTGAGCCAGCTCACCCCTGAGCAAGCTGAATACATCGGTGTGCCCATCACCGGTCCATTCAAATCTGACCACTACCGGTATTGAGGCTTGACCCATGGATCTGGGCGCTTTGCTGATGGCTCTGCCCCGCCTCATTGGTGATGCAGTTGCTGCATCTCCCCTGCTGGGTTACGGGGCCATTTTCACAGCCATGGCCCTGGAAAATATTTTCCCCCCCATCCCATCGGAACTGATCATGCCCTTGGGGGGATTCTATGTGCAGCAAGGGATGCTGCAGTTGATCCCTGTGGTGCTGGCGGGGGTGCTGGGCACTGTGGTGGGCGCTCTGCCCTGGTATGGCCTTGGCCGACTGGTGAACGAGCAACGGCTTGAAGGCTGGCTCCAGCGCCATGGACGCTGGCTGGGCATCTCCGCTGATGAGCTGAGACGTACCCGCACATGGTTTGCGCGCCATGGCAACGCTGTGGTGTTTTGGGGACGGCTGGTGCCGGGAGTTCGCACCTTGATTTCTGTCCCTGCGGGCATCGAGTTGATGCCCCTGCCCCCCTTTTTGCTGTGGACCACCATGGGCAGCTTCCTGTGGACCCTCCTGCTGACCCTGGCCGGGATGGCGCTTGGGACAGGCTATCAGCAGGTGGAGACATGGTTGGAACCGGTTTCCGCAGCGGCCAAGGTGGTGCTGGTCCTGGTTTTGCTGAGCTTGGCTGTCTTTGTGGGGCTGCGGATGCTACGCCGCGCCCGCAACTCCCACCTCTGAGGAAAGGAACCTGGACCTAAAAGGGGGCCTCCTCTTCGCCTGGGTGAGCAGGGTCAGGCTCCGGGGCAGCCATGGGCGCCGCATTATCCCGTCGCGAACCCAGCAGCTCCAGCCGGTCCACGCGGATCACTGGCTTGGAGCGGTCTTCACCACTGCTGCGGTCCTTCCAATGGTCCAGCTTGAGGGAGCCGACGATTCCCAGAAGGGACCCCTTTTTCACGTAGTCCGCAGCAATCTGGGCTGTGCGGCCCCAGATTTCAAGGTTAAACCAGTCAGGCTCCTCCTCCCGGTTGCGGCGATTGACCGCGAGGGTGAGATTGGCCACCATTGTTCCAGACTCAAAGTAGCGAACTTCAGGGTCACGACCGGCCCGGCCGACAAGGGTGATGGAGTTGACGCTCATGGTGTGGTGATTCCTGGAGAGTGGGTTGAAGGATTGGGTCAGCCATTGGCTGGGTTTCCCCTTCAAGGGTTCCCCCGCAACCGCATCTGCTGCAGGCTAGCCAGTTGACCCTGTGGCCTTATGATGGGAAGGTCACAGTTCCTTGCGCCGCCGCGATCATCCAGCTCTTGTGACACCTCGGATCTGTACACACCACTTTTTCCTTCATGTTTCGTCCTTTCAGCCTCGCTCGCAACATCGGGATTGACTTGGGCACTGCAAATACGCTGATCTACGTCACGGGGAAGGGTACGGTCCTCTCGGAACCCTCTGTTGTGGCAATTGACGTCAATACAGGGAAGCTTATTGATGCCGGTAGGGAGGCCCACCGCATGTTGGGGCGTACCCCGGGAAACATCCGCACCGTTCGCCCTCTGCGGGATGGAGTGATCGCTGACTTTGACGCCACCGAGTTGATGATTAAAAGCTTTATTGAGAAAGGCAATGAGGGGCGCAAGTCCCTGGCGCCCCGTCTTGTGGTGGGCATTCCCAGCGGCGTAACAGGGGTTGAGCGCCGTGCATTGCGGGATGCGGCCATGGTGGGGGCCCGTGAGGTGTATCTCATTGATGAACCCATGGCTGCCGCCATCGGCGCCGGACTGCCCGTGGTTGACCCTGTGGGGACAATGATTGTGGATATTGGCGGCGGCACCACTGAAGTGGCTGTCATCAGCCTGCGGGGCATTGTGATTTGCGAGTCCTTGCGGGTGGCGGGGGACGAATTTGATGACGCCATTTGCAGATACGTCAAGAAAACCCATAACCTTCTGATCGGCGAGCATACGGCGGAGAAGATCAAGGTCAGCATTGGCTCCGCTTTCCCCAACGAAGAGGAGAATTCCATGAGCATGGAGGTGCGGGGCCTTCATCTGGCTTCGGGCCTTCCTCGCCATGTCACTATCTCTTGCGGCGAGGTGCGGGAAGCCCTGGCAGAGTCTTTTAGCATGATCGCCGATCTGATCAAGAAGACTCTGGAGCGCACGCCCCCTGAACTGGCCTCCGATATCGCCGGACGGGGCATTATGCTGGCGGGAGGCGGGGCCCAACTGAGGGGCATCAGTGAGTTCATTGCCCATGAGACGGGGATTGTGGCCCATGTCGCCGAGAACCCTCTTGAGTGTGTGGTGATGGGTTGCGCCCGTGTCCTTGAGGACTACGGTCGGCTGGGGCGGGTGCTGGAGCCCAATGAACACCTGTGAGGACTGCCCTCGGTTGACACCCCTCTGAAACCAGGCCCATGGTGCGCCTGCACAAAGCGTTTCAGCAGAGCACAAGGCGGGCCAGGCAGCAACGCATCCGGCTGCTCTGGTTGGGCGCCGCCATGGCCAGTGCAATGGCCATGGCCAGCCCCATGGGGCAGATGATCAATGGAGTTTTGATGGAGTCTTACGCCATTCTCAGCCGTCCCTTCTGGCCAGGACCAACCCGTTTGGAGTGGGTGCAGGAGGCGGAAGAGGTGGCCAATATGGAGCGGCTCATCCTTCTGGAAAAGGAAAACCAGCGCCTCAAGGAGCTGCTCGGATTGCCCTCTGTCCCACGGGGCACCAGCTTGAAGGCACCTGTGATTGCCCGCAGCCCGGCGGTGTGGTGGCGGCAGTTGACCTTGGGCCGTGGCAGCCGCCACGGCATTCGTATTGGCTATGCGGTGGTGGGACCAGGGGGGTTAATGGGTCGCATCACGGCCGTGACCACCAACACGGCCCAGGTCACCCTCATCACGGATCCCACCAGCCGCATTGGCGTCCTGGTGGCCCGCACCAATCACCATGGTCTGCTCAGTGGTCTTGGTTCCGGCCGTCCAGTGCTGCGCTTCCTCACCGAGAATCCCCGCACCATCCCGGGAGATGTGGTGGTGACCTCAGCCGCCAGCACCCTGGTGCCCGGTGGAATTCCCGTGGGGGTGGTGCAGAATGTTGATCACAATCGTGCCCCCGCCCCTGAAGCTGTGGTCCAGCCCAGCGCCCCCATTGATGCCATTGCCTGGGCTGAGGTGTTGCTTCAGGCCCCCCCTGAGCTGGTCCAATGAACTCCGCCACAACCAGGCCCCAATCCGTGCTCGTCTGTGGTTGCGCAACGGGTCTTCTGGCGCTGCAGCTCTCCTTCGCTTCTCCTGGCTGGCTGATGCTGGATGGGGTGAGTCCCAACTGGCTGGTCCTGTGGCTTCTGCCGTGGGCCCTGTCCCAAGGGACCATGGCAGGACTCATTGGCGCTTCCATCCTGGGCTTTGCCCTGGAGACCATGACCATTGGCGCCGCAACGCCCCTCTATGGGCTGGTCCTGTTGGCCTGGCTCTGGGGACGTGGAACCGGGTATCGCCAACTCAGCCGCCCCAGCCCTGCTGCCATGGCCATCCAGGCCAGCCTGGGTTCCCTTCTCGTTGACTGCACGTTGATGGTGCAACTGCGCCTCCTGGCTGACCCCCGCTCCAGCCATGCCCAGCCCGGTTCCGGGATTCTGTCCAGTGATGTGGCGGCTGCGGGCTGGTTTGGTCGGGAGATTGGCGATGCGGGTTTGCATGGAACCATCGCCGCTGCCCTGGTGACCGGATTCCTGGCGCCACTGGCGAGCACCCTGTTGCTGCGGCTATGGTTTCACCTGGACCGGCGCCGCCATGATTAATGACCATGGTTAAGTGGCCTGCATCCTCGCCCCGCCCCTGGCTCCGGACAGGGGCCATCCGGTCCCTTGCGCTCCTGCTCCCGCTGGGCCTGGCGCTGCAAGCCTGTGGCGCCGGTCCCCCGGCACGGCAACTGGAGGTGTGGACCCTTCAACTCTCACCCAAGTTTGATCCCTATCTGAATGGGCTGGTGGCGGAGTGGGAGGCCCGGAATCCTGATGTTGATGTGCGCTGGACCGATATTCCTTGGGGAGCGGTGGAGCAGAAGCTGCTGGCGGCGGTGTTTGCCCGCACTGCCCCAGACGTGGTGAATCTGAACCCCAAATTTGCGGCCAAGCTCGCCAGCCGGGGTGGACTGCTGAATCTGGATGAGCACGTGGCCCCACAGGAGCGAGAACGGTACCTGGAGGGTGCCTGGCAGGCCAGCACAGGCCCCGGGGGGACGTTTGGAATCCCCTGGTATCTCACCAGTCGCATCACCCTCGTCAATGGGGAGTTGTTGGAGGCCGCCGGCCACCGCCAGCCACCGGCCCATTGGCAAGACCTGCCAGCATTTGCCCAGGCTGTCAAGCAAGCCACGGGTCGCCATGCCTTGTTTGTTTCGGTGGTGCCTGGGGATTCTGCGGAAATCCTGGAATCCTTTGTGCAAATGGGGGTGCAACTGGTGGACGAGGAGAAGCGGGCGGCGTTTAATACCCCTGCTGGCCGGCGCGCCTTCCGCTTCTGGACAGACCTCTACCGTCGTGGCCTCTTGCCCCAGGAGGTGGTGAGTCAAGGCCATCGCCGCGCTATTGAGCTCTATCAATCCGGTGATTTGGCCCTTCTGTCCACCAGTGCGGCGACACTCAACTCCATTCGCACCAACGCTCCCGCCGTGGCAGCCCGCACCCAGGTGGCTCCACCCCTGACCGGACCTGACGGAAGCGCCAATATGGCTGTGATGAACCTGGTGGTGCCTGAGCAATCCGATCAACCGGAAGCGGCGGTGGACTTTGCCCTGTTCCTCACCAATCCTACCAACCAGTACGAATTTGCCAGGGCCTCTGGCACCCTCCCCTCTGCAGGTGAGGCCATGGCGGCCCTCAAGCGGGATGTGGACCAGGCCCGGAAGGACCTGGAACCCGGAGACGAGGCCGGAGCCCAGGCGTTGTCCGCCCAGGATGTCAGTCTTCATGCCTTGGAGCGGGCCCGCGTGCTGGTTCCTGCGGACCCGGAGATCAAGCAACTGCAGGCTGTGATCTACAACCATCTGCAGCAGGCCATGGTGGGCCAGCTCTCCGCTGAAGAGGCTGTGGAGGCCGCCGCTGATGCGTGGAACCGCCATGTCAGCAGTCTCGATGATCATTAGTGGACCCAGGACCGGATTCCAGGACCTTTTAGGGGGGTGTTTCTTTTTCCCGACTCTGGGGGGCCACCATGGGCGGATTGCGGTCTGTAGGCTTTATGAAGAACTGCAATTCCTTCGTTGATGGAGTCGGAGCCCCAGCCCAACAGGTCTCCAGTGGCCATGGGCGTGAACGGTTGCTCAGGGGCCCAGCAACCCCCAGGGGATGACCCCCCTCTTGAGGAGGAGTTCCAAGGTGCAGCCCCCAAGCCCCGCAAGCATCTGCTGGTGGTGGATGACGAACCTGCTGTGCGGCGCATCCTGGAGACCCGCCTGCGCATGGCCGGCTATGGCGTGACCTTGGCTGGGGATGGGGAAGAGGCCCTGAGCCAATTTTATCGGGAACAACCAGACCTTGTGGTACTGGATGTGATGCTGCCCAAGCTGGATGGCTTTGGCGTCTGCCGCCAGATCAGGGCCGAGTCCCCTGTGCCCATCATTATTGTCTCGGCGCTGGACAACACCAGCGAGAAAGTGGCTGGCCTGGAGTTGGGGGCGGATGACTACCTGCCCAAGCCCTTTGCGCCCCGTGAATTGGAGATGCGCATTGCCGCCGTTCTGCGCCGCCAGGAGGTGACCGCTCCGCCACAACCTTCCGCTCAACCGGAGATGCGTTACCAAACGGGCATCATCCGCGCCGGCCATTTGGTGATTGATACCAATCGCCGCCAAGTGACCTGCAAGGGGGAGCGATTGGGACTCACCTATACGGAGTTCAGCCTGTTGGAGCTTCTGTTTCGTGAGCCGGGGACGGTGGTGCCTCGCGCCACCATCCTGGAAGAACTCTGGGGCTATCCGCCCCGCAAGGCCACCAACCTGCGGGTGGTGGATGTTTATGTGGCCCGCCTCCGCAACAAGCTGGAACCGGACCCCCGCAATCCGGAGTTGATCCTCACCGTGCGGGGAACAGGCTATGTCTCCCAAGGGGTCACCAGTGTCTCTCACGCCAACAACTGAGGCCAGCCTCACCAGTACGATGGGGTACAAGCACCCTCCTTCAAGGGGGCAATCATCTGAAGGAGGGAATCCTCACCATTCATGGGGAGGAGCAGATCAAGGGCAAGATGGCCAGGAGTGATCCGGGTTGCACCCTTGTCCGAGCTACGCACCACGCGCCTGCAAAAAGCCAACACCTTGCGCCAGTTGGGCTACGAGCCCTATGCCTTGGGCTTTGCCCCCAGTCACCATCTCCAGGATCTCCAGCGGGACCATAGCGACTTGCCCAAAGGTGAGGAGCGGGATGTGTCCGTTCAGGTGGCAGGCCGTGTGATGGGGCGGCGGGTGTTGGGCAAGCTGGCCTTCTTCCAGTTGCAGGATGAGACGGGCGCCATTCAACTCTTCCTTGAGAAGACCACCCTGGCGGAAGGGATGCCGGAGGACCCAGAGGCCTTTTCCCACATCACGGGTCTTGTGGATAGCGGGGATGTTCTGGGGGTCTGGGGCATCCTGCGGCGCACAGGGCGTGGTGAGTTGTCCGTGAAGGTGCGGCGCTGGGCAATGCTCAGCAAAGCCCTGCTTCCCCTCCCGGACAAGTGGCATGGCCTCACTGACGTGGAAAAACGTTACCGCCAGCGCCATCTGGACTTGATTGTGAACCCCCGAACCCGTCAGACCTTACGCCGCCGGGCCCGGTTGGTCGGTTCCATCCGCCGCTACCTGGACGAGAAGGACTTTCTGGAAATTGAGACGCCGGTGTTGCAGGCGGAGGCGGGTGGTGCCGATGCCCGTCCCTTCCAGACCCATCACCACAGCCTGGATCTGCCCCTCTATCTGCGCATTGCCACAGAACTCCACTTAAAGCGTTTGATTGTGGGGGGCTTCGAGCGTGTTTATGAGTTGGGGCGCATTTTCCGCAATGAAGGCATCAGCACCCGCCACAATCCGGAATTCACCTCGGTGGAGATTTACCAGGCCTATGGCGACTATCGGGACATGCTGACGCTGACAGAGGACCTGATCAGCACCGTCACCCGACAGGTTTGCGGCTCCACCATCCTGGAGGTCCAGGGCCAGGCCATCGATCTGACACCCCCATGGCGTCAAGCCACCATGCACCAGTTGGTCCAGGAGGAAACAGGCCTTGACTTTGCCCGTTTTCCCGGTGCTGCGGAGGCTGGGGCAGCCATGGCCGCGGCTGGTCTGGAGCTTCCCCCCATGGCGGACAGCCTGGGGCGCCTCCTGAACGAGGCCTTTGAACAAAGGGTGGAGCCCCGTTTGATCCAACCCACCTTCGTCCTGGACTATCCCGTGGAGATCTCTCCCCTGGCCCGACCACACCGGAGCAGACCAGGGCTGGTGGAGCGTTTCGAGTTGTTCATTGCTGGCCGGGAGACCGCCAACTGTTTCAGTGAACTCACGGATCCCCTGGAGCAGCGCCATCGGCTGGAAGCCCAGCAGGAGCGCCGTGCTGCCGGGGATCTGGAGGCGCAGGCGGTGGATGAGGACTTCCTCACAGCCCTGGAATACGGAATGCCCCCCACCGGTGGCATTGGCATTGGCATTGACCGCCTGGCCATGGTGTTGACAGACTCCCCCAGCATCCGTGATGTCATTGCCTTTCCCCTGCTGCGTCCCGCGGCCGAGGAGGGATGACCGTTGAGAGAAGCTGAAGCCCCCCACCCGGCAAGAGATAATCTGGCGATGGGCATCCTGTCCCTCTTGAGCAAGCTGGAGGTTCTTCCACCATGAGCGGTGAACGCGTTGGATTCCGTTTCAAACACGCTGATGCAGTGATTAAGCGCAATCCCCAGGGGCGGTCCCGGCGGGGCTGGGTCATGGAACCTGTTGAGCAGGCCACCAGCCGTGGCACCAAGATGCCCGCCTACAGGATTCGCTGGCGCGACAGTGAACGGCCTGAAATTGTGCTGCAGCACATGCTCATTGCCGATCCCGACGACACCCCCCCCCCGGGGGGGGTCAGCCTTGATCCCAACACCCCGACACGCTAAGCCTCAGCCTTTGCCGGCGTGACGCCGCAGTTCCTGCAGCTGCTGCTCCACCACGAAGTTGGACCAGGCCTGTTGCAGGAAGGCGGGAACTTCCGTCACCTGCCAACCGCCCCGGGCGGCTGTGGTGCACCACGCCTCCGGAGGCAAAGACCCGATCATCTCCAGACGCTCCCACATCACTTGGCCCTCCAGGCGGCAGCGGTGCTCATGGTCGGCACATTGATGGGCCAGGGTACTGTTGTGGCCCCTCAAGGCCTCCTCCTGACGTTGGCGCCAGAGTTGAATGGCCTCTCCTTGCTGGAGAAGAAGATTCCGCAGTTGCCGGGCTTCCTGCCGAAGCCGTATCCAGTGGTCTGTCCCTGTGGACTGGGCTGCATTGCGTTCCTCCTCTTCCAGTAGGGCCCCCTGGCCAGGATGGTTGGCCAACCATGTGTCCAGCCATGCATCCAGCCTGTGGCTGAGATCATCAAGCCAGTGTTGTGAAGTCATGCTCACTCAGGAATCGCGGGATGGCTCGTCCTGGGGGGCATGGGTGAGGGGAGATGGGCCCATAGCCTCTTGCAGGGGGGAAAGCGCCCCATCGCGAGAGCGGAGGATCAACTGGGTGAGACGGGCCATGGCCCCTTCCCCCAGGGTTTCCTGACTCATCTGATCAAACACGTCCCGGTACAAAGTCTCCAACGCAGCGGAGAGATCCTGCTGCACACGACGGGCAATGGCCCGTTGCTCTGCTTGTCCCATGGCTGATCAGCATTGCGAGGGAGATCCATGCTCCATTAAATGGAGACTAAAGCGATCCTGGGGGTCACACCAGCGCCCCACGCCATGCCACCCCGCTTGTTGGGCCATGACCTGGACCTCCTCTGGTCCCCACTTGTGGCTGTGCTCCGTGATGAGCTTCTCCCCCATGGCCCATGGAACCACAGCCTCCAATGGGGGAATCCGCACCCTCTGCTCCCGCTGGCTCACCAGGGCCATTTCAATGCGTTGCCCGCTGGGATTCCAGTGGGCCTGGTAGGCAAAGTGTCGGGGTTGAAAATTGGCCCCCAGGTCCCGGTTCAGGCGCACCAGCAGATTCCGTGCAAACCGGGCGGAGACCCCTGCGGCATCATCATAGGCTGCTTCCATGACGGCGATGTCCTGGGGCTGGTCCATGCCCAGCAGTAGCTTGCTCCCCGGCCCCAACAGGGTGGCCATGTGACGCAACAGGGCCACGGCGCCAGCACGGGAGCAGTTGCCAAGAGAGCTGCCGGGGAAAAAGCCCAGCCGTTGACCAGCCAGGAGGGGATGATCCGGCAGGGCTGACAGGCGCCCATAGTCACAACAAATGGCCACCATGGGCACCTGGGGGTGGAGCGGCTGGAGCCCGATACAGGCAGCATGAACATGGGCTGCGCTGATGTCCAGGGCCACATAGGCGGCGGGCCGGAGTGCTTGCAGAAGGGGCGCCACCTTGTGGGCGCCCCCAGCGCCAAACTCCACAACTGTGATCAGCCCCCCAGCACCATGCCCCCCGCAGCAGTGCCGAATGTGGTGCGCATGGCGCTGCAGCAGACCTTTCTCCAGACGAGTGAGGTGGTATTCCGGCTGTTGGCAGATGGCCTCAAAGAGCTGGGAGCCCTCCTGGTCATAGAGCAACCATGGGGGGAGTTGTCGGGGCTGCTGGGCCAAGCCCTGCCCCACAACGGCCCGCAGGTCGCCAGGGCTGGGGTGCAGGTCGATCAGCTCTGGCTGCGTCAGAAGTGTGGGGTTCATTTAGAGGGACGCTTCATCCCGGGCCAGACGGAGACCGGAGGCCATCCAGCGACTCCGGGGCGCGAAGAAGTTGCGATAGGTGGGTCGATGGTGCCCAGCAGGTGTGAGGAAACTGCCGCCCCGCAACACAAACTGTGAACTCATGAACTTCCCATTGTATTCGCCCACTGCTCCCGATGGGATTTGAAAGCCCGGATAGGGTCGATAGGGGCTGGCCGTCCACTCCCAAAGGTCGCCCAACACCTGTTGAATCATCGAGGCCCCTGGCGCCACTGTGGCATGACGAGGTCTGAGATGCTGGCAATCCAGCCACTGACCATGGCGGCACGATGCATGGCGGGCCATGGTTTCCCACTCCACTTCCAGGGGCAAGCGAGCGCCGGCCCAACGGGCATAGGCATCCGCTTCAAACCAGGAGAGGTGGCGCACAGGTCCATTGGGGTCCAGGGGACAGCGGCCCTCCAGGGTGAACTCCCACCGCCAACCGTCATGGTCCTTCCGCCAGTACCGGGGCGCCGTGATGTGTTGGCCATGGCGCCAATGCCAGCCCTCGTCCATCCAGTGGCGGCTGTCCTGGTAGCCCCCATCCGCCATGAAAGCGGCATATTCCCCATTCGTGACCAGGCGATCCCCCATGGCAAAGGGTTCCAGCCAGACCCGATGGGCTGGGGACTCATTGTCAAAATGGAATCCCTCCCCCTGGTGTCCCAAGGTCACCAGTCCACCAGGGTGGTGCCACCAGCCCAAGGGAGGTGGAGAGGAGAGGGACCCCCCACTCTGGCGGGCAGGCTGGTCTTGATGGGAAAGGGCAGCAGGGGCGTAGACGGGCTCCAAGGGGTTACGGGAAAACCCATCCAGCAGGTCCATGAGCAACAACTCCTGGTGCTGCTGCTCATGGTTCAGGCCCAACTCGGTTGTGGCCAGCAACTGGCGTTGTGCCGGGGACGGGTTGAATCCCGCCTCCGGCTCCACTTGGGCCAGGAGACGTTCCATGGACCCGTTCACCCGTTGGCGCCAGGCCAGAATATGGCGCAGGGCCGGGCGGCTGAGCAGGCCCCGCTGATGGCGGGGATGGGGAGCGCCAATGGTGCGGTAGTAGCTGTTGAACAGGGTGTGCCACGGGGCAGGGGCAGCCTGGTGCCGTGCATCGTTTTGCAGCAGGAACTGCTCAAAAAACCACGTGGTGTGGGCCAGATGCCACTTGGCTGGGCTGGCGTCAGCCATCCCCTGAAGCATCAAATCCTCCGGCTCCAGACCACGGATCAGATCTTCGCTCACCTGCCGGATGACCCGGAAGCGCTGACCGGGGCCCATGGTCTGCCGGTTGCCGCTGGGCATGGCGTCCCCCTCCTGCCCCCATAGCCTAAGGGAATCAGCTCCATCAAAAGCCCTGATCCCATGCCAGCTAACGGGTAACATTCAGAGTCTGGACACTGGCAGTAGCACCATGGTGGGCATGACCGACGGTTTCGTGGAAGCCATCGGCAACACTCCGCTCATTCGTCTGCGACGCCTCAGCCAGGCAACGGGTTGCCACATTCTTGGCAAGGCCGAGTTCATGAACCCGGGGGGCTCGGTGAAGGACCGCGCCGCCCTTGGCATTGTGCAACAGGCTGAAGCCTCGGGCGCCCTGGTTCCAGGTGGAACGGTGGTGGAGGGTACGGCGGGCAACACGGGCATTGGCCTGGCCCATCTTTGCAACGCCAAGGGCTACCGGGCCCTGATCGTGATTCCGGAGACCCAGTCCCAGGAGAAAATCACCCTGCTGCGCACCTTGGGGGCCGAAGTGCGCACGGTTCCCGCTGTTCCCTACCGGGATCCCAACAACTATGTAAAGTTCTCCGGTCGCCTGGCCCAGGAGCTGCCAGGGGCCATTTGGGCCAACCAGTTTGACAACACGGCCAATCGGGATGCCCACTACGCCACAACGGGGCCGGAGATCTGGGACCAAACCGGGGGCCGGGTGGATGCCTGGGTTGCTGCAACCGGCACGGGGGGCACCTATGCCGGTGTGGCCCGCTATTTGAAGGAGCAAAACCCCTCTGTCCGCTGTGTACTGGCTGACCCCCACGGCAGTGGGCTGCACGCCTGGTTCAGCACGGGGACCATCAGCATCAGCGGCTCCTCCATCACCGAAGGGATTGGCAACAGCCGGGTCACCGCCAATCTGGCCGGTGCCCCTGTGGATGACGCCATCCGCATTGACGACCAGACGGCCCTGAACACCATTTATGACCTGCTCTGGCAGGAGGGGCTGTTCATGGGGGGCTCCGTGGGTATCAATGTGGCCGCCGCCATGCAAACAGCCCAGGAGATGGGGCCAGGCCATTGCATTGTCACTGTTCTCTGCGATGCCGGGAGCCGCTATCAATCCCGCCTGTTTGATGCCCAATGGCTAGCTCAACGGGGGCTCCGGCAACCACGCCCATGAGGAGGCAGCATTCAGGGGCGGCCCAGGGCAGCGCGCATGGTTTGACGGTCCTCCTTGGCGCGGTCGTCCCGGCGCTTGTCGTGCAGCTTGCGTCCCCGCCCTAGGGCCAGGCTCAGCTTGATCCAGGAGCCCTTCAGGTGAAGATTGAGGGGCACCACGGTGAGCCCCTTCTGGGCCACCCCCACCTCCAGGCGGTTAATCTCCCGCCGCCGGGCCAGCACCCGGCGGGTCCGCAGGGGTTCATGGTTGAAATAGCTGCCCGCCTGCTGATGGGGAGAGATGTGAACGTTATGGAGCCAAAGCTGACCATCCCGGATGAGGCAAAAGCCGTCCCGCAGATTGGCCTTGCCCGCACGAATGGATTTCACCTCGGTGCCCAGTAACTCAAGGCCTGTCTCCAGGGTCTCCAGGATGTCGTATTGATGGCGGGCAAAGCGATTCTCCGCCAACACGGCGGATCGGCCTGTGGCCCCTTTGGGACGCCGTGTTGTCTTGCATTTAGCCATGGTGTTGCAACGGATCCTGGTCTTCTGCTTTCCCCCCATCCTGCACCTGGCCCAGGCCTTATTTCCCCTCCCGCCCTCATTACGATTTATCACCAGTGGCATGAAAGCTAGGGAACATCTGAACAAGTCCCCTTGAGGCTCTGAGAGCTATTGAAAGCTCAGTAGAGACAGGGAAGGCAGGAGTCTGATGGCGGACAACTCCGGCTTGTTCAGAGGTTCCCTAGGGCATCTGTGAACAAGTCTCTACAAGTGATAAGATAAAGGGATGGTTGGAGCTTGCCTGGCATGAAGAGCATGGAGAAGAGCTTTGCTGACCTTGAGTAGGAGACCAAGAAGGGGAAGACGGGGCGGGAGCTGTTTCTGGAGGGGATGGATCGACTCATCCGCTGGGAGCGGCTGGTGGAGCAGATTAGGCCGTACTACCCCAAAGCAGGCAAGGGGAGAGTTCCCTATCCGCTGGAGTCCATCTTGCGAGTGCATTGCGTCCAACTCTTCTACAACCTCAGTGATGCAGCCACCGAAGACATGCTCTATGAG
>JAJDUS010000018.1 GCA_022826535.1 Prochlorococcaceae cyanobacterium jk18x1bzbins.87
CATTTTAACATCTTCATTCTCCCCTTCGCTCTTCATACCCCCACTGGACACTCTTTTTGACACTTTCCTCAATAATTCCCACCAACTCCATCCTCCCCCTTCACTCCTGAACCCCACAGACAGTGAATCAAAGCCCATCAGCGCCAAAGCAGCGGTCGGTGGCACTCTAGCCCATCCAACTCTCTTCAGCAAGGGCCACTGGCTTGATATACAGCACTTGTTTCCCCAATGCCACCCGGCCGCAAAACGATTCCACCCAATAAGCCCTCCTGTCAACACCCCCTAGGGGCAGGCCTCATCACCAGAAGAGGCCAATGGCAGCCAGGAGGATGCCAGAACGGAAGACGTGGGCGCAGCCGTCGTAGCGGGTTGCAAGACGCCGCCAGTCTTTTAATCGGGAAAAGAGATTCTCAATTTTGTGACGCTTGTGATCCAGTCTCTTGTGGTCATGGACTGGTTTCTTGCGGCAGCGACGGGGCAGGATGCAAGGGGTGATGCCCTGCTGGGACAGCATCTTACGGATGTTGTCCCTGTCATGCCCTTGATCCCCCATCACCGTCGCCGCAGACGGCAGGTCCTTGCGCAACACATCAGCACCGGTGAAGTCACTGCATTGCCCCTCATTCAGGTGGAGCCGCAGGGGGCCACCTTTGCTGTGGCAGACCCCATGGAGCTTGCTGCCCATGCCCCCCTTGGTGCCACCAATCAGGCGGGGACACCCCCCCTTGTTGAGGCTGGACGCCGTGGGATGGGCTTTGAGATCAGTGGCGTCAATCATCAGCACCTCTGGCTCTGGGGCATCAGGTGGCTCTGGGGCATCGGATGCTGACAACTCGGCAAAGACGAGATCAAAAACACCCTTGTCTCACCAGCGGCAGCAGCGGCAGCAGCGGTTGTAGGGGTTTTTGTGGGGGTTGCCGGGGCATCCACCCAGCGCAGCCCCTTCTGAAGGACAGGGATGATGTCGCTCAACACCTTCCTGTCATCCACCTGCTTCACAGCCATGTTCCTTGGGAAAAGGGGCGGATGCGGGCAACCTGCTCCTCCCTCAGCCCCAACAACTGGGCCAGCACCCATCCTCCTGCTGCTCTCTTGGGGGTCCCTCTCTGCTGAGAGGATCATTCCTCATATTGATGAGCCTGACCCTGGAGGGCCTGGGCGTCCCTCTCCAAGCTTTGAACCAGTGCTTTCAGGACAATCCCTTCCGCAACCCGGTATTGGCGATCCTTGTTGGTGCCCAATCCATCCACACCCAGGTCCCGAAGCTCTTCGACGCTCAGCGGAGACTTCACGTCCGGTGCAATTCCTTCCCTGTGGATATCTCGACCATTGGGAGTCAGATATTTGGAGATGGTCACTGTCATGCCGGAACCGTCCGACAGGGGGCGGACGGATTGCACCAGCCCCTTCCCAAAAGTTTGCTCCCCCACAAGCTTGCCCCGGTCATTGTCCTGAATGGCGCCGGATAAAATTTCACTGGCGCTGGCACTCACCTCATTGACCAAAACCACCAGGGGATCATCCGTGAGCTGTTGCTGTCGCGTGAAGCGTACACGCTTGGAACGCTCACTCTGGATACTCACAATGGGAACGCCAACATCCAGCCACTGATCGCTAATAGCCACGCTGGTTTCCAGAAGGCCGCCGGGATTGAAGCGCAGATCCAACACATAGGCATCAACACCTTGGGCTTCCATATCTCTGACCACCTTGGACATGTCTGCGGCTGCATTGGCGCTGAACTGCTTCAGACGGATATAGCCCACCTGGGCGCCGGCCGAGGTGGTATTGATCCGGCTCACCACTGGATTGATGCTGATGCGGTCCCGGATGATGACCACATCAAAGCTCTCCCCATCCCGCTCAATGGTGAGGGTGACAAGAGAGCCAATGGGTCCACGGATCAGTTGCACTGCTTCTTCCGAGCTCATCCCTCGGGCATCCTCGCCGTCAATGCCCACAATGCGGTCGTTGGTCTGGACACCGGCTGTGGCGGCGGGGCCATCCTCAATGGGCGCCACCACTGTCAAAAGCTGGGCTTCCTCGTCAAAGCTGAGCTGGATCCCCACCCCCGTCAACTCACCGGTGGTATCAATGTGCAACTCCTTAAACTCGTCAGGGTCCATGAAGCGGGTGTAGGGATCTTCCAGGGTCAGCAGCATGCCCCGAATGGCCTCGTAGGCCTCTTTTTTGGTGCTGTAGCTCTTGGCAAGAAGTTCCTTGCGCAGTTGGCGCCAACTGCTTTTGTCGTAGTCACCTGTGGAATCCAGGTAGTTGCGGTAAATGATCTGCCACGCCTCATCAATCACCTCCTTGGGACTGTCTGTAATGAGGGCCGCCCAACTGCAGTTGAGCAGAGCACCGCTGCTGAGCACCAGCAAAGCACTGCAACCGGACAGCACCAGGATGCGCTTCAGTGATAAGGAGGTGGGGGAGTTCATTGCATCATGGTCGCACAGGACGTCAGCCTATGGACGCTTTTCCCCTGAAGGCGGATCCTGGCGGGACATTGTTCAAGCCGTGGCTGTGGCTTCAAGACTGTCCAGCCATTGCAAAAGGATCGAGTTGAAGTGCTCTGGTTGTTCGTCATGGGGGCAGTGGCCAGCATCCATAATCTCCTCCTTGGCTTCTGGCGCCGCTTGACGAAACAGCGCCAGCCGGGGAATGGGATTGATCCAGGGGTCATGGCGTCCCCAGCAGAGCAGCAGCGGGGCGCGCAACCGGGAAAACCACTCATCCACCGGACGATGGGGGGGCATATTGAGGATGTTGGAAAACACGGCAAAGGCGCCAGGATCCAGGGCAGGACGGCGAATGGAATCCACTAGGGCCTCGTCCACATTGGTGTGATCCACATACACCTTCCGCAACAGGCGGCGGATCGTGGCGGGCCGTCGCAGGTACTCAAACAGCAGCCTCTGGAAGATGGGGTTTTTGAGAAAGACGAGCCCGATGGCCATCAGACCACTAGCAGCCCAGGAAAAACCCTTCTGCTTCGACATCCTGCCTTGCTGCTCACGAAACCGTCCCATGGGATTGAGCAGAGCCAGGCCAGCAGTGGAATCCGGTTGAGCCGCTGCCGCCCGAAGGGCCACATATCCCCCAAGGGAATTGCCCACCAATACCGCAGGTCGTCTCATCCGCTCCTTGATGTAGGCCAGGAGCTGATCCCGCCAAAAGGTGGTGTCCAGGGCCAGGTCCGTGGGCTTGGCGCTACGGCCAAAGCCCAGCAGGTCGAAGGCATGGACCTCATGTTGTTGAGCGAGGTGGCGGATGTTATGGCGCCAATGGTCGGTGCTGGCGCCAAAGCCGTGAATGAGCACAAGGGCCGGCCGCCCCTGGCTGGCCCTTGCCGCCCCATGGCCTTGTGGCGTTGCCCTCAGGCAGTGGATGGAATGCCCGCGAAATCGCCAAGGGTCGCTGGTGACGTTGACGTCATGGGCCGTTGCGGTGCCCGCCACGGAAGATTCAGGCCAGTTGGCTGAGGGCTTTGAACGAACAACGGTCATGGCGTTCAGCGGGGAAGGGGGACCAGGAAGAAAGAGCCTTAAGACGATGCAGCGCTCACCAATTCAGGATCATCGCCGCCTGTGCCGGGCAGCACCAGGCGCAGCAGCAGGGGGGCCAGGAAGGTGGTGCCAATCACCATCAGGAGAATTGCCGCTTCCAGGTTGCCACCGAGAACATGGGTGCTGCTTCCCAGGGCCAGGAACACCAGACCCACTTCTCCCCGGGGCATCATGCCCAGACCCACAGCCAGACGATTGGTTTTTTCCTTGCCCCAATAGGCCCAGCCCGTGGCCACCTTGCCCAGGATGGCCACAACCAGCAGGAAGCCAGCCATGGCCAGGCCACCACGGTTATCGGGATTCAGGGGGTTGATCACGGAGAAATCAAAGCCCGTGCCGATCATCACGAAGAAAAGGGTGGCGAAGAGGGCCACGAGGGGCTCGGTCAAGGTTGTGAGTTCATGGACGTGTTTGGAATTACTCAGCACCAGGCCTGCTGCAAAGGCGCCAAGCACCGCCTCCAGACCAATGGCTGTGGCGGTAAAACAGCCCAGAGCCAGCACGATAAAGCCGCAGACAATTTTCTCCCCCGGTGCCTCCAGGGTATCCACTAACCGGTCAAACCAAGGGGCAGCAGTGCGGCTCAGGAACAGGGAGAGGGCCACAAACGCCACTGCGGCCACCAGCAGCTTGACGATGGGACCAGCGGCCAGAGAACCACCCGTCGCCAGCTTGGCCACCACCGCCAGGATCACGATGCCCAGGATGTCGTCCAGCACTGCAGCGCCAATCACCGTCTGCCCTTCACTGGTTTTCAAGTACTTGAGCTCACCGAACACCTTGGCGGTGATGCCAATACTGGTGGCTGTCATGGCTGCACCAGCAAAGATGGCTGGAATTGTATCAACGCCAAAGAGGTAAATCAGTCCCAGGGTGCCCCCTGCAAACGGTAGAATGACCCCAACGGTGGCGACGCTCAAGGCCCGTCCCCCCACCTTGATCAGTTGCTTCAAGTCGCTTTCCAGGCCCGTGAGAAACAGGAGGGCATAAAGACCAATCTGTGACAAGCTGGCCAGCTTGACGGAGGTTTCCGCGTAGATCTCATCCACCACACCCTGGGGGACCGAAGACAGGCCACTCACCACATGGAGCAGGTTGGCGCTGATATGGGTCTGGATTTCAGGGGGAAGGACCAGGTGGAGGCCAGAGGCTCCAATGATGACGCCAGCCACCAACTCGCCAATCAATGTGGGTAGGTTGAGACGGACAAGAACCTCTGCAAGGAGCCGGGCCGCCAGGAAAATCACCACAAACTCAGCGGCGCCCAGAAGGGTTTCGGCTGACTCCATGTCGTGGGCGCTCACCATCAGCAGGGGCAGGGGCGGCGTCCAGGATAGGGTCTGGGACATGGGCATCATTGCGGACACAGGGGGAGAAGATCAGCGGAAACCTGTCAATAACACTAGAGTCCAGCTCCAGGCTTGGCGGGTAACAATGGCATCCATCACCACCAGAACTTGCACCACCCGCCGCCACGGTTGGACAATTTGGACAATCCGGCTCAGCCCCCCTAATCGGTGGGCCGGAACCCTTGGTCCGTCCTCCCCCAGGCAACCTTTGCCCAGTTGCTCAGTCGAGACCACAGGATCAACGCCCGACCCTATGGCCCACGGTTCGCTGCCACAAGCGCGCCACAAGCTTTCGAGAGAGTTTAACAACTGCCCCGGTTGCCCTCGCTAGGATCAATGTTCAAGGCCAGGTGGTGCTCCTGTTCCCTGTCCTCTTACACATGACCAATCCCACGCCTGCAGAGTTTCGCCTCCCCACACCTGGTTGCTACGCGGATCCGGAGCGCAGTGGCCTCAAAGCCAGTGAGCTGTTCGACGGCATGACCGAGCACCTGTTTTTCACCCTCGGGAAGTTGGCTCCAAGCGCCACCAAGCATGACCTCTACATGGCCATGAGCTATGCGGTGCGGGACCGGCTGATGATGCGCTACCTGGTGGGGAAGCAGGCCCTACGGGAAACGCCTCGTAAGACTGTGGCCTATCTCTCGGCAGAGTTCCTCATTGGTCCCCAGTTGGGCAACAACTTGGTGATGCTGGGAATTGAAGAGGCTGCAGCTCTGGCCCTGCAGCAGTTTGGCCTCCAGAGCCTGGACACGGTTTTGGACGTGGAGGAAGAGCCCGGACTGGGCAATGGTGGTCTGGGGCGACTGGCTGCCTGCTATATGGAGTCCCTGGCCAGCCTGGAAGTGCCGGCCGTGGGCTATGGGATCCGCTACGAGTTTGGCATCTTTGACCAGCTGATCCGTGATGGTTGGCAGGTGGAAATTACGGATAAGTGGCTGAAGGCTGGATGGCCCTGGGAATTGCCCCAACCGGATGAGGCCTGTGTCGTGGGCTTCGGTGGCCATACGGAAAGCTATACCGACGCCAAGGGGCACTACCATTCCCGCTGGGTGCCAGCAGAGCACGCCATTGGCATTCCCCATGATGTGCCGGTGCTGGGGTACCAGGTCAACACCTGCAACCGCCTTCGCCTCTGGCGCGCTGATGCCACAGAGAGCTTTGACTTCTATGCCTTTAACATCGGCGATTATTATGGCGCCGTCGAGGAAAAGGTGGGTTCTGAAACCCTTTCCAAGGTGCTATATCCCAATGATGGCACCGACGAGGGTCGTCGTCTGCGCCTCAAGCAACAGCACTTTTTTGTGAGCTGCTCGCTTCAGGACATGTTGCGATCCTTTGAAAAGAGGCAGATCCCACTGGAGGAATTTCCCCAACATTGGGCCATTCAGATGAATGACACCCATCCCGCCATTGCCGTGGCGGAGTTGATGCGGTTACTGATCGACGAGAAGCATCTCCCATGGGATGTGGCCTGGAGCATCACCAGCCGCTGCCTGGCCTACACCAACCACACCCTGCTCCCCGAAGCCCTGGAGAAGTGGAATCTACCCCTATTTGCCTCCCTTCTGCCGCGACATCTGGAAATCATCTATGAAATCAACCGGCGCTTTCTCCAGCAGGTGCGCCTTCGCTATCCAGGGAACAATCAGATTTTGAGAACACTTTCCATTATTGATGAAGATGGGGATAAGGCAGTACGCATGGCTCACCTGGCCACCATTGGCTCCCACCATGTCAATGGTGTGGCGGCATTGCACAGCGAGTTGGTGAAAACAAAGCTGATGCCGGAATTTTCAGCCCTCTGGCCGGAAAAGTTTACCAACGTCACCAATGGCGTCACCCCCAGGCGCTGGCTTGCCTTGGCCAACCCCAAGCTGCGAACACTACTCAATGATGTGATTGGCGAGGGATGGATCCAGGACTTGGACCAACTGAGTGAACTAGAAAAATTTCAGGATGATAAGAACTTTCTGGAACGCTGGGAGCAAACCCACCTGGCCGCCAAGCGGAATCTCTCCAGCATCATTCATCGCCGCACCGGCATTCTGGTGGATCCTGCTTCCCTCTTTGATGTTCAGGTCAAACGGATTCACGAGTATAAACGACAACATCTCAATGCTCTTCAAGTGGCGGCCCAATATGTGCGGATTAAAGAAGGTTGTGCTGACCATATGCCGCCCCGTACCGTCTTGTTTGGTGGCAAGGCAGCACCAGGCTATTATATGGCCAAGCTCATTATCCGCTTCCTCAACGGCATTGCAGAAACCATTAATTCTGATCCAGATATGGATGGCCGTCTGCGGGTATTATTTTTACCAGACTATAATGTAACCACAGGTCAGCATATCTATCCGGCGTCGGATCTCTCTGAGCAAATTTCCACAGCGGGGAAAGAGGCTTCCGGCACAGGTAATATGAAATTTGCCTTAAATGGCTCCCTTACTGTTGGCACCCTTGATGGAGCCAATCTGGAGATTCGTGATCGGGTGGGTGAGGAGAATTTCTTCCTCTTTGGCTATACAGCAACAGAATTGCAAAGTCTTCACCAAGATGGCTACCGCCCCTGGGAAATTCTGGCCCGGCAGCCCTTGTTACAGCAGGTGATAAACCTGGTAGGGCAAGGACACTTCAGCAATGGTGATAGGGAAATGTTCCAACCCCTGATTAATAACTTGACCACTTACGATCCCTTCTTTGTCTTTGCTGATTTTGAGGATTACCTACGGGCCCAAGAAGAGGTGAGCCAAGCTTGGCTTGATCGTACCCGCTGGAATCGTATGTCCTTGCTCAACAGTGCACGGAATGGCTTCTTTTCCTCAGATCGCTCCGTTCGGGAATATTGTCAACACATCTGGAAAGCCTCACCCTTTCCCGTAGAGGTGAAATGTGAATTACCTGGGATTACCTAAAATGTCTTCCCCACCGCCATTTCTGCCTTTGTGGGAATAACGGGGAAGACAACGGCACTGTGCCAAGTAATTCCAATTCTGAGCTCAGTACACATGAAGAAGGCGCCATGGGCCAGCGACTTGGCTCTGCAGGAGGCATAGTTGATCGACGTTGCATGGGAGGTGGGCATTCTGAAACTTGACGTCAGCAAACTCAGTCACGGCTTGCGCAATTTTTGACACTACGTCTACCCGTAGGAGCAAGTTGTCTCGGGGTTCACTCTGGATGAACAGACTGCCAAGGTCTGCTTCCAGGTTCTGCAGGCTGCTTTGGCAAGATGGGCGGGAGAGTACCCATGGTCCACGTCCCGTCAATTCCCAGCTTCTGCCCTGGACAAGAGTGGTCCCATCATTCCCGCGCAAGCGGGAATCCATGCTCCCACCATCAAGCTGGCGCTGAGCAATTCTACCCCCATTGGCTCCCCAGTGTTGAGAGTGAACGGAAGATGGAAAATGGTCAAGGCGGGATGTTGGCGGGGTGCTCCTGGTAGAGGGGTGGGTGGTGGTGTGGCGGATTCCCGCTTGCACGGGAACAGGGGGGACGAGGGAGCGGGAATGACGGGGAAGCTAGTGGCAGGTTCCCATGTCAGTTTCTGCTTGTTGTTCGGTCTCCTTGACTACGCTCGATTGCTCCTGCTTGGCGCGCCCAATCCTGGCCATCTTCAACGACACAATCTCATGCAATTCTTCCAGATTGGTATTGAACCACCCCTTGCCCACAGCATCTTCCAGCTTCCGGCCATCGAGAGCCAGGGACGAATGGATGAACCTCTCCCATGTGCCAGAGTCATCAACATGGGCCACGAAACCCAGTACTGGTAGCTCGGCAGCCATGGCGCGGCTTGACTTCCGGAATTGCTCCTCCGCATCATGGTTTGTGCGAACCACCCTGATGGGGAACTGGTCTTTCCCTTCCAATGCAGCCAGCTTTCGATAGCTAGGGTAATACCATCCATAGATCTTATGGACCCCGTCTCCTATGGTGACTTCCGCTTTGTGCTCAACAGGCTTCCTGATCGGTTCACCCTCATGGTGAATCGTCTTCCCAGTCGGACCACCGGATGGAATTTGCCAATACCCCGTAGTGGGTTTCCCAATGCGCCCATCTTTGCGAAGCTCTTGCAGGGCATGTTTGACCTGACCAATCAGGTCTGCTTGCGCGAGAACACCCCCCACTTTCAAGTGCTGCTCCTTCACGAGCTGGATGAGTTCTCCTCGCTTATAGGGCTTCCCTGGCTCCACCAGTTCCAGCAGATAGCCCTGGATGAGCTGCGGGGTCAGTGGAATTCCGGTCACATCCATTTTAACTGGAAAAATCTGCATAGAAGACGAACACTCTAGAGGGGCATCACGGGGTTGTCAAGATTCATCTGCAATCTCCAGTTCGCTCACAAATCCCCCGAAGGCCCCAAGCACAGATCACCCACCACGGGAATCCACCTTTGCAGCCGCCACTCCACACAGCCGGAGAGGATCATGGGATCTTGCTGCACCAGGGCCAGGGCCACACCATAGGTTTCTGCTTCCAGAACCAGCAGCCCACCGCCCCCTGGTTGGCCATGGCCATCCACCAGATAGCCACTCACCATGTTTTGGCCTTGCTCCTGTTGCTGTCGCACCCAGCGGCGATGGGCAGCCAGATGCTCTCCCATCTCTTCAGCCGGAGCACGAAACTGTTCGGTCTTGATGTACCAGGGCATGGTGAAAGGCGACAGGCTTTTCCAGCTTGCACCCCCTCAGCCCCGGGGATCCAGCACCAGCTTGGGCTGCAACTGACCTGATGAGCGGATGATGGCCATCCCGGCCAGGGCGCCGGCCGGGTTGAGTACCACCACCACTTGCCCTGCTGACAGGGGGATGGGGACCGGAAGCGCCTGGCCACAGCGCCAGCGGCCGTGCTCTTCCGGACTGAGTTGATAGGGGGGATAGAGGGTTGATAGGGGCTGTTTGGGGTCCAGCAGCAGGTTTGTGGGGGCTGGATGGGCTTGGAGTTGGGGGATGGTGATGGCTTGCCCCAGACCAAACCCCAGGGCCTCTGTGCGCCGCAGGCTGGCCAAGGCACCCCCACAGCCCAGGATTTCCCCCAGGTCACGGGCGATGGAGCGGATGTAGGTGCCGGCACTGCAGCGCACCCGGATGGTAAGATGGGGGGATGTCCAGCGGAGCAACTCCAGGGCATGGACCATCACCTGCCGCTCCGGGGGCGCCACTGTTTCCCCCCGTCTGGCTTTGGCATAGAGGCGTTCACCGTTCACCCGGATGGCGGAGACAGCCGGTGGGTGCTGACGAATGGTGCCACGGAACCGGGCCAGAACCTGCTCCAGCTCCCCTAGCCGCAAGGCAGGGACAGGCCGCTGCTGCAGGACAACGCCAGACAGATCATCGGTGCTGGTGCATAGACCCAGGGCAATGGTTCCCTCATAGGCCTTGTCGCCATTCAGGTGGGGCAGGAGGCGGGTGGCGCTGCCCACTGCCATGGGCAGTACACCGGTGACATCCGGATCCAGGGTGCCCCCATGGCCAATGCGCCGCAGCCCCAGACAGCGCCGCAGCAGGGACACGCAGTCATGGGATGTGCATCCTGCAGGCTTGTCAAGAACGAGAAAACCACTCAGTCTGACCATGGCACCCTCGATTTCACCCCCTACCCTTGGCTGAAGCCCTGCTTTTGCCATTAGTGTATGCCTTCCCTCCATCAACTCGACGACCGCCGCAACTTTGCGTTTCTGGTGTTGTCGGGCTTGTTTCTAGGCAGCATGGGGTTGCTCAATGTCTTGGGGCTGAGCCGTTTCATCAATCTGGGCCAGATTGGGCCGTTCCCCATTGTGGTGACGGTGGGGGTCCTCTCCTATCCCATCACCTTTCTCTGCACCGACGTCATCAGCGAGATCTGGGGGGAACGGCGTGCCTCCCAACTGGTGTGGGTGGGCCTGGTGGTGAACATCTGGATTCTGCTGATTGTCTGGCTTGGGGGGGTGCTGCCAGGATTTGAGCAGATTGACCCCACTACAGGCTTGCCCATTGGGGATGCGGCAGGCCGCCAACCCCTGTTTTTTGAATTGCGGCGGCTCACCATGGGCACCACCATGGCATCGATGGTGGCTTATCTGACAGCCCAAATGACAGACGTAAGGCTTTTCCACGCTTGGAAGCGCCTCACCCGTGGCCGCTACCTCTGGCTCCGGAATAATGGTTCCACCATGGTGAGCCAACTGGTGGACACCAGCACCGTGGTGCTCATCACCCACTTCAGCAGTGATGTGTTGCCCTTGGAGTCCAGCCAGCCCATCTTGCCCCAACTGGTTGGATTCATCTTGACCGGATATACCTTCAAATTCCTCTGTGCCCTGGCGGATACCCTGCCCTTCTACTGGCTGGTGGGCTACCTGCGTTGCTATTTGGCTATTCCGGGGGACAGTCAGGCGTTGACGCAGGTGAGTCCTGGCCAAGGAACACCCCGGCTCTGATCAGCAATCCCCGCCAGGGATCACCAGTCAATGGCCACGACCACGCCAACATCGGAACCAGCTACCCGGGCCCCCAACAAGAGGTTTCTGGGCCCTCAACAAGCCAGTGGACACAGTTGCGTTGATACACTGGGCGCCCAGGTCAAATCCGACAACCGGGAACTCAATAACCATATCAATGCCCTGGGCTCAGGCTTAAACAGCCGTCTTGACCAGGTGTATGAACTCATGCCCAACAGGCACCCGGCAGGGGCAACGGTCATCCACAGTCCTTCTGTGGTTCCTGGGGAGATAAGGTGGATAGCCCCAGTCTGGATAAGGTCAGGCGAGATCAGGGGTGCGGCTGTACCGATGTCGACCTTGGGTTGGCCAGGGAGTAAGCCGCCCGGCAGGAGAGGACCTGGACGAAGGCATTAAGGGGAGAGCGGTGGCGCCTGTGCTCCCACCCCATCCCTGGCTTCAGCTTGGCAAAGAGGGCTTCGGTGCTGGATCGTTTTCTCAGCAGCAGCTTGTCCAGCAGAGGGGAGGAGGTTCTTCATAGTGCGGCGAATGCCGGTGGGCAGGTGCAGATCCCGCTGCCATCGGTGTTTCATGCGGGACCTGGCAATGTATCTCCTATCGGCGACTCCCCTGCTCCGTAGAGCAGCGGTCATGGGCTCCAACGGTTGGCGATCATCCGTATTGCCCCCTGCAATCTTGAAGGCCATGATCAAGCCCTGATGGTTGATGGGCAGATTTTCTGGCTCCGGTAAGAATGGAGCAGGAGGTAAAAGGGCATCAGGAGCCGCGGCATCAGGGCCACAAACCTGCTGGTGCTGGCGAGATCAGCAAAGAGTGAAAGAGTGGCGGACTCTTGCTCCGCACAGGAGAACAGCGCTACGGTAAAATCCTTGATGCGGGCGCTTCCGCTTGCGTGAGCGACATGGATGGTGCCTGGGAGACATTGCCTTGTCCCAGGCCGAGGAACCTGCTGAAGCAGAACAGCACTCTTCCACAGAGGTTTCCCCCCATGGAGGGGCTCATACCACAGCAGCTAACCCCTTTCCTGATGGTCCATCATCCAGAACTGAGGTTACCCCAATTCCGGATCAGTCCACCGGGAAGAAGGGATTAACCATTGCCGTGGAGCCCCTGCATGGGGAGTGG
>JAJDUS010000065.1 GCA_022826535.1 Prochlorococcaceae cyanobacterium jk18x1bzbins.87
AGTAGCAGGCCGGCAGGCGTCGGAGCGCCAGCCGACGGAGGCGGAAGATTCAGGTGGGGAGGCGGATCGATTTAGGGGGCGGAACCAAGCAGACGCAGTTGGGGCGACCCGGCGACCCGGCGACCCGGCGACCCGGCGACCATTATAGCAGTTTTGATGGCCATTATGTCAAGGGGCTGTATCAATCGGAAACCGGCCCCCTCCTCCGGTCTCCAATTCCCCTTTGCAGCAGCGCCCTTGGCCTTGCTGTCCTTCACCATGATTCGGTCCTCTGCCTCAAGGTTGGATGTCATGCTCGTTCCCATTCCCTCACAGCAGCCCAGCGGGGGGCAGGCAAGGGGTTAGCATAGCATAAGCCCATGATAACGGTTTTGGGGTGCCTCTGAGCAATAGGTCCACACAGTCGGAGTTCATGCCCCGCATGACGGGCAGGTTGTCGCTGGCCCAGATGGCGCCACTGGCAAAGTTAGATGCAGGCATAGGAAAGACGGGCGTTGTGGCCCGGCTTCTGTGGGGATCGGGGATGGCTGTTAGGCGGCTGGATCTTCCACGACCTTGACGGGGCGCAGGACAGCACGGGCAAGGTCTTCTAGCGTGGCATCCGCCTTGAAAATCTGGTCACGCTCAGCCTTGCTGGGCTGGTAGTCGTAAGGCTTGACCCTGATGGCGGGCTTGCTCATGGCTCGGTGGTTGAGATGGGGGTTGCAACGTTGTCAATCCAGGAATGGGCAGCATCCAGGCGGGTATCAAGAGCCCTGTTGTGAGCAGCGTTCTCCTGGCGAAGCTCCCTGAATTGACCGAGAAAGACGGTCAAAAGCATTGCCAGGAAAGAAAGCCCTAAAGCGGCCATGGAAATGGCTGACGCCACAACGGGATCACTGCCCCAAGCTCGGGGTTCAGTTCGAGGACTAGGTGTTGTTCGGTCCATAACTCTCCAAAGCCCCAGCTCCAATGGCGGGGGTCTCCCCCCCCATATTGCAAGGTGCTACAGGGTGCTGGAAATCCTGACGATGTGTCACCAGATTAGGTCTTTGTAGCGGCGGCCCTTCCGGTGGCAGGCGATCCATGCCATCTGCTCAATGGCGTCCAGGCTCCGGAGGTTGGCCCTGCCAGCAAAAGCGGCCACGTAGCGGTCCAGGTGCTTGGCGCTCAGCCAGTGGAAGGTGCCCACGTACCCGCGTTTCAGCAATGCCCAGAACGACTCGATGCCGTTGGTATGGGCCTGGCCTCTCACATACTCGCTGGCGCTGGGGCTCACGCTCTGGTGGCGGTACTTGGCCATGCCCTTGTAGGCCCCGGCCTCATCGGTGAACACCTGAGCGCCGCGCTCCACCTTCTGGTAGACGAAGCCCTGAAGGGTGCCACTGCAGTCCCTTCCACTTCCACCGGCCCCTTGAAGGGCCGTAGCTGGCCTCCCTCGAACGCCTTGCGGATGCGGTGCATCAGGCGCCAGGCGCTCTTCTGCGTGATGCCCAGGTCACGGCGCAGCTTCAGGCTGCTGATGCCCTTCAGGTTGGTGGCAGCCTGGTAGACGGCAATGGCCCAGGTCTGGTAGCCCAGCTTGGAGCTTTGCATCACGGTGTCGATCTTGAGGCTGAACATGGGATAGCCATGGCAGTCACGGCAGCGGTGGGTCACGGACGGGTGCTTAATGTTGCACTGCACGTTGTGGCCGCCACAGTGAGGGCAGCGGGGCCGTCTGGCCGGATTTGCTTTTCCAGCCAGAGCCGCGCTGCCTGATCATCGGGGAAGAGATTATTGAAGAGTTGGGAGAGGGAAAATCTCCTCGCGGTCCTGTCGTTCTGCCATGATGGGGGGCTGCAACTGCCTTTATCAGGCAGGAGAGTAACGGGGACCGTGGGCGGTTGTTACTCTACTGTAACCTTGACTGTGCCGGAGAGCAGCAGTTCAGTCAGCCGGTCAAACCGAGCGTCCATCCTGGTTCCCAGGTTGCCAATCTTGCGGTCCAGGTGGAAGAAGCCCATGATGCTTGCTGCCAGAATTGCCGTAAGCAGCACTCCCAGCAAAACATTGGGATTGATGGCAGCTTCCCTGGTGCTGGTTGGTTGTGGGGTAGTCATGGGATAATCCGGTAGGGACAGAGAAGATTCAGAAATGGCTGTAAAAGCGTTGATAACCCGATTATCTATCGATATCTGCGCTTAACAAGCTTCACAATGTGCCAATTTATCGAATGTTCATGGTCGTTACCATGCATACATGACACTGTGCATCAACGGCAGAGCCTTGACAGGCCTGTTACTTTGGTATGCAGGTCCCCAAGACTCCCCATGGCAACAGGCTTTGTTCCATCGGGGCCTGGTTCCGGCTCAAGGCTGGCCTGGTGGTGGAAGATGCAGCACCTGGATCAGCAGGGTCTTGATCTCACCCATCTCTTGCTTGAAATCTTTCATTTCCCCCTTCACCTCGTCAATGCGCTTGTTCATTCTGTCCTCGCCAGCGCGCATCTCGTCATTTCAGTTCACGTCTGAGACCACGGAAAGCACCGATTGAGCAGCCCCATGCCTCCCACAGCGCCAGCCACCAGGGCATCGGGCTGTACCAGTTGGCCAGGATCTCGGGTGGCAGGGAGAACATCCATCAACAAGCAGTTCTGTATCCAGTGTTAAGACACTTGTGGTTCCCTGTGCAGAGGGGACCCAATGGCCCTTCATGGGGCAAAGCCGTTGAAATCGGCAGGGCGGCTGCTTTTGCAACGCCAATGCCGCCCCATACTGTGGGGAATGTTGCGTCCAATGGTGGCCACTCCCCTATCACACCACCAGCCTTTTCCCCTGTGCTGCCTCTCCCTTGATTTGGAGTTGAATGGGAATGATGGTCAGATCCGCCTCTTTGGCGCGGTGCGCTCGGATACCGGGGAGGCCCATTGCGGCAGCGGCTCAACAGAGGAGTTGTTGCAACTGGATGGGTTTGCGGAGGGGGTGGATTTCCTGTTGGGTCACAATCTCGTTGCTTTCGATGGTCCTTACCTTGAAGCCAGACTGCCCCACCTCGCACTCTTGAGGCTGCCCCAGGTGGACACCCTGCGCCTCAGTCCCCTGGCTTTTCCCCGCAATCCCTATCACCACCTGGTGAAGCATTACCAGGACGGCGGCCTCAAGCGGGGCCAGACCAATGACCCGGAACTGGATGCCCGCATCGCACTGGAGTTGTTTGAGGATGAGTGTTGCGCCCTGCGGAACGCAGCGCCGGAGTTGCTCATGGCTTGGCACTGGCTGAGCACACAGCGGCCGCAGGGGGTGGATCGGGCGTTGGATGCCCTCTTCTCCTGGTTGCGGGGCGCACAGCGACCCACCGCCGCCGAGGGCCGGCAAGCCATTGGCGACTTTCTCCAGGGGCGCGCCTGCACCAGTCAGGTGGCGAAGGTGATTGAGGGGGCGAGGCAACCGGATTGGTCCCTGGCCTATGGATTGGCATGGCTATCGGTGGCGGGAGACAACTCGGTGATGCCCCCCTGGGTGCGCCATCAGTTCCCGGCAGCGGGGCAACTGGTCCGTCGGCTGAGGACCCTGGCCTGCACGGACCCCGCTTGCCACTGGTGTCGAGAGCACCATGACGCCCGTAAGGAACTGAAACGCTGGTTCGGCTTCGACAACTTTCGCCCTGAACCGGTGGATGACCGGGGCTACCCCCTCCAGCAGGTCATTGTGGAAAAAAGTATGGCAGGGGGCCATGTGCTGGGGATTCTGCCCACGGGCACAGGCAAGTCCCTCTGCTACCAGCTCCCGGCCCTGTCCCGCTACCACAAGACCGGCGCCCTGACGGTGGTCATCTCCCCTCTGGTGGCGCTGATGGCGGATCAGGTGGCGGGTCTTGAGGCCCGCAACATCATCTGCTGCTTCACCATCAACGGGCTCCTCTCCATGCCCGAGAGGGCCGATGTTCTGGATAAGGTGCGGCTGGGGGACGCGGGCATTCTCCTGATCTCCCCGGAGCAACTCCGCTCCCGTTCCCTGAGACGGGCCCTGGATCAGCGGGAGATTGGGGGCTGGGTGTTGGATGAGGCCCACTGCCTGTCCCGCTGGGGCCATGATTTCCGTCCCGACTACCGCTATGTGGGTCGCTTCATTGGGGAGAAGGCCCAGAAGGAAAATGGCCCCGTACCGCCGGTGATGTGCCTGACCGCCACCGCCAAGCCGGAGGTGGTCGCCGAGATCAGGAAACACTTTCACGAGAAACTGGCCATTGACCTGCAGGTGTTTAACGGCGGCGCCAACAGGGCCAATCTCGCCTTTGCGGTGATGGGCACCACAGAGGCGGAGAAGCTGACCTACATCCATCAGGTCCTGGCGGAATCCCTGGCCCGGACCGCCGGTGGGGCCATCATCTACTGCGCAACCCGGCGCCAGAGCGAAGAGGTGGCCCAATACTTGCAGACCAAGGGGCTGGCGGTGGGCCATTTCCATGGGGGCTTGCCACCCGAGACCAAGAAGGCTGCACAGCAACGGTTCATCCAGGGGGATTTACAGGCCATTGCCGCCACCAACGCCTTCGGGATGGGCATCGACAAGCAGGACGTACGGCTGGTGATCCACGCCAGCATTCCGGGATCCCTGGAGAACTATCTCCAGGAGGCAGGGCGTGCAGGCCGTGATGGGGAATCAGCCCGTTGCGTGCTGTTGTACACGCCGGAGGATGTGGAGCAGCAGTTCAAACTGTCGGCATACTCCCGGCTCACCCGGGCGGAGATCCATGGCATTCTGCGGGCCCTGCGCAATCTGAATCGGAAGACACGGTTCAAAGGCGAGGTGGTGGCCACGGCGGGGGAAATCCTGGGGGAAGACGAGGACAGGGCCTTCCGTCGGGATTCCGCCACCGACGACACCCGGGTCCGTACGGCCATCACATGGTTGGAGGAGTCGGAGTTACTCACGCGGGAGGAGAACGTTGTCCATGTGTTTCCCTCGTCCCTGCGGGTGGGCTCCGTGAAGGAGGCCCAAAAACGCCTGGAGCGGGCCACAACCCTCACCGCCACCCGTCGCACCCAACTGCTGCGGATCGTGGAAAGGCTCATTGACGGGCCGCCGGATGAAGGGGTCACCACAGACGAATTGATGGGAATTGCCAGACTGGGTCCCGAGGGGGTGCGGGAAGCCCTCCATGATCTGGAGCAGTTGGGCATCGCCAACAACGACACGGTGATTACCGCATTTGTCCACAAAGGCAAAGGCGTTGTCCATTCGTCCCGAAAGCGCCTGGAAGAGGCGGAGGCATTGGAGACCGCCCTGATCGCCCATATGCGGGAGGCGGCGCCGGATCAGGGGACTGACGACGCCTCCACCCTCCATGTGCGCAGGGCAGCCCAGGCGTTGCGGGATCAGGACTGTCCCGATCCCCTGCCGGAACGGCTGTGGCGCATTGTTCGGGGCATCGCCTATGACGGACAGGGGGAGAACGGTGGAAGGGGCAGTTGGTCGGTGCAGAAACAGGATGGGGAGACGGCGCGGGTGACCCTGCGACGTGAGTGGTCGGCGCTGGAGGAGACGGCCCGCCGTCGCCGGGCCGGGGCCAAGTGTCTACTGAACCACCTGCTCCGCTGCCTGCCGCCTGGGAGCCACGGCACGGACCTGTTGGCGGAAACCACCATGGGCAAGCTGTTACAGGCCATCAAGTCCGACCTGATGCTGAACGGTCAGGTGCGCAAGCCCGAGAAGCTGCTGGACCGGGCCCTCATGTGGCTCCATGAGCTGGATGTGATTCGCCTCAACCGGGGCCTGGTGGTCTTCCGACCGGCCATGGCCATTCGACTCCTGGATCAACAGCCGCGCCGCGGCTTCACCAACACGGACTTTGAAACCCTGAACCTGCATTACCAAGGGCAGGTGTTGCAGGTCCACGTGATGGCGGAATTTGCCCGGCGGGGTCTTGACGTCATCAGCGAAGCCTTCCGTTTGGCCATGGACTATTTCCAATTGGAAGAAGACCAGTTCCTGGCCCGCTGGCTGCCGGGTCGGGACAAGGAGATCAAACGGGAGACCACACCTGCTTCATGGCAGGCCATCGTGGAGTGCCTGAAGAATCCCGTTCAGCAACGCATCGTCGCCGACAGCCGGGAGCAAACCGACGTGCTGGTGCTGGCCGGCCCCGGCTCTGGCAAGACACGGGTGTTGGTCCACAGGATCGCCTATCTCGTTCGCGCACGACGGGAAAACCCCCGGGGCATCGTGGCGTTGGCCTACAATCGTCATGCCGCCGTCGAGATCCGGCGCCGCCTGGAGGCATTGCTTGGTGATGATGCCCTGGGCATCACCGTACTCACCTGCCATGGGCTGGCCATGCGACTGGCGGGCGCCAGTTTCAGTGGGCGATTGGAACATTCCGGCCATCAACCGGACGACGACGCATTCCAGGATGTGATCCGTCGCGCTGTGGAGGTGTTGCAGGGCCAGGATCTTCCCCCCGCGGAGGCGGATGGGCGGCGGGAGCGGCTGCTGGCAGGCTTCCGGTGGATTCTGGTGGACGAGTACCAGGACATCGACGCCCACCAGTATGATCTGATCTCTGCCTTGGCCGGGCGCACCATGGCGGAGGACGCCGGCAAGCTCACCCTCTTTGCCGTAGGGGACGATGACCAGAATATTTATGCCTTCAAGGGGGCTTCGGTGGAGTTCATTCGCCGGTTTGAGGAGGACTACGGTCCCAGGCCCAGCTACCTGACGGCAAATTACCGTTCCACGCACCACATCATTGCCGCAGCCAATGCCGTTATTGCCCCGGCCCGGGAGCGGATGAAGGCTGAGCACCCCATCCACATTGACCGGGCGCGGGAGAAGGACCCACCGGGCGGCCCATGGGAGGCCATTGACCCCGTGGCCCGGGGGCGGGTGCAGATCCTGCCGGTGGGCGACAACAGTAGCCTGGGGCAAGCCCAGGTCGTCATGGGGGAGTTGTTGCGTCTCAAGGGGTTGGCACCCCAGTGGGATTGGTCCCGCTGTGCCGTGGTGGCCCGTGAATGGACATGGTTGCATCCGGTCAGGGCGTTCTGCGAGGCCCGTGGCATCCCGGTTCAGATGGGCAATGAGACCATTCCCAGTGTATGGAAACTCCGGGAAACCCAGGCCTTGGCCGCCTGGCTGCGCAATCGCACAGACTCAGTGGTGGATGGGGACACCCTGGTGGCCTGGATTACCGCCCAGCCGTCGAGCCCCTGGTATGACCTGCTGCGGCAGGCCATGGAGGATTACCGGCTGGAGATCGGTGACGGGGAGATCATGGTGGCCAAGTGTATCGAGTGGCTGGCGGAGTGGAGCCAGGATGTGCGCCAGCGGCAGCAGGGACTGCTGCTGGTGACCGCCCACCGGGCCAAAGGTTTGGAGTTTGACCATGTGGCCGTGCTGGATGGGGGTTGGGGCCGGATCCAGCACGGGGAGGACCCGGATGCCCAGCGCCGCCTCTACTACGTGGCCATGACCCGGGCCAGACACACATTGCTGCTGGCCCGTTTCCTGCAAACCCATGGCTTGCAAGATGATTTGGCTGGCCATTCCGCTGTGGTCCGGCGCGAACCCATCCCGATCCACCCCCCTTCCCCGGCCATGGCGTACCGCCATGTTCGGGCCGGGCTTCGAGACGTGGCGCTGAGCTTCCCAGGCTACTACACCAGCAGTCATCCCATTCACGCCGCCATCACTGCCCTGTCCTCCGGCGACCCGTTGGAGACACGGGTGGGAATCCATGGGCGCTGGGAGCTTCTGGACGCCACAGGTTGCGTGGTGGGGCGTCTTGCCAGGGCCTTTCAGCCGCCACCAGGGATGAGATGCTGTGCAGCCACGGTGCTGGCCATCATTGTCTGGAGCCGTGAGGCATCGGAGCCGCAGTATCGGGATCGCATCCGGTGTGAGTCCTGGGAGGTGGTGGTGCCGGAGCTGGTGTTTGCGCCCAATGGGAAGACCACCTAAGCTCCTTGAGTCTGCTGACTGCCCAGGGGCGGGGTAGGATTCTTAAGAAACTCCGTCAGTTGGGAAACAGCAAACCATTCTTCAACAAAGAGAGTAAAATTCTTATGAGCTTCACAAGTTTCTTCATGTTACAACAATTTGTAACACTCCCCCACGGCGGAGCAGACAATCCCGTGCCAACCAAGGAGCCTCTGAGCATTAAGCTTCGCAGAGTCAAGCTGCACCACGCCCTCCTGGTATTACCCCTCACCCTGCTGGCTGCTTGCGGCAGTGGTGGCGGCGGTGGTGATGGTGGCGGTGACGCCAGTTCAGGTCACTTTAGCTCTACTGGCATAGCCAGCACAACTGATCCCATAGAACCCAGACCTTCCAATTATTGCCCTGCTGGCCAATTTTTAGCGCAACAAGGACGCTGCTACACCAACAGCCAGCTCGCTCGTCTGGCAAGTACCTTAACCAATGTGGTCAGGGGTTCCTTTAATGAAAGAGTCAATGGAGACTGGCGGCATGAGAAACAATTTGAAAGGGCTCAAAGCTGGCCCTATGAGATGACGAATTGGCATGAAGCCATCGCAAACCTTGCATTGGTTAGAGGAGATGATGACGCTTCGCGACCAGGAAAAGGAGTGACGATTGGACTGATTGACAATGGAGTTGATGTAAGCCATAGCGTTTTCACTAGCCGTCCTGAAAATGACAGAAGATCTATTTCTAACACCATAACGGAAGAAGGAGCCACACAAAATAACCATGGAACCGCTGTAGCTGGAATTGCAGCGGGGGAATATGGCGCTTATGGTGCTAACATCAAAAGCTATGCTATTCGTCTTGGGGACGGATCAGGACCATACAGACCAGTCACACTACAACAATTAAATGCAGTGGATTACGGTAATTCGGTTTTTCTTCGTGAAGTTTTAGATGATGGAATAGATATTCTAAACTTATCTTTTGGATTCAATGGAGGCATTGAAGATTATTCAGAACAAGATTTACGTCATAACTTTAGTAGGACAATTAGAGCCGCTTCACAATCAGAAAAGATTCAGAATAAGACTATTTTAGTCTTTTCCGCTGGCAATGCCGGGTTACGACCTTCCCCTGCCAAACCATCTTCACCTGAAATCTATAGCGGAATGATTGCACGTATCGATGAGTTGCAAGGTCACTCCATAGCAGTTGTAAGTGTGGGGGAAGATGGCGACATATCAAACTTCTCCAACCGCTGTGGAATCGCTAGAAACTTTTGCATCGCAGCTCCAGGAGAATGGGTACTTGTTGCACGTCCTGATGATAGGTTTTCTATTGGTAGTGGCACATCTTTTGCAGCTCCAATGATCAGTGGGGGACTTGCTATAATGAAGCATCTGTTTAGGGGTCAACTTACCAATGAGCAATTGGTTTCTCGTCTATTTACAACAGCTAATGATGATGGTATTTATGGCAATTCTTCTATCTATGGCCATGGATTGATGGACCTGGGGGCTGCCACCAATCCTTGGGGTATAACTGGATTTATGGGAACAGGACAAAGTACGTCCAACGATATTACCAACTCCCTAAGCTCCACCTTTCTCAGTGCTGGCAACGCCTTGGGTGATGCTTTCTCTTTGGCCCTTGATTCAAAAGAAGTAGCCACTTTTGATTCCCTTGGCGCCCCCTTCTGGTTTGATGCTGGACAATTGACCATTGACGCGCCAGGTACTACTATTGCCGCTAGCCTTCAATCTTTTATGAATCCAATAAATCAAGAACCTGTATCGGAAAAATGGCAGTTCACCATGAACAATCTACCAAAGCTGGGCCATATGGCCCTGGTTCCTAACCATGAAAAGCACTTCAATGTTGCTGGGCCAAGGGGATTTTCCGCATCAATGTTTCAACAGGGGATTGAATTGTCCTGGAACCCTTCAGCGGTGCCTTTCTCCTTCAGCGCCGGTCATCTCAAGGAGAATGATTCTCTACTGGGTAGCCAGGCCAATGGCGCCTTTGGCCATCTTTCCGCTGAGACCACCTATCTCAGTGCTGGATGGAATGCCAATATGGGGCAATGGTCTTTGGCGGCAGTGGGGGAAATCGGTCAAGTGAATCCCTCCGTTACATCCAGTGACCTCATTGATACCATCTCTCCCCTAAGAACAAGTGCTTTCCGTCTTCAGGCCAGCAGAGAGTTTAATCATGGAAACACCTTACGCTTTTCACTCTCTCAACCTTTAAGGGTAGATCATGGTTCCATGGCGCTCACCTTACCTTCAGGGGTTAAGGATGGCGTTGTGACTGGATCAAGTCAATCTGCTGGCCTGACTCCAAGTGGACGTCAACTGGATCTGACAGCAGCACTTAGTGTCCCTGTGGGAGTTGGTGATCTATCCCTCGGTTTGACAATGCGTACTGAACCAGGACACCAACAGGGGACAGGTGCAGACTATGGCGTCTTTACAGCCTATCGTGGAACCTGGTAACGGATCAAAGCTCCGCAAGGGGCTTTTTCAAGAAGCCTGGGGGCTCACCCCGCCTCCCCCAGTTGAGCCAGGCAACGGCCCTGGCTGTCCTGGAGTTGCCGACGGCCATTGGCTTTCCAGAAGCAAGGCGCCCGGCGAATGGGTCCAACAGCCGGTGTTCAGCACCCGCACCAGCCCATGATCCTTGAGGCAAGCGCTGTGGATGTGGCCACAGATTACCCTGCCAAAGCCATATGGCGCTGGGCCCAGGCGGCCGCATCCCGGTGGCTGCTCCCCTCGCCGCCCCTGCTGCACCACCACCGTGGGCCTGGGCAAGCCCAGGCGTCGGCTCCAGCGCTCCAGCTTAACCAGGGCCTGATCACTCCAGTGATCCAACCGTCGCCAGTGGCCGGAGCCGTGACCCAGGCAATCCCCACGGACGACCGCCAGCCGCTGTCCGTCCCGGCTCTGGTGAATAGAGGGCTGGCCACTGCGAAGTCGGGGTGTCTCCTCCATGGTGGTGTGCATCACATCCAGGCCCATGGCTGTCTTGGGGAGATGTTCATGGTTTCCCAACACCAGAACCACCTGGCGGGCCGCCGCTGCGGCCACAAGCCCAAGCATCAACTCCACCCCACTGGGGCTGAACACCGCACCCCGCTTCTGCCACGCGGTGCAGTCGAGGATGTCCCCCCCCAGCACCAGCGGTTCACCGGGATGGGCCTGGAACTGCCGGAGAAGGCGCCGAGCCTGTCCGTTGGGCAGCCCAGGTGAATATTCCTCGGAAATAAGGCCCGATGGGGTGCTGAACGGACTGGAGATTGCTCCCGTCCATGGTGGGGAGTGCCATCGCCATGGTGTCAACAACCAGCGTTCCGATTCACCCTACAGTTGAGCTTGACGCCAAGGATGCTGTGAAGACCGCGGGGGAACACCTGGGAAGAATGGCCCTCACACTGGTGGCGTCCGTGCTTCTGTTGGGCGCGCCAGAGCTCTCCCGTGCCCAGACCCGTACTGTGGGGACTGAGAAGGGTCCCCTTCTCCTCAGCGTTGTGGCCCGAGGTCTCGCCCAGCCATGGGGAGTGGATCTTCTTCCCAACGGCGCCATCATCGTCACGGAAAAGCCCGGTCGGCTGAGGATTGTGGACCCGGAGGGCAATCTGTCGGCGCCGTTGGGTGGTGTGCCCCCAGTGGCGGTTGTGGGACAAGGGGGCCTCCTGGATGTGACCGTGGATCCGGCGTTTGCCAGCAATCGCCTCCTCTGGCTGGCCTACAGCGAACCAGCTTCCGACGGTGCCAACTCCACCGCGGTGGCCCATGGGCGCCTCTCTGCTGATGGAACAACCCTTGAAGATGTCACCGTCATCTTTCGCCAGTTGCCCCGGTATCCGGGCCGTCTGCACTTTGGGGCCAGGGTGGTCTTCGCCAGGGACGGAACCCTGTTTGTGACACTTGGGGAACGGTTCCACCGCCCATGGCGGGAGCAGGCCCAGGACCTCCGGTCCCATCTGGGGAAGGTGGTGCGGCTACAACCCGATGGCACAGCCCCCAGCGATAACCCGTTCATTGGCCGCGACGACGCCCTGCCGGAACTCTGGTCCTATGGACACCGCAACGTTCAGGGTGGGGCAATCCACCCAGGGACGGGCAAGCTGTGGATCAGTGAACATGGTCCCCGGGGTGGTGACGAACTGAACATTCCCAAGCCGGGGGGAAATTACGGTTGGCCCCTGGTGTCCCACGGGGTGGAGTACTCCGGCCGGCCGGTGGGACGTGGGCGCAGGTGGGCGCCGGGGCTGGAGGAGCCCATTGCCACATGGACCCCAGCCATTGCCCCTAGCGGCATGACCTTCTACACGGACAGGGCCTTTCCAGGCTGGCAGGGCAACCTACTGGTGTCTGGTCTCAGGGCCCGTGCCATTCTTCGTTTGGAACTGGATGGTGAGTCCGTGGTGCATGAGGAGAGGCTCATTGCCGATGAAGGGCACCGCATCCGCGATGTGGCCGTGGGGCCTGATGGTGTTGTCTACGCCTTGACTGATGATGATCAGGATGGCAGGATTCTTCGCCTTGCGCCGGGTGGTTGAGGGCAAGGAGCACACCTGCCACTGGTCCTCCGCCAATCCCTTCGTCCATATCCTGCCTTGCCTGGCGGTCCATACCCTGGTCCAATCCAAGCTCGACATGGGCACAGTTCACATCCCTTCCATCAACCGGTGGACCATTCCCTCAAGCTGCGCTTCTCCTTGCCCTTCCGCAGGGAAGGGGTCTCACAACTGGCCCATCTCACTCTGCCGTTGGGGTCAGCCATGGTGCAAACCTCTTCCCCAGTGTGCCCCCGCACAGCCAAGTCGCTAGACCAACTCCGCTCCCTGAAGGGGATTTGTGACATGCCCACCTGGTTTCCTCCGGCTGACCTCCCATCAATCCCTGGATCCGTTCTCCGCCGCCAGTGGCTTGGCCGACTTTTCACCAGCCCCATGGGGAATTCTTCACCAGTGGGGTGATTGGGCTTAATCTGGAGATCAGGTCTCCACCCAATGTGCTGAAAACCTCCAGCCCCTCCATCCTCAGCGGTTATGACCCTCAAGGGGGAGGGGAGGGTGTGCCGAGCCTGCAGCAGCACTACGGTATGCCGCTGCCCGCCTGGCTGGTGCAGTGCTTGCAAGAGGCGCCACCGACGGAACACCTCCTGGCTTCCCGTGAAGGGACCGCTCTGATTGCCGCTGCTTTTGATTTTGCTTGGCAGCAGCACCAGGGTCAACAGCGGGCCAGTGGGGAGCCCTACATCAGCCATCCCCTTGCCGTTGCAGATCTGTTGTGGGGGATTGGCGTGGGCCCCGGTGTGATTGCTGCAGGATTCCTCCATGACGTGGTGGAGGACTGTGGTGTGACCATGGCCGATATTGAGGCCAGGTTTGGTGGTGAGGTGCGGTCCCTTGTGAATGGCGTTACAAAACTGGGGGGCATTCATTTTGTCAACCGCACGGAGGAGCAGGCCGAGAACTTACGCCGCATGTTTCTCGCCATGGCCAGTGATATTCGCGTGGTGCTGGTCAAGCTGGCTGATCGTCTTCATAACATGCGCACATTAACGGCTTTAGCAGCGGCAAAGCAGAGAAGAATTTCCATCGAAACATTAGAAATTTATGCACCTTTGGCCAATCGTCTTGGCATTGGTAAGATGAAATGGGAGCTGGAAGATTTGGCTTTCAAAGTGCTACACCCACAGGAATTTCGTACTATTTCTCAACAACTAGCCAGCAAGCGGAGTGAGCGGGAAGCAGGGCTCAACGCCATTGTGGAGCTACTACGTCAGCGGCTGGCTGAGGCTGGTCTTGACCAGGTAAATGTGAATGGTCGTCCCAAGCATCTCTATGGTATTTGGAATAAAATGAAACGCCAAAACAAAGCCTTCCATGAAATCTATGATGTGGCCGCCCTACGAATTCTAACGGAGGACCTGGAGAGCTGCTACCGGGCACTTGCTGTGGTTCACGACACCTTCCGCCCCATCCCTGGCCGCTTTAAGGACTATATCGGCTTGCCCAAACCCAATGGCTACCAATCATTACATACCGCTGTCATCGCCAATCAACGGCCCCTTGAGGTGCAGATTCGTACACAGAAAATGCATCAAGTTGCAGAATATGGAATTGCTGCCCACTGGAAGTATAAGGAGGGGGGCTCCCCTGCCAGCGGCCAAGCGGAGGACCGATTCAACTGGCTGCGCCAACTTCTCAATTGGCAGCAGGAGGCTGCTGATGGTGATAGCCAAGACTACTTGTCCTCCATTAAAGATGATTTATTTGAGGATGAGGTGTTTGTATTTACCCCCAAAGGAGATGTGCTGGACTTACGGCGTGGCTCTACACCTGTGGACTTTGCCTATCGTATCCATTCTGAAGTGGGACATCACTGCCATGGCGCCCGCATCAATGATCGCCTTGTGTCCCTGTCCACCCCCTTGAAAAATGGCGATATTGTTGAGATCATCACGGAACGAAATGCCCATCCCAGCTTAGATTGGCTCAATTTTATTGCCACACCAACCGCCCGCAATCGTATACGCCAATGGTACAAGACCAGTCATCGGGATCAAAATATTAATCGTGGTCGGGATATGTTGGAGCATGAGCTGGGTCGCCATGGGTTGGAGGAGCTTCTCAAATCCCCGGCGATGCAGAAAGTGGCCAAGCGCTGCAACCTTCACAGTGTCAATGACGTATTGGCCGCTGTGGGCTTTGGCGCACTCACCATTCACCAGGTTGCCAACCGTCTACGGGAGGAAATTCGTCTCCAGGCCCGCCATGCGTCCCAGCGCAAACCTGATCCTGTCTCCACTGCCCCAGCTTCATCCAGCCGGGATCTGAGTGCTACGGCTGACCAACTGCGGGGGAATCCGATTCTTGGGGTGGATGGACTGGATTTTCGCCTGGCTGGCTGTTGTACGCCTCTCCCACAGGAGCCCATTGTTGGTGCTGTGTCTTTGGGCAATCATGGTCTCACCATTCACCGACAAGACTGTGACAATATGGAACGGGTTCCCGTGGAACGCCGCCTACCGGTGCAATGGAATCCCAGGCATCCTGAAAACAACACCTATCCTGTTCGTCTCAGAATTGACGTGCTGGACCGTGTTGGTGTGCTTAAAGATATTCTCACCCGCCTTTCCGATGCCAATATCAATGTCCTGGATGCCCGTGTGCGCACCAGCCGCGGCAAACCTGCCCGCATTGACCTGAGCATTGAACTCCACAGTGCCCACCAGTTGACACAGACCATCAATCGTATTCGCGCCATGGCGGATGTGCTTACGCTTTACCGTGCTGGTATGGGTTAGTTATGTTCCTGTGGTATCTTCAGAGTGGTGGTTGATCAGCATTGTGACCACAGGTCCTCGGTGGCCAAGACCCGAACTTGCCCCTGCGCCAATTTGGGGAGGCGATCCCCGACCAACCTGGAGGGGATCAGGAAGCCTGGGTCGAAGATGCCCGGCGGTTAGGATGCCCAGCAGGTCCACCGCCCAGGGCATTGGCCATGAATCGTCTCAAGATGTGTTGCTGGGCTAGGGTCAGGACTCGTCACCAGAAGAGGACAGTGGCGGCCAGGAGGATGGCAGAACGGAAGACGTGAGCGCAGCCGTCGTAGCGGGTTGCAATGCGCCACCAGTCCTTCAGCAGGGAAAAGAGAGTCTCGATTTGTGACGCTTGCGATACACTCTCTTGCTGTAGTGGACTGGTCTCCTGCGGCAGCGACGGGGCGGGATGGAAGGCGCGATGCCTTGCTGGGCCAACATCTTACGGATTTTGTCCCTGTCATACCCTTGATCCCCCATCACCGTGGCCGCAGGTGGCAGTCCTTGCGCACCCCATCAGCACCGGTGAAGCCACTGCATTGCCCTTCACTCAGGTGGAGTCGCAGGCGCCCACCTTTGCTGTCACAGACCCCATGGAGCTTGCTGGTCATGCCCCCCTTGGTGCCACCAATCAGGCGGGGGACACCCCCCTTTGTTGAGGCTGGACGCCGTGGGATGGGCTTTGATGTCAGTGGCGTCAATCATCAGGACTTCTGGCTCCGTCACATCGGGTGGCTCTGCGGAGTCAGGTGGCTTTGCGGCATCGGATGCTGACAACTCGGAAAAGATCAGCTCAAAAACACCCTTGTCTCACCAGTGGCGGCAACGGTTGTAAAGGGTTTTGTGAGGGCCGGGGCATCTACCCAGCGCAGACCCTTCTGAATAACATGGATGATGCCGCGCAACACCTTGCGGTCATCCACTCGCTTCCCACCACGTTCCTTGGAAAAAAAGGGGCGGATGCGATCAACCTGCTCCGCGCTGAGCCCCAACAACTGGGCCACCACCCATCCTCCTGCTGCTCTCTTGGGGGTCCCTCTCTGGTGAGAGGGTCATTCCTCATATGATTGAGTCCTGACCCTAACGGGGATTACTTGGCCGACACACTCTCATCACGTCTCAACAGTGTTAGGCTGAGCCCTTGACACCACAGGGAAGCCCATGGCCGCAAGCAATGTTCATAACAAGCAGGCTTTCCGAGGCAAGGCCCAGGCCCACCGCCAGGCCCTCATGGAGTCTCTCCAGGCCCGGGCCCGGTTGGCCCGCCGCAATGGGGACATCCCCACCCAGCAAGCTCTCTACCGGGAGGCTGTTGCCCTATGCCTGCCCCTGGACTGCCTGGATCCAGGATGTCCCACAAGCCAGGGGGCCCCTGGCAACGATGACATGTCCTAGGCTGGTCTCAGAAGAATAAGCCGGAATCAGCCATTCATGTTGGACCCATGTCCTCCGAATAGGGCTCAATGGATTCCATCGCTTGGGCCAGGATTTGGCGTTGGTGAAGAAAAGAGGAACTGAACCGTAGACTGTTGAGATCCTGGTGGTTAAAGTTTGTGGTGAAGGTGTGGCTGATATGGCCAGGGTTGGGAGCCAGAACATGCACCTGCTGGGCCAAGAGGAGAGCCTCCTCCAGATCATGGGTAATTAATATGGCAGTGAGGCGGGTGCGTTCCCAAAGGCGATAAAGAAAGTTTTGCATTGTGGCACGGATGTGAAGATCCAGAGCTCCAAAAGGCTCATCCAGAAGCAGCACCTTGGGACCGGCTGCGAGGGCACGGGCAATGGCCACCCGTTGCTGCATTCCACCGGAGCATTCCCTTGGCAGCAGCTTCCGCCGATCCGCCAAACCCACCACATCAAGAAAGTAGGCCGTGCGCTCTCGAATCTCTTGCCGTGAGAAATGGCCCTGCAAGCTCATCCCGAAGGCCACGTTCTGGGCCAGGTTCAGCCAAGGGTAGAGGCTGTAGTTTTGAAACACGAGACCCCGATCAGGACCTGGACCGGTCACGGGCTGCCCATCCATGCGGATCACCCCATGGCTGGGGTGCTCTAGTCCGGCAAGCAGGCGAAGCAGGGTGGATTTCCCGGTCCCGGAGCGCCCAACAATGGCGGTGAACTCCCCTGAGCAGACCTTGAAATTGATATCCTTAAGCACAAGCCGAGCGTGACGCCCTTCCCCAAAGGTTTTGGATAAAGACTGAACGTTAAACTCCACGGGAATTCTGCTCCTGTTTAGACGGCCCAACGACAAGTGAGCCGTAATAACAGCCGAAACGTCAAGTCAATGGCAAAGCCAATCAGACCCAAGACCAGCAAGTCTGCAAAGATCTGCTCCGTGCGAAAGAAACGTTGCGCCAACTGAATCCGCTTGCCCAGTCCCACCTCCGCCGCCAGCAGCTCTGCCACCACCAGCAGGTTCCACGATGTGGCCATATTGATGCGTAGGGTATCAATGATGCTGGGCAGGGCATAACGGGTAATCACCTGCGCCACCACTTGACGTTGAGATCCCCCTAAGGTGAATGTAGTTTCAATGAGTTCCTGGGGAACAAATTTCACCGCATCCATCACCATCAGCATATTAAAGAATACTGTACCGATTGCGATCAGAGCGATCTTTGGTGCTTCATCAATGCCTAGATAAATAATCAGTAGAGGCGTAAAAGCCGCTGCAGGCATATAGCGCAGGAAACCGGAGAGGGGCTCCAGCAGGGCTCGGATAGTGGCAAAAGACCCCATCAGGATTCCCAAGGGCACCCCCACCACAGCCGCCACAAGGAAGCCCAGCATCACGCGACGAATGCTGGCGGAGGCATCCGCCACCAGGATTCCATCGCGGGCCATGGACCAGAGGGAGTCCATTACCTGTGGGGGGGAGGGCAAAAAGGCTGCATCCACCACCTGTGCATGGCTCACCACCAGCCAAAGCAATACTGGCAACAGCAGCGACGTCCCATGAAGCCCTAACCGCCAGGCGGAGGAACGCAGGGTACTTGAAGGGAACCGACGCTGGATCAAGTGGGTGGTCATTGTACAGAAGCCTTGATAAATCGATCATCAAAAAGATGGCTCATGTCTGGCTTTTCTGGAATAAAGCCGGTCTTCACCATGAAATCTGCCATGATCTCAGCCGCATGGGGCATGGATTTCATCGTGGCGCCTTCACTGAAGGCCTCAAGATTGTCCTCAATGCTAAAGAGTGTGGTGCCATCTTTGTACTGCTGGTACTCCTCTGGAGAAATACCAGCACGGCTGGCCATGATGGCTTCTGCTTCTTCGGGATTGGCGTCCATGAAGGCCCGTATATCCCACCAGGTGTCCACAATGGCCTGGACTGCTTCAGGGCGTTGAGCAATCAAATCACCATTGCAGACCAGCAGATCAGGAATAGCGCCGGGATAGTGGGAGGAGTCCACCAGCACATGGGCCCCATCCCGCTTCCTGGCGGTGCCGGTGAACGGAGGAAAGGCGCCCACGGCGTCCGCCTTGCCGGCGACAAAGGCTGCCGCAGCCTGGTCTGTGGGGAGGCCCTTGATCACCAGGTCATCTCGTGTCATCCCATGGTCCTGGAGGGCCAGACTGAGCAGGAAGTCATCCACAACCCCTTCTTCAATGACAACGGTTTTGCCCTTAAGATGCTGGACCGACGTGATGGAAGCATCCACAATAATCTGGTCGTTGCCGGTGGAATTGTCGTTCACCAGCACCACCACCTCACCGCCATTGGCGCCAGGGAGGAAGGAGATGGTGTCATTGAGTGTCTGGGAATTGCAGTCAATCTGACCGGCGGCCATGGTTTCCATGGACTCCACATAGCCGTCAAACCACTTCATCTGCACAGCCACCCCATTCCTGGCAAACAGTTCCTTCTCGGCTGCAATGGCCCAGGGCCACCAACCGGCCCAACTGCTGTAGCCAATGGTGATGGGATCAGTTCTCTGGCTGGGTGTTCCGGAGGTTGTTGTGGAAGGTGTTCTTGGTGAACAGGCCGCCAACAGGAGGAGGACTGTGGCAAAGGTGGCCAGTCTGGAAAACCAGTGGTCAGGAGAGCGGTTGTGGCTGTGGGTGACGGTCATGGCAAGTCTTTGGCCAGAGGAGTGGAAGCAGGGGATGTGCTGTCAGGCAGTCGTCAATGTCGATGGCTTTAGACCACGGGTGTGCGTGGTGCGCCCTGATGGTGGTGATGGTCTTTGGCCGGAAGTCGTTGCCCAAGCCAGGCCAGCCAGTCCCCCAGGCCGGCGCCGGTGAGTCCCGACACCGGGAACACGCCACAGTGGGGATTGATCTGCCGAATGTGATGGCCCATGCGCCCCAGGTCAGCGGGCACATGGGGCAGTAGATCAATTTTGGTGATCAGAACACAGTCCGCCTCACGGAACATCACCGGATACTTGAGCGGCTTGTCATCGCCTTCCGTGACGCTGAGCAAGGCCAACTTGCAGTGTTCCCCAATGGCAAATTCTGCTGGGCAGACCAGATTGCCCACGTTTTCCACCCAGAGCAGATCCAGGGATGCCGGATCACATTGCTGCTGGAGCAACTGCAGACCTGTGGAGACCATGGCAGCGTCCAGATGGCAAACCCGCCCCGTGGTGATGGGGATCACGGGAACCCCCAAGCCCGCCAGCCGCTGGGCATCCAGTTGGGTGGTCATGTCCCCTTCCAGCACGGCCATCCCATGGTTGTCATGGAGGGCCCGGAGGGTTTGCTCCAGCAGGACCGTCTTGCCGGCCCCAGGGCTGCTCATCACATTGATGCAGAAGAGTCCCCAGGCATCAAAGTGCTGGCGGTTGTGCCGGGCTTGCCGCCCATTGGCCGCCAGCAGGTTGATGGTCATGGTGTCACTGGTGGGCATGTGCATGGGATGGATCCGGGAAGGGAGGAGTGGGTTGGCCAGGGGCAAGGGGTGGCTGGGCTGGAGGACCGCAGATTCGGGGTCGGCTGTAGTCGATGCGGTGGATCTTCAACTCACGGCCGGAGAGAATGGTTTCCAGGGGATGACCGCAACAGGGGGAGGCGTAGCCACAGGTCGGATCCGGCCGATAGCTGTTGCCACAGACCAGGCACTCCCCCACAAGGGGAACCGACACAATGCTGAGCCGGGCTCCAGCCAGCCAGGTGTCCTCCACGGCTGCAGCAAAGCTGAGCCGCAGTTGACCGGGCTCTACACAGGTGAACTCACCCACCAGCAGGTGAACGGTTCCCACATGGGGCTGAACGGGATGTTGTTCCCTCCAATCCTCCAGCGCCTGAAGGAGGTAGCGGGTCATGTCCACTTCATGCATGGCTCACCTCCAGGCTTGTCCCACGTCCATGGCGCCGGCCTTCCGGATCCAGGGTGGTGGGCCTTGCCGTGGCAGTTGACCGGAGACCACCAGGTGGGCCATGGTGTCGCAGACCACCCGGGTGGCCATCAATGCGGTGATGCCGCTGATGTCGTAGGGGGGCGACACCTCCACCACCTCCAGTCCGCAGACCGTCACATTGCGCACAATGCGTTCCAGCAGCTTCAGGGCTTCTCTTGGCAGCAGGCCACCCGGCTCAGGCCAGCCGGTCCCCGGCACAAAGCCCGCATCAATGCAGTCAATATCAAAGGAAATGTAGACACAGTCCGTCCCGTCACTGGCCCGTTCCACCGCCAGTTGGGCCGCGGCCTCCAGGCCCATCTCCGTGATGTCCGTCACCGTGAGCACATTGGTGTTGCGCTCGCGGCAGACCTTCACCCCCGGTCGCGGCACCTGCCAGCCGCCAATGCCCAACTGCACCAGATTGCGGGCTGGAGCATGGATCATGTTGGTGGCATGAAACCATGGGCAGGTGTGCATCCGCTCATCCAGGTCTGTTTCCTGGGTGTCCACATGGCGGTCAAAGTGGATGATCCCCACCTTGTGGTGACCCAGATGGCGGCAGATCCCCCGCAATGTGGGGAAACCAATGGAATGGTCTCCCCCGAGAATGATGGGGAAAGCCCCGGAGGCAAACACATGGGCCACCCCCTTGGAGATCTGATCAAAGGATTTTTCATTGCTGCCGGGGATGGTGAAAATATCCCCCACATCGCAGAGGGTGATCTGCTCCCGCAGGTCCACCCCCATCTCGTAGTTGTAGGGCGTGTAGAGGGCAGACATCTGGCGGATGCCCTGGGGGCCGAAGCGCGTTCCAGGGCGATAGGTGGTGCCGCTGTCATGGGGGACCCCCATCACGGCAACGTCATGGCGTCCCACCTGATGCACGTCTTCCAGGTAGGGGGCCTTCAAAAAGGTGTTGATCCCTGCAAAGTGGGGCAGCTCTCCCCGGGAGAAGGTGGAAATGCTGCGATCCCTGATGCTGTCGGCCCCCTCCAGGCCGAAGGCAGCCCCCCGTTGCACCTCCTGTTGCCAGCCCGCCTGGGGAAGCTGTTGCTCTTTGGCCAAGGCCGCCAGGCCTTCCTGGGAATGGAATCCTTGAAAAGGACCCTTGTGATCAGAGGCTGAAGCCATGCCGATGGGGGGGATACGGTGCAGGCGGCCTCCCGGGTTTTTATCCCTCCGTGCATCTGGGTCACCCCAGTGGATTTCCCTTGGACCAGGCGCACCCAGGGGATTGGGGCCGGAACCCTAGAAATCGCTTCCGCACCCCAAGTGTTGCGACACCGTGATCAATAGGGCTGTGTTCCTGGCTACGGAAGATTGAATTCCCCACCGCCCTGGCGGGCAGCGCAAGAAAAAGCCGTCCTGAAGGACGGGGCTTAGTCCCCAGCCGGGGGTCAAGATGTCCTGGTGACAGCCTCAACAGTGGGCCAGTCTCCCCTCTCTTGAACACCTCCAACAGGTGGATGGGGGCGCCGCTGCCCTTGGAAACGGGTGGCCTGCTGTTGAGCCAGTCGAGCCAAGGATTGCACCATCTGGAGGGTGAGCAGAATCACGCCCCCAAACAGGGACAACAGCAGCACGATCATATCGTCCCTGACGGAGGCCTTGTCTTCCTCTTGATGGAATTGTTTTGGGGGCTGTTCCGTCAGCGGCGGCTGTGCCGTTTCCCCGGCTGGGGGAACCATGGTGGGGGCGGATGGCTGGCTGATGCCTGGAGCCTCGGAAACGGAAGACCCCTCCGGAACGATGTTCCCAACGGAGGCCACTATGGAGGCTGCTGCCGTCTGTGCCTGATAGATGTATGGGGGGTGTTCCATCAGCGGCGGCCGTGCCGTTTCCCCGGCTGGGGAAGCCATGGGTTGAGAGGGGGGCGGATCACCCACGGGGTCCCATCGGGTGATGGAGAGGATGGTGTCCCCAGCCAGGTGAAGCCGCCGATAGGTGGACTGCAGCCGGCTCAGGGGAACGGTGATGTGACGCCGACCAGCAAGCCGTGCAGGGGACCGACCAGATTCCTGAACAGTGATGGTGAACAGGGTGGTGGACTCGGGACCAGCCGCGAGCAGAACGTTCATGGGAACTGGTGGACCTGGATGCTCCAAAGGTTAGGGAGGTGGTATGACGAAACGACCGGCTGAGGCTGGACTCCATTGGCTCCGCCATGGCAGCGGCCGCCGTCATCCGAAGGATCTCCCATGGCATCTTTCCACTACAAGAGCAAAGTACCCCCAAGGGGATTCGAACCCCTGCCGCCTCCGTGAAAGGGAGGTGTCCTAGGCCTCTAGACGATGGGGGCTAGGGCTTTTGGCAAGGCTCAATCATAGGGCTGAGGGGGCAAAGGGTCAACCTTCTTTTCCCACGGCTTCCGGGGCAAGTTACGGACAAGCTAGTGGCCGGGCGGCTTTTGGTTGCGCCAAACCGGAACCGTAAAATAGAAACAGGATCCCTCACCGGGCTCCGACACCACCCAGATCTTACCGGTGTGGACTTCCACAACCCGGCGACAAACGGAAAGACCCACGCCGAACCCCGCAGTTTTCCACGAGGTTTGCGACAGGCGCACCTGATCCTGGAAAATGCGTTCCTGCTCCTCCACCGGGATTCCGGGGCCATTGTCACAGATGCTCACCTGCACCCATTGGCTGGTGCGGTGCATCAGCCTCAGCTTCACATGGCCCCCATCCGGGGTGAATTTGAAGGCATTCTCCAGCAGGTTGAGCAGCACCTGACGCATGCGGCGGGAGTCGGCAAACACATCGGGGAGGTCACTGGGAATATCCGTTTGCACCGCCAGATTGCGGCCAGACCACATTTTCTCCAATTCCAGCAGCACATCAGCGCAAACCTGGGAGAGGCTAAGGCGTTGGGGATTGAACAGGGCTTCCCAGCGGGTGCTACCCACCTCCAACAGATCACTGGACAACTGCTCCATTTCATGGAGGCGGCGCCCAAGGATATCCAGGAGTTCTCCGTTGCTGATCTGACCCTTTTTGAAGCTTTGCAGGGCCAGGCTGGTGGTGGTCATGGGGGTGCGCAGGTCATGGGCCACCATGCGCAACTGGCGCTCCTGAAACTGCAAACGGGCAATCAAGGCTTCATTCTCCTGCCGCAGCACCAGAAGCTGATCCTCCAGTTCCAGGGCTCTGGGGCTATCGCGGCCATCCTCCACAGGGGAGGGAAGAATGGGCATGGCCAAGCTGTTTAACCGCTCCATCTGGCCCCAGCGGGGCAACCAGGACCGCACCTGGTTCAGCATGGTGATGCCGGTGAATACCTGACGGGGGTTGGGGGAAAGCTTAACCAGCGCTGGCGTGGCCACCAGCTTGTGCAACTCAAGGAGTTCCGGGTTTTGTCCAGGATCAATGAGTTGGAGGCGGATATCCAGTTCGCGGTGGTCATCCCGCAGAAAAGCCGTCAGTTGACGCAATTCCCGGGTGGCCAAGTGACGCTGACTGGCCACCAGCAGGAGGGATACGCTGACACTGGCTTGTTGATTGGTTGCAGTGGGAGCACCCACCAGTCGATCCTGCAGAGATGGGATCAACGATAATTGATTCTTGAAGAAAAAAGGAAGATGTGGCCCCTGAGTGTTGCCATACCGTGACGCTGGGGCATTGGGGGGAGAAGCTCCTGATCAGCGCAAGCTTTTCCCCTGGCCCACGGGCCCGGTTCCCGCTAGACAGGGCCCAAGAGGTCGGCTGTGCTGGCCCCACCCACTGTTGAGTCGTTCTTGTGTATCATCCCAATGAGTTGATTACCCGTGTACCGCTCACCAGGGGCAGAGGCCCCTTTGGCAATGGGGTGGACCAGGTTGTCCGCCGCTGGTTCAATCGCAATCTCGGCCTCTGGCGCAGCCATCGGCGTTTTGATTTCTGTGATGGTCGCACCGTGGCCATGGACACCATGCTGCGGATTGAGTCCTTTGAAGACCCTTTGAAGGGGGATTCCTGCTACCGCTTCCGCTGGTGGCCTGCCCAGACAGACATGCCATTTGGTCAGGATTCCCCCTATCCCACCACTGGGGCAATCGAGGCCTATCTCATTGGTCATCAACTCTACCGTAGCCGTGGCTACTTTTGCGGCTCCCCCATCCGTTCCCATATCCGCCAAGTGGATGAGCAGGAAGTGGTGTTTGAGTCCCACTACATGGAATGGGACATCCTGGAGCACATCCGCCTGGTGGATGATGCCCGCTACCGGGCCCGGTCCATCTACTCGTGGCAAAATAGCGCCTTGGCCCTTGTGGAAGTCCACCATGAGGTGCGCGAGGATCAATCGGCTGGCGAAGCAACCCAGGCAATGGCCAACCGGGATAGGGTAGATTCCTGACTTTCATCTTCACTATCATTCCCGGGAAAGCAGGAATCCATTGCCCACCCCCAACTGCTTTCATGGTCTTTTAATGCCAGGCTTATCCCGTTCAGCAACAGAACAATCGTCGTAAGATGCTGCTGTCCATTTATAACATATATCTCACTGTTTTAGTATAACTCTATCCCTTCCCACGGTCCGTCCTCTCTCAACGTTATGATCTTGGGAGCCACTGGAAAACTTGAAAGCGCTTTCACAGAAGACTCTCACCCCTCTCTTACAGCAAGGCTTTTCAAAAGCCAGGACTGAGCCGGAAAGGGGTTTCCCAGTGTTTCCCTTAGTGAGGGGTGATGATGCCTGTA
>JAJDUS010000002.1 GCA_022826535.1 Prochlorococcaceae cyanobacterium jk18x1bzbins.87
GACCCATCTGATCGGGGTCCCTCCCTCTCCCTGAGCCACACCATGGGCGCCACCGCATCCGGTGGCATGGATGCACTCCTCAATCCCACCACCATCCAGGTGCTAGATGCTTCCCCCAGCAATGGCCAGCAGTTTGGCGCAGAGTTGGCCTACGGCTTCCCCGCCTACAAAGACCGCATCACCCTCACACCCGCTGTCGCTCTGGCCCTCTCCCCCACCACCAGAAACTACAGCCTCCTCTGGTCAGTGGCACCCTATACCCAACACCAACACCAACAGGGCACACCATGGGAAGTCTCCCTGGAGGGGGAGCGGCAAGAGCAGAACTCACCCTCACCCGTAGACCACTCCCTCAAGCTACGCTTCTCCACACTCTTCTGACCTCTGACCACACAAATCATGCCTTGGCTGGGGTCGCTTGAATCCTTGTGGCGTCTCCACTGGCCTTAATCGAAAATATTCCCTTTTGTTTTAGTTTGAGGCTGTTACCGCTGATGTTGACTTTGCATTCATTGTCTGCCCGCGTGGCTGTCCACTTGATGACTGCATAGTCAGGATCTTTGGAGAGACGGTCATATTCCGCATCACCAGTGTCTGGCATTTTCCCATTGTCAATGAAATAGGTCAGACAATAAGACGTCAGTCCACGGGCTTTGAGATTGGCCGCGTTAATCCTTGCCTTGGTCTGTTGCCCCAGAAAGGCCGGCATGGCCACACCAGACAACACGCCAATGATGACCACAACAATCAGCAACTCCACCAAGGTAAAGCCTGCGGCCAAGGGTTGCTTCCGGACCTGCTGGCGCCACGGTTGTGGCCGCTGCAGGCCCGGCTGGAAATCGGGACGACAGCCTGGGATGGGCAGGGGCGTGTTGACGTGCTGGTTCCACCAGGCCGCTTGGGCCTGGCGCATCTGACGGACCTGGCGGAGCAGGCCTAAGGTGAACTTGAATGCTTGCAAACGGTCAACCATGGATGGATGGCGCTACAGGTTCCCCCATGGTTCCCTCATTTGCACCGACTGCTGACCCATGGCACGGATTCCTGCTGGCGTCCCCAACAGTGTTGTCTGGCGTTATTTCCGCCGGCCCCTGCCCAACCTCTCTGCCCGCCTGACCCGTGTGGGAGTTTTGATCGTGGTCATCTATGGTCTACTGGCGCTGGCCATGCCCCTACTCACCGCCAGTGGCTGGCTTCCCGATCCCAACACTGGCCTGGATAATCCCCCTTTTGCGGCCCCCAGCCTAGCCCACTGGTGTGGCACAGACCGCCTGGGGCGGGATGTGTGCGTCCGCACCATGGCCGGAGCTGGCGTGGCCCTCCAGGTGGTCCTGTTGGCGGTGGCCATGGCCTTGTTGGTGGGTGTGCCCCTGGGCATGGTGAGCGGCTACATGGGGGGGGCCATTGACCGGCTGCTGGTGTTGGTGATGGACACCCTCTACACCCTCCCCCTGTTGTTGTTGGCGGTGGTAATGGCATTTTTGTTGGGGCGCAGTCTCATTAACGCCGCCCTGGCACTCTGTGTTGTGTACATTCCCCAGTACTTCCGCATGGTGCGCAACCAGACGGCTGGCGCCAAGGCGGAACTTTATGTCACTGCTGCCCGGTCCCTGGGAGCTGGACCGCTCTGGATCTTGCGCCGCTACTTGCTGCACAATGTGATCACCTCGGTGCCGGTGTTGATCACCCTCAATGGGGCAGATGCGGTGCTGGTGCTGGGGGGACTGGGCTTTCTGGGGCTGGGTCTGCCGGAAACCGTACCCGAATGGGGCAGTGATCTGCAGCAGGCCCTTGTGGCTGTGCCCATTGGCATCTGGTGGACGGCCCTCTATCCTGGCCTGGCCATGTTTGGTCTGGTGCTGGGTCTCTCTTTCCTTGGGGAAGGGGTGGATGCCTGGCTGTCCCGCAGCGAAACCATCGGCCGCGCTGAACGCTGACCCAACTCCCGAGACAACGCCTAAACTCAAGGCAGACATGCCATGGGAAGGCGAGATGCCCCCTTGTCGTGATGGTGACGCTTCTGTTTCTGGGCTTAGCGGTGTTTGTGTGGAGCAAGGCAAGGCGCAATGGTGACGAAGTTATCGCCACCTTTGAAGCACTTCTGGGCGCCATGCTGTTGGTTCTGGCCCTCTGCTGTGGCCGCCTCCATCTGCCACTGGCTTGCCTTCTGTTGGTGTATGCCCTCCTTTTGCCCCGCTATCCGAGGAGCCATATCCTGGAACGCCGGGATGGCCGGGATGACATCTTTGTGGAATTTTGAGCCCAGCAGCTTGCAGCAAGTGAAACAGTTCGTTAAGATGCGTAAAGCAACCTTTTCCAGCCCATGGCCTCATCCAGTCCCCTCTCCCTGAGTCGAGGCTTCATCGTTGAGCAGTACTCCCGTGTCATCGACCGCTGTCAAGATGTTGAGGAGCTGCGCAGTCTGGCCAAGTTACTGCTCAAGGTCTGGCGCCAGCAGGCAGATTTTAACGAGCACTACGGGGCCCAGATGCTGCAGGTGAGGCCCACGGATATGGGGCAATCCACCCCCTGAATCTGATGGAAGGGTCAGTCCGCCTTGGCCAGAGAGGCCGGGTTAAAGAGATCTTGCAATTCCTTCCTCACTTGGCGAATCGTCTTCAGCACCCGTCTTTTTTTGGAGCGCTGCCGCATCACCTCCGTAAAGGACAGATAAATGCGGGTAGGGACATAGATGAGCATCATCAATGCCCCAGCCTCCACCAACAGGGTTCCAAGTGATTGGGAGGAAGTGTCCATGTTCCAAGACTATCCACCTTCCACCCCGAGTGTTGTGGGTTGACATCAGTTTGTCCCTTGGGTAGCGCCGCGGCAGGGGGGCAATGCCCCCCATGGGGGCTGTGTCCGCCAGTCCCTTGGGAAACCCATCCTGGCTGAATCCACCAAAGGACAGCCGGTGATCAACTGAACGACACGTTCACGCCATATGTTCCAGAGGCGTCCAGGGTGGGTGCAGATGTTACGAACATCCTTCAACTGTCAACAGAAGGAGGTGAACACACACTCATCCAGTCCAAAAGGCTTGGCGATGGTTTGCTTGTCTTGCCGGTGCTTCAAATTGACCATCCATGCCAACAGTTGGCCAAAGGACATCACTTCAGCGGCCATCCAGGCTGGCGGCAGGGGTGGGCTGGTGTACGTCTCGCGGTAATGCTCGGCAAAGGTGTCATTGGAATACCGGAAGTTCTGGGTCAGGAGGGTCTTCGCTTCCCCATAACGGGTTGTATCATGATAAAGGCTCTTGGTCAGATATCCATGGGGGCCATGGGCCGTGGCCATATGGTGGGCCCATTGGGCACGCAGGGCATCTCCACAGACTCAATCCCATCCAGTACCAGCCGCCGAAGTTGTTGGTCGAATCCATAGAGTGTGAGCACATCCTCAAACGTGGCGCCCTTGCGAAAGATATGGACGCTTACGAGGGGTCACCACCCCATGACCAGCACGGCCAACAAAAGAGGGACCTGCCGGGGTGCATAGTGGGAACCTTCAGGTTGCCTCCGAGGCGTGGCAGGTCTTGTAATTCCTGGTTTATGTCCATGCAGTGCATGAACTGCATGTAGTACGCCTCTTGATGCCGGATCAATCCGCCGTTTTGTGGATGGCGCCATCATCCATCCCCCCCGTATCAGCCAGTCCCCTGGACAGCAGCGCCACTGCAGGGGGCCAAGGCTTGGCTGTAGCGGCTCACTTGTTGATCAATGCCCGTGATGGCGGTGCCCACCACCACGGTTGTGGCCCCCAGGGCCATGGCCTGCCGGGCTTGTCGGGGTGAGGCAATGCCCCCTTCACAAAGCACAGGGATGCCCAGTTGCTGCCGTAGGGGCCTCAACAACTCCAACCCCGGGGGGTGTCGGTTGGCGGTGGCTTGGGTGTAGCCGTAGAGGGTGGTGCCCACCCAATCACAGCCCAGGGCCACTGCCCGTGCTCCATTGGCGAGGGTGTCGATGTCGGCCATCAAGGTGGCGGCCAATTCCGCTTTGGCACGGGTGACCATGGCCCCCAGACTGTCCCCCCCTGGGCGGGGTCGGTCCGTGGCATCCAGGGCCACCACATCAGCCCCCGCCCGCCAGATGGCAGCCAGATCCTCGTATCTGGGGGTGATGACGACGGGGCTGTTGAGGTGGGGGCGCTTCCAAAGACCAATGATGAGTGCCTCCGGGCAACGGCGCCGCACGGCCGCCACGTGTTCCGGGGAGTCCAGCCGCACACCGGCAGCGCCATTGGCCATGCTGGTGGCGGCCATGGCGGTAATCACTTCGGTGGCATGGCATGGGGAGTCCCGGGGCGCCTGAACGGAAACAATCAACCCCCCATCCAGGCGACTCTTGTGGGCCCGGCCGGTGCTCATGCCGCATCCTGCTGGGGGAACTGATGGGGAAGCTCACTGCGAGGCAGCCAACCCCGCAGATGGTGGGAACGGTGCCGCCGGCTCGGAGGGGATCCCTCTTGGGACTGCTCCTTGCTGGTCCCTTGGGGCACGGTGGGAATCGTTCCATCCTCACCTTGGGTGGGAATGGTCTGGGCGGCCTTGGCCATCTTCAGCCGCTGTTTGCCCACCTGAGCCGGTGGGCCATTGGGATTACCCTGGGGCTGGCTGAAGGGTTCCGTTTGGTCTGCTGGGGAGCCATCAGGGTGGGGCCCTGCTTGGGGACCAGGATATTGCTGGGGGCTGGGGGTCGGCTGCAACTGGTCTGATGGCTCCTTGGCAGCCCCTGGCATCCTGCCATATATCTTCCCATCTGTCTTGTCGTCCTGATGCTGCTTGGCTGTTGGCCCCCTCATGTTGCCATAGGGTTGGGGCCGAAGGTGAGGTGTGGGATGGCCAATCTGCTCCCCCCACCACAGGCGATGGCTGGACCACTCAGGCTGGCTGAGAAGCTGTTCAAGAAAGGGATGGCCATGGCGATGAACCAGCCATGTGGTGAGGGTCCGAATGCCTGGACCATCTCTCTGCTCCAGACAGTGCCGCAGGCACCTTTTAACCTGCCCAGTCACCTGCTCCTGGTTCATTCCGGGGATATGCAGCTATGGGAAGATGGGAGGCTGGACGGCACGGCGTCAAGGAAGCCCTGTGCAACCCTGAAAGTGTCCCATGATGTTGGGGCCTGTCTCAACTGAGTTTCCGGCGCAAGAGGGGGCGGATAGACAAAAACAATAGGCCCGCCAGGCCAGCCAGCGCCAACAGGCAGGTCCCCATGGTGACGGAGCCGTAAGGGGCATCCAGCACCACAGTGGACCAGTTGGGGGAACCACTGTAGACCGCACGGATGGGCTCAATGGCAAATGTGAGGGGGTTGAGGGCCGCCAGCCAGGCCAGCCATGGGGGCATGAAACTGAGGGGCGCCAGAGCCGTGCTGGCAAACAGCAGGGGCAGATTGGCCACAAAGATCACCGCCAGCAGTTCGATATGCCCCGGCAGAGCAAAGGCCAGGCCGAGGCTGAGGGCCGTCACCGCCAGCACCAGCAGCAGCAGGATGATGGCCACCACCCCAAGGCCGGATGCACTGGGCCAGCCATTGCCCATGAGGGCGGCGGTACCCATGATGGCCAGGCTCTGTACACCACTCAGGCTGGTGATGTATAGAACGGAGGCCAGAACGATGGAGTAACGGGACCGCAATGGCGCCACCAGCAGCCGGCTGAGGAAGCCGAATTCCCGGTCGAACATCACCGGCAGGCCAGCATTCAGAGCGCCGCTGAATGCTGTGAACACAATGATCCCGGCCCCGAGAAAGTGGCCGTAGCTCAGCTCGCCCGGCAGCAGCCCCGGCGGCGCCCCCTCAAACAGGGCGCCAAAAAGCACCAGCCAGATGAGGGGTTGCAGCACACCTGCCACCAGGGTGGTGGGCCGCCGTTGCAGTTGTAGAAATAAACGCCCACTGAGGGCCAATGTTTCTTGCAGCACCTCCCTCCAGGCAGGGGCACTGGAGTCCGGTTGGCATGGGGCAGCAGACGGGGGGTGGGCAGTCAATCCGGTCATGGTGGCGTGTGTCAGCGCATGGCGGCCTTTTGCTCGGCCTTGGTGTCCCGTGTGGTGGCCATGGCCAGTTCCGCATCCATCAGGGTGCGGCCTGTGGCCTGGAGGTAGACGTCATCCAGGCTGGGTTGGCTCTGGCTCAGGCAGAAGATGGGCAGGTCATGGTCTTGCAGCTGTTGGCGCAGCGCCTCCACCAGCCGGGCATCACGGGCAAAAAAGCTGATGGCGTTGCCCTGGGACCGGTTCACCACCGGCTGGCTCACCCCAGCCTGCTGCCGGAGCAGCGCCAGGGCCTGGCTGGCTTCACCATCACTGGTGAACTCCCGTAATTTCAAGGTGATGCGCTCACCCCCCAGGGCTGCTTTCAGTTGGCTGGGTTGTCCTGCTGCGATCAAGGTACCCCGATCCAGGATGGCCAACTCATCGGCTAGTGCATTCACCTCTTCCAGATCGTGGCTGCTCAAGAGGATGGTTGTGCCCTCCCCCTTGAGTTGGCGCAGCACCTCCCACAGGGCATAACGACTCTCCACATCCAGGCCGGCCGTGGGTTCATCCAGCACCAGCAGGGGGGGGCGGTGCAGCAATCCGGTGGCCAGATCCAGACGGCGGCGCATCCCACCGGAGTAGGTGCCACAGGGGCGGTCTAGCCAAGGGTCCATCTCCAGTTGGGCGGCCAACTCCACGACACGGCACCGGGTGACGTCCCGACTCAGGTGATAGAGGGCGCCGTGCAGGTGCAGCATCTCCCGCCCGCTCAGGATTTTGTCGAGGGCAGCATCCTGCGCCACATGGCCCAGGCGACGGCGCGCCAGGCGGGGCTGGGCCAGCACGTCAATGTCATCCAGCCACACCCGGCCCGCATCAGGGGCCAGCAGGGTGCAGAGGATGCGCAGGGCGGTGGTTTTGCCAGCGCCGTTGGGTCCCAGCAGTCCATAGATGGAGCCGGAGGGAACCCCCAGATCAAGACCCGCCAAAGCCTGAATGGCGCCATAGGACTTCCGTACTCCCTCCAGCCTGATCACGGGCCTGCCAATCGCTCAACTGTGGATGAGTTTAGAAACAGTCACAGGCCGGCGAGGGGTCCTGTGGACCAATGGGTGGCCAGGTGCAGCACCTGCTGGGCCAACAGGGTGGCGGTCCCGGTGCGGGACCACAGGATCAGTCCGCAGATGCCAAAGAGATAGAGGATGGAAAACCGAAACAGATCGGCGGCCCGCTGCCGCTCCTCTGGTTGTCGCTGAAGTGCGGTGCTGAGTTGGAGTAGACGTCCATTGAGGGGCAGCACCAGCAGGCCGTACAAGGCCCCGCCACTGGGCAACAGGGCCATCCCCGCCAGGCTGGCCACAGCCGTCAGCCTGGCATAGTGGCCGATTGCCTGGCTGGTGACCAGAGCCCCTTTCACCACGGGCAGCATGGGAATACCCACCGCGGCATAGTCATCCTTCAAAAGGAGGGCAAGGGCCCAGAAGTGGGCTGGGGTCCAGACCATCACCAGGCCAAACAGCCACCAGCCCCCAAGCCCGATGTGGCCAGCCGCGGCGGCGGCCCCCACCAGGGGCGGAATGGCGCCCGCCACACCGCCAATGACAATGTTCTGGCTAGTGCGGGGTTTCAGAACAACGGTGTACAGCAGCACATAGCTGCACAGACCCAGCAGGGAGAGGGCGGCGGCCAGGCAATTCACGCCCGCCACCAGCAGCATGGCGGCAGCCATGGTCAGGCTGGCGGCCAGGAGGAAGGCGGTCCGCCCGGAGAGGCGCCCGGAGGGCAAGGCCCGCCCTGCGGTCCGCGCCATGCGCCCATCCAGCTCCTGCTCCCAGAGGCAGTTGAGCATCCCCGCCGCCGCGGCAGCCAGGGCGCCGCCCCCCATGGTGCAGGCCAACTGGGGGGTGGGCAGGGGCCAGGATTCCGATAGGGCCATGCCCCCCAACGTGGTGGCCAATAGCAAGGGAATCAGCCGAGGTTTGGCAACCTCCAGCCAAGGGGGCAGGCGCAGGTGCCGGCGACTGGGCACAACAGCATCACGCCCGGAGAGGGTGACGGTGGCCTGGGTCATGGGGATGGGGAGGACAGAGGGTGAAGAAGGCCAGCCAGGCTGGTGAGCACGCTGAGGAGAAGGGCGGCACCCAACTGGTGGCCGATGGTCACCAAGGGCTGGGACAGGGACAGGCACAGGGTGAGTGTCCCCAGACCTGCTTGCAACAGCACCAGGAGTCCAGCGGCAAAAGCCAGGTGTCGCAGGGGCTGTGGCCAGGCTGTGGCCGCGGCTTTGATGGGCAACGCCACAACGGCCGCCAAGGTGGCGCCGGCCAGCAGGCCATGGGCCATGAGCCAATGGCAGCCCTGTAGCCCTTGCAGGCAACGTCCTGTGGCCCACTGGCTGGCCAGCAAGCCACCCAGAACACATTGGAGATAGACCAACAGGGCTGCCAACACGGGCCACCAACGCCAAGGACCCGTCAAGATTCCATCCACCTCCGGCGGCAGGCACTGCAGTGCCGGGAGCAGTTGTTGTCGTAGCAGGCTCATCAAAGCCACCAGCAACAGACCCGTGGCCAAATGGGCCGTGACAATGTCAAAGCGCAGCAACCGGGTCACCGTCAAGGCGCCAAGGAGGACTTGCGCCACCACCAGCAGGACGGACAGGGTGGCCAGGGCGGGCACGGCTGAGGGCAGGCGCTGACGTTGCCCCCAACTGAGCGCTGCCATGAGAACCAGCCCCAGGGCCACAAGGGCAGCATCCAGACGGTGGAACCATTCCAGGAAGACCCGGATGGTCATCTCTGCTGTGGGCAGAACGCTGCCATAACAGAGGGGCCAGTCCGGACAGGCCAGACCGGCTTCCATCACCCGTGTGGCGCCGCCAAGGGTCACCAGGGCCACCAGGGCCACCACCAGATGGGTGCTCAGCACCAGCAGTTGCGACCTGGGGAGAGGCGGCGCGGCCAGGCCGGCAGATGTTGACACAGTCGGGCTACGAATGATTACAAGCTAGCCAGGTGAGTCAAATCACCCATGCCCGATGGCGCTTTTTTAGATTCCCATTAGAAATTCATGGGTCACCATCCATACGCTGAAGGCAAGTGACAGGCCCATGCCGTGCCGATTCCTGTATCCATTCTTACCCTGTCTGCCGGAATCCTTCTGGCGTTGATCAGCCTTTGGGTGGGTCAGAACGTCAATCTGATGCCCGTTATCGCAGCAGACGACGCCAGCGCTGTGGATGCACTGTTCAAGGTGCTCTTTTCCGTTGGCCTTGGCCTTCTGCTGGGCATTACCGCCATGCTGGTGGTGGCTTTGGTTCACTTCCGCCGCCGTCCAGGGGACCACCTGGATGGTCCTGCCGTGGAGGGCAACCTTCCTTTGGAAGTCTTCTGGACAGCGGTTCCCGCCATTGTCATCCTGATGATTGGCGTCTACAGCTACGACATCTATGCGCGCATGGGAGGGATGGCTGATTTCAATCACCACACATCCATGGCGCCACAGGAGGTGGAGCAGGCATCTTTGCTACATCCGGCAGATCCAGAAGCCGTCACCTGGGGGGGGATTGATGGCGCTGGGGGAATGGCGTTCCCTGTGGAGGTGACGGCCATGCAGTTTGCCTTCATCTTTCATTATCCTCAGCAGAACTTTACCACCGGAGAATTGCACCTACCCTTGGGGCAACCCGTGGAGCTGCGATTAAAATCCAACGATGTGATTCATGCCTTCTGGGTTCCCGAGTTTCGTCTCAAACAGGACGTGATTCCTGGGCAACCCACGGTGCTCAGTTTCACCGCAAATCGGCAAGGGGACTATGACATTATCTGCGCTGAACTCTGCGGGCCTTACCATGGGGGAATGCGCTCCAAGGTGGTGGTGGAGGATTCCCGGAATTTTGAGGAGTGGCTGATCCACAACACGCCAGCCACTGTCGCCGCAGCTCCCAGAGCCTCTCAAACTGCTTGACCACGCCTCCACATTGTAGACAAGACCCATGACAACCAACGCCCTCCCAGCCTTGCCACACCCCATGGATGTTCAACATCACACCCCTTGGCACGAGTACTTCGGGTTCAGCCTTGACCATAAGGTGATCGGTATTCAGTATTTGGTGACGGGCTTTTTCTTCTATCTGGTTGGTGGGGCCCTGGCGGGCATGATCCGCATTGAACTGGTGACCCCCCTCTCGGATTTCATGGCCCGGGAAACTTACAATCAGGTGCTCACCTTGCATGGCACCATCATGATCTTTCTCTGGATTGTGCCGGTGGTCAATGGGGCTTTTGGAAATTATCTGGTGCCCTTCTATGTGGGGGCAAGGGATATGGCCTTCCCCCGTCTCAATGCAGTGGCCTTCTGGATGCTTCCTCCAGCAGGCTTCCTCCTGATGAGCAGTTATTTCATTGGGGGGGCTGCCCAATCCGGCTGGACGGCCTATCCGCCCCTGAGCATCACCACACCCGCTGTGGGACAGATCATCTGGATCATCAGTGTGCTGCTGTTGGGGGGCAGTTCTATCTTTGGCGCGGTCAACTTCATTGCCACGATCCTCAAGTTGCGTCAACCTGGATTGGAGCTGTTTCAGTTGCCCATGTTCTGCTGGGCCATGTTGGGCACCAGCGTTCTGGTGGTGCTGGCCACGCCGGTGCTTGCCGGCGCCCTGATCCTGCTGAGCATGGATATTGTTGCCGGTACCGGATTTTTTAATCCGGCTCTGGGGGGCAACGCGGTGGTTTATCAGCATTTGTTCTGGTTCTATTCCCATCCTGCTGTTTATATCATGGTGCTGCCTGCCTTTGGCTTGGTCAGCGAAATCCTGCCCATCCATGCCCGTAAACCCCTGTTTGGCTATCGGTCCATGATCTATTCTATTTTGGGCATTGTCTTTTTGGGTTTGATTGTTTGGGCCCATCATATGTTTACCAGTGGAACCCCTCCATGGATGCGCCTGTTTTTCACAATTGCGACGGCCATTATCGCTGTGCCAACCGGCATCAAATTCTTTAACTGGCTGGCCACCCTCTGGCAAGGCAAGCTGGCCTTGAACAGTGCATTGTTGTTCTGTTGTGGTTTTATCTTCAACTTTGTTTTTGGCGGCATCACGGGGGTGGCTTTGGCTCAAGTTCCCTTTGATGTCCATGTCCATGATACTTATTTTGTGGTGGCCCATTTCCATTATATTGTTTTTGGGGGAACTGTCTTTGTTATCTTCGCAGCGATTTACCACTGGTTCCCCAAGATCAGTGGTCGCCTCCTGAATGAACACCTGGGACGTTTCCACTGTTTGCTCTCATTTCTCGGCTTCAACATCTGCTTTTTTCCCCAGCACTGGCTGGGACTCAATGGGATGCCACGACGGGTGGCGGAATATGATCCCCAGTTTCAGCTCATCAATCAGATTTCCTCCGTGGGGGCCCTGCTTCTGGCCGTCAGCACCCTGCCCTTTTTGATCAATGTGCTCTGGAGCCTGTGGAGGGGGGCTCCGGCAGGGGATAATCCTTGGCGGGCGTGCACCGCGGAGTGGCTCACCAGTTCACCGCCTCCTGTGGAAAACTGGCTCCACGAGGCCCCTCTTGTAACAGAGCCCTATGACTATGGCAGCCCGGAGGATGCCATGTCGGTCACCACCGTCCGGGGCCGTGAGCTCTGGTCCGCCGGCCGTTAAGGTCGGCGGCTGGGCCCGCTTTCCGTGTTTTCCCTCGCCATCCTTCACCATGACCACCCTGACCCAGCGGCCTACTGCTGCCCTCTCCGATCCACAGCAGGGGGACCAACCGCAAGCTTCAGCCCACCCCCACCATTCGGATGCACGCCTTTTTGGTCTGGCCATTTTCCTGGTGGCGGATGGGATGACCTTCGCCGGCTTCTTTGCCGCCTATCTCACCTATCGGGCCGTGAATCCCCTGCCCGTGGATGCGGAGTATGAGCTGGAGTTGTTGTTACCGGCCATGAATACCCTCCTGCTGCTGGCCAGCAGCCTCACCTTCCACCGGGGGAGCAAGGCGCTCATGGCCAACTCCATGGCCGCCTGTCGGGGTTGGCTGCTGCTCACGGCTGCCCTGGGGGTGGCCTTCATGGCGGGTCAGATGTGGGAATATTTCCATCTCCCCTTTGGCTTGACCGACAATCTCTTTGCCAGCACCTTTTATGCCTTGACCGGCTTTCACGGGCTCCACGTCACCCTGGGGGCCATAATGATTTTAATTGTGTGGTGGCAAGCAGGTGCCGAGGGATACTTCACACCAGAGAATCACTTTGGTTTTGCAGCGGCGGAGCTTTACTGGCACTTTGTTGATGGGGTTTGGGTGGTACTATTTGCCTTGCTATATCTCCTGTAAGTCTGGACTGGAAAGCCAATGTCGAACAATGGGAAGATGTTGGAGGGAGAGAAACTGCTGGCCAAAGTCAGAATCTTTGCGGATCGCCCCCTGGATCAGATCGCCAAGCTCTGTGGTTATGTTGGTCCTTCCGGCCGTCTGTTGAGGCAGAAATTCTATTCTGCCCTGGTGCTGGCCAAGGGCTTTCAGGCGGCAGTCAAGGAGGAAAACAACACAAGACAACGGGGTCGCCAAGCAGAGTTCACCACCCGGGTCCACGGCAACGGCAATTTGCTGATTGGCCAGACCTACACCCATCGCGCCGGCATTGAGCCGGGCCAGGAGTTTTTTATTGAGATTCAGGTGGACACCGGCTCCATCTTCCTCCTGCCCTGCAACGGGAAAGACCTACGGGTTTAAGGGGTTTCACGGCGCAAGTCTTAGCGCCACCCTTGCTCCATCAGCCAGGCCTGGCTGATGGTCTGCCCCTGGTGGGAGGTGGATTGTGGTGGCTCCAGACCCAACAGTCGCTCGCTGTATTTGGCCAGGAGATCAGCTTCCAGATTCACCAGATCCCCCACCTGCCGGTACTGCAAGGTGGTTTCCCCCCATGTCACGGGAATCACCGCCACTGAGAAGCGCCCTCCCCCGGCACTGCACCGGGCCACCGTGAGACTGATGCCATCCACCGCCACACTGCCCTTGCTCACCATGTACCTCCCAAAAACCGGATCCTGCCAGCGGATCTCCATGGTCCAGGATCGGGGTTGCCGTTCAATGGCCACAATTTCCCCCAGTCCGTCCACATGACCGGACACCAAATGCCCCCCCAGCCGGTCCTGGAGCCTCAGGGCCGGCTCCAGATTCACCATGGTCCTGGCCACTGCAGGGTGACCCATGGTGCTGCGGGCCGTGGTTTCGGGGCTCACATCCGCTTGGAATCCCCAGGGCTCAAGCCTGGCCACGGTGAGGCAGACACCATCCACCGCGACGCTATCCCCCTGCCGGGGATTGACCGCTGCAAGAAAGTTCGGGCTTTGGATGACAACGCCTCCCCAGCCTTTGCTGACCTGACCCATGGCCTGAATCAGTCCGGTGAACATGGCCGTTTCACAGAAAACAAGGCGGTCCTACCCCCATAATCAACGTAGACCGTGATTGGGGAATGCTGGCATGGTGGAGATGGGAATTACCGGCATTATCCTTGATGCCACCAGTTATCAACCCATTGTGCTGCTCCGTGATCCCGATGGCCGCCGTCAGGTGCCCATCTGGGTGGACAAGGTGCAGGCCCACAGCATCATCTTTGGTTTGAAGGGTGTCCACCCTCCCCGTCCCATGACCCACGACCTGATGCTGAACCTGCTTCAGGCAGCTGAGTTGGAATTTGACCGCATCATCATCAGCAGTATTCAAGACAGCACCTTCCATGCGGAACTGCGCCTGCAACGGAAAGACAAAACAGTGGTGAGCCTGGATTGTCGACCCAGTGACGCCATTGCTCTGGCGGTACGCAGCAAGGCCAGCATCTGGATGGTGGAGGAGGTGGTCAGTGATGCCTCCATCCCGGTGGATGAGGAGGCTGATGCCATGGACACCCAAGCCTTTCACAAGGCCATCGCCGATATCAGCCCCGCGGAACTGATCCGTCGTTCCGGAGTGCATCTGGATCCGCCGCCCCTCTCCGACCATCCCCCGGGGCAGACCACTGACAGTTGCGATGATCCCCATTCCGAGGACTCATCGGACTCATCCGAATCCGGGAACTGATTCACGCCGGCGGTGACTGTTGCGGCCCCCCCCATGAAGCGTCGGTCCTTTGGCCCGGGGGCAAAGGTGAGTGTCTTCACCTTGGGACTGATGCGGGCCCTGGCCAGCCCTCTGCAACTGCAACAGGTGGTTGCCCGGGCCTTGGCCATCGGCATCAACCACTTTGAAACAGCCCCCTCCTACGGCCCTTCCCAGGTCTATCTGGGCCAGGCCCTGGCCGCCTTGGCCGTGCCCCGGTGCCGCTACGTGATCACCAGCAAACTTCTGCCAGGGATGGATGTGGGGAAGGGCTTGGCGGTAGTGCATGCCACCCTCCAGCAGGTGGGACTGGGTCAGTTGGATCAACTGGCTGTCCACGGCATCAATCGGCCTGAGCATCTCCGTTGGGCCCTCCACGGCCCCGGCGCCGAGATCCTGGCCACCTGCGAGGCGGAAGGTCTGGTGGGACAAGTGGGTTTTAGCAGCCACGGCAGTCCGGAGATTGTGGAGCAGGCCATCACCAGCGGCCGCTTTAGCTTCTGCAGCTTGCATCTGCACCTGCTGAGTCCCGCCCTGCTGCCCTTGGCCCGCCAGGCCATGGCTGCCGGCATGGGGGTGATGGCCATTTCACCGGCGGATAAAGGGGGCAGGCTGTTTGATCCGCCAGACCTGCTGCGGCGCCAGTGTGCCCCCTTCGACCCCCTGGAGCTGGCTTACCGCTGGTTATTGGGCCATGGCGTCAGCACCATGACCATTGGGGCGAGCCATCCTTCCCACCTGGTGTGGGCCCAGCGGCTTGCCCAGGTGGGGGACGGCATGGCCCCCACCGTGGCCGCCGCCGCCAGACAACTGGATCAAGTGCGGCAGCAGCGGCTCCAGGACACCTTCTGCGGCCAATGCCGTTGCTGTCTCCCCTGCCCGGAGGGAATCGACATCCCCACCCTGTTGCGGTTGCGCAATTTGCGTCTGGGTCATGGGATGACTGCCTTCTGTGAGGAGCGGTATGGCCTGATTGGCCAAGCGGGTCACTGGCTGCCCATGGTTCAGGGGGACGCCTGCACCCGCTGTGGCGACTGCTTGCCCCGCTGCCCACGGAACCTGGAAATTCCTGCCCTGCTTCAGCACACCCACGGGCTGCTGCAAGGCCCGCCCCGGCGCCGACTCTGGGGTTAGTGGCAGCTCTGGGGTTTTTCCAAGGGAATGGTGGAAAAGCCCTCAAGAACGGTCCTGTTGGCTTCAGTGGGCTGCTTTGCTTCGGTTGAACCCCCGTCAAGTCCTTCATCAGTTCCCTGTTCCCAGTGGCTTGGCCAACTTTGCGCCAACCCTTCAGAGGTGTGAGGAGAAGAGCAGCTTGAGGGAATGCTCCACCGGTGATGTGGCCCCATTCTGCTCCTGCCGCTTACCCTGCAGGGGGAGCCACCATGGGTTCCGTCCGGGTCTGTTCAGCGAAGGGCGCCAAGGACCAGAGCAGACCGTAGCTTCTGCTGGTGACGGAAACGACCAGCGCCAGGGCAGGGGTGATCGTGATGCAGTTGTCACAGGCGGGGAAGCCATCGGCCAACTCTGCTTCAAACCGTTGCCCAGTGCTGGAGGGTGGCATTCAGACCCTCCATCGTGATGGAATTCAGCAGGCATCCATGCCGTCCGCTGGGTGGCACCCATGGCATGGCCCATGGAGAGGGAAGGGCCGCGGTTGGATGAGGAGGGGAAGAGGGAAGCCCCATGGGACAAGGGGAAAGGTCTGACGGCCTCCAACCCCAAGCGGTGGCGGGAGACACTGCCCTCAGCAGACTCCAGCCCGTCCATGGCTTCCGATGGGATCTTCAGGGTGAGCACATCGGCCATGATGGCAAGGATGATATCTTCATTGCTCCCATCCAGGAGTAGTAGCCTATCAATGTCAAGAGTGGCCATAGGGGAAGAGTCCTGTCATGGTGCTGCTGATTTCACCTTCAGCATCGTTGGCTCTCCCATGGGAGCCACTGCCCCAGAACTGGCAGAGGGCTGCCCCAGCCTGCCAACGGGCAGTGCTCCAACTTGCTCCCAGTAGGAGGGGGTCACTCCCCATTAAGGGAGAAGCCTTTCTCGTCTCCACTGAAGGAGGAGAAGGCGCCCTGTCCCCAGAAGGCCAGGTGCTCCCCTTGCTCTGGCGCCAAGTTGCAGGAGGGCATCACCATCACTGTGGCGGTGGGGCCCCATAACCAGCGCCGCTGCTCCTATGGCTCAGGGGGATGGCGGCGCCAATGAAATCTGTGTCATCTGGTGCGGTGATGGTGACGCCCTGGGAACGATCCCGGTTCCCTTGGGGAAGGTGAGGCTGCTCACCTGTGGGCTGTGGGGTATCCAGTGCCACCGGGTAGGAGGCGCTGCCTGCTGTAACCCCGGTTCTGGACAAGGGTCCATCAGGGAAGGGGGTAACCGCTGTGGTGTGAGCCCCTCCATAGGGAGAAGCCTCTGTTGGACAATGCTGTTCTGCTCCAGCAGGGTTCCTCAATCTGGGACAAGGCATGTCCCCAGGCCTCCATAAGGGAGAGGGGGATCTTTCCCAATCGGGCATGACCCGATTCAGTGCTGCTTGGGCCACGCCGTCATCCACACCGCTCAGCCTCACCGTTATCGTTGGCGGGGTTGGCCCAGTTGGTGGTGGTGAAGGTCATGCGCCGGGGGTCACTGTCGCTGCTGACGGCACGCTGGAAAGGATCTCGGACAGATTTGCAATGGCAACGCTCACACTCGCTGTTGACTCAGTGTTGAGCACCACTGTGCAGGTATCGGTGTTCTTCGCCCCCGATGCCTCGGTGACCAAAGTGCCGCTAGACTCCTTGATGGTCATAGCGGAGCTGTGATTCTACACCACCATGGCGGCGACATCGGGAACGGCAATGCCGCTATAGCTGGAGTCGATAATCCCCATGCCGCAAAAGCCAACGGGACACCTGCACAACCCTAATCCCACCAATTCGTCATTCTTAGACTCTCCTCTGATCCATCAAGGACCCCTCTCAAGCCTTTTTCTTTAGGGACAGTGGACAAAAGGGGGTGCCCCGGGTGTGGCGTTGTGGTTGGACCTGGAGCAAGGCGGTTGTGCATGACCCACCACCGCTTTGTCGTCAGTGATGCGCTCTGGCAGCATTGCTCCACTGCTGCCGGGTAACCGGGTAGGGCCACGGATCAGGGCGTTACAGCACGGGACAACCGTCTGTTTCTCGAAGCCGTCTTCTGGAGGGTGCGCACCAGTGCTCCTTGGCGGGACACCTACCCCCTGGCTGAGACACGTGGAACAGCCAGTTCCGCCCCTTCCGGGGGTGGGCCACCAGCAATGACTGGTTGCTCACCGCGTTGGATGTCCGTGGCGCAATAGCCGGTCATCCCCCCAAGGGCCAGCCGCAAACGTCATGCATTATATCACAAGGAAGCCTACCAGTGGCGCTACCTGATGGAGAATTTCTTTGCCAAGACCAAGGAGTACCGGGCAGCGCCACCCGTGACGACAAAACCGACAGCAGTGATGCCGCCAACTGGAACCTGGTGGCAGCCCTTCTCGCTTCAAGGTCAATCCTTTTGTCCACTGGCCCTAGGGTCAGGACTCATCATATGAGGAATGATCCTCTCAGCAGAGAGGGACCCCCAAGAGAGCACCAGGAGGAGATGGGTGATGGCCCAGTTGTTTGGCCTCAGCGGAGAGCAGGTTGATCACATCCGCAGGAACGGGGCGTGAAGCGAGTGGATGACCGCAAGGTGTTGAGCGGCATCATCTCTGTCATTCAGAAGGGGCTGCGCTGGGTGGATGCCCCGGCCGCACAAACCCTCTACAACCGTTTCCGCATGCCCCGGAGCCAGAGGTCCTGATGATTGACGCCACTGATCTCATAGCCCATCCCACGGCGTCCAGCCTCAACAAGGGGGGCATGACCAGCAAGCTCCATATGGTCTGCCACCGTAAAGATCGTCCGCAAGAAACCAGTCCATGACCACAAGAGGCTGGATCGCCGGCATCACAAAATTGAGACTCTCTTTTCCCGGCTGAAGGACTGGCGGCGTCTTGCAACCTGCTACGACCGCTGTGCCCACGTCTTCCGTTCTGCCATCCTCCTGGCCGCCATCATCCTCTTCTGGTTATGAGTCCTGACCCTAGGGGCTCCACGACCACAAAAAAGCCCTCGCAAGAGCGAGGGCCAACATCTCAGGGAACAGAGGCCTTGGAAAAACCCTTAGCCAAACCTGCTAGATGTGGAAGCGATGAGGAAGGCCGCGTAGGTGAGGAAGAACCCAACGGTGAAGTGGGTCAGGCCCACAAGACGGGCTTGAACAATGGACAGAGCCACGGGTTTGTCGCGCCAGCCAATCAGATTCGCCAGTGGCGTGCGCTGATGGGCCCAAACGATGGTCTCAATCAATTCCTGCCAGTAACCACGCCAGGAGATGAGGAACATGAACCCAACGGCCCAGGCCAGGTGAGCCAGCAGGAAGATCCAGGCCCAAATGGCCAGATTGTTGACTCCAAACGGGTTGTAGCCGTTAATCAACTGGGAGCTGTTCAGCCACAGGTAATCCCTGAACCAACCCATGAGGTAGGTGCTGGACTCGTTGAACTGGGCCACGTTGCCCTGCCAGATGGCCAGATGCTTCCAGTGCCAGTAGAAGGTGGTCCAGGCGACCGTATTCAAGGCCCAGAAGAGCGCCAGATAGAAGGCATCCCAAGCAGAGATGTCACAGGTGCCGCCCCGGCCAGGACCATCACAGGGGAAGGAATAACCGAAGTCCTTTTTGTCGGGCATCAGCTTGGAGCCACGGGCATCCAGGGCCCCCTTCACCAGGATCAGGGTCGTGGTGTGCAGGCCCAGGGCGATGGCATGATGCACAAGGAAGTCGCCAGGACCAATGGGCAAGAACACATCGGTGTTGCCATTGATGGCATCCAGCCAATAGTGGGGACCAGGGATGTTTTGGCTAGCCATGGTGGCCGCGCTGTTGGCATTGGCCAAGAGCACATCAAAGCCATAGATCACCTTGCCATGGGAGGCCTGAATGAACTGGGCAAAGACCGGCTCCACCAGGATTTGCTTCTCTGGTGTGCCAAAGGCCACCACCACATCATTGTGGACGTAAAGACCCAGGGTATGGAAGCCCAGGAACAGAGAAGCCCAACTGAGGTGACTGATCAAAGCCTCTTTATGCTCCAGCATCCGGGCTAGAACATTATTTCTATTGGCGGCTGGGTCGTAGTCCCGCACGAAGAAGATTGCACCATGGGCAAAGGCACCGCACATCAAGAAGATGGCAATGTATTGATGGTGCGTATAAAGGGCAGCCTGTGTCGTGTAGTCCTTGGCAATAAAGGCATAGGACGGCATGGCATACATGTGCTGCGCCACCAGGCTGGTGATGACCCCCAAGCCGGCCAGGGCAAGACCCAACTCCATGTGCAGAGAGTTGTTGAGGGTCTCAAAGATCCCCTTATGACCTGCCCCCAGGTCCCCTGGTGTCCCTGAAGGAGGATTGTGGGCCTCCAGGATCTCCTTGATGGAATGGCCGATGCCAAAATTGGTGCGGTACATGTGGCCGGCAATCACGAAGATCACCCCAATGGCCAAATGGTGATGGGCAATGTCCGTCAGCCAGAGGGATTCCGTCTGGGGATGGAATCCGCCAAGGAATGTGAGGATAGCGGTGCCAGCCCCTTCAGATGTTCCGAACATCTGGCCCAGGGTGTCAGGATCTTGGGCGTAAACACCCCAGTTGCCGGTGAAGAACGGTCCCAAACCAGCGGGGTGGGGCAAGGTGGAGAGGAAGTTATCCCAACCAACGTGTTGCCCTCTGGCCTCAGGAATGGCCACATGCACCAGGTGACCGGTCCAGGCGATGGAGCTAAAGCCAAAAAGAACAGCCAAGTGGTGATTCAGCCGGGCTTCAGCATTCTTGAACCAAGCCAGTGAAGGGCGGAACTTGGGCTGCAGATGAAGCCAACCTGCAAACAGGGCCCACGCAGAGAGGATCAGCATCAATAGCGATCCCTGGTAGAGCTCCAGGTTGGTGCGCATGCCGATGGTGTACCACCAGTGGTAGACACCGGAATAGGCGATGTCGACGGGGGAAGAGGCACCGGCTTGGGTGAAAGCATCGATGGCCCCCTGGCCAAATTGAGGATCCCAGATCGCATGGGCGATGGGATGCACATGCAGTGGATCAGCGACCCACTGCTCGAAGTTGCCTTGCCAGGCGACATGGAACAGGTTGCCCGAAACCCAAAGGCCAATGATGGCCAAGTGACCGAAATGGGTGGCGAAGAGCTTCTCGTAGAGACGCTCTTCCGTCATTCCGTCGTGGCTCTCGAAGTCGTGAGCCGTGGCGATCCCGTACCAGATGCGACGGGTCGTCGGGTCCTGCGCCAGACCCTGGCTAAACGAAGGAAATTTCGTTGCCATTGGTAAGGTCGAGGAGTAAGGTCAGCCGACCGCAAGACTGCGGGCGAGGAAGAAGGCCCAAGTGGTGCCGATACCACCCAGGAGATAGTGGGCAACACCCACGGCCCGGCCTTGGGTGATACTCAAGGCGCGGGGCTGGATGGATGGAGCCACCTTGAGCTTGTTGTGGGCCCAGACAATGGACTCAATCAACTCTTGCCAGTAGCCGCGGCCACTGAACAGGAACATCAAGCTAAAGGCCCAGACGAAGTGGGATGCCAAGAACATCAAGCCATAGGCGCTACTGGCGGAGCCATAGCTGTTAAGCACCTGGGTCGCCTGTGCCCAGAGGAAGTCCCGCAACCAACCATTGATGGTGATGGCGCTTTGGGCAAAGTTCCCGTTGGTGATGTGCTGGACAGCGCCGTCGGGAAGCACGGACCCCCACACATCGCTCTGCATCTTCCAACTGAAGTGGAAGATCACGATGGAGATGGAGTTGTACATCCAGAACAGGCCCAGGAACACATGGTCCCAAGCGGACACCTGGCAGGTGCCTCCGCGGCCAGGGCCGTCACAGGGGAAGGCAAAGCCCAGGTTGGCCTTGTCGGGAATCAAGCGGGAGTTGCGTGCAAAAAGAACGCCTTTCAGCAGGATCAATACCGTCACATGGATGGTGAAGGCATGGATGTGGTGGACCAGGAAGTCTGCCGTACCCAAGGGGATTGGGGCCACAGCCACCTTGCCGCCAACGGCCACCATGGAGCCATTGAACACCTCGCTGACCCCGGAGAGGGCGTTGGGCGCCGTAGCCGCCACGCTGAGGGAAGAATTAACCTGCTGCACCCACTGGGCAAAGATGGGCTGCAGTTGGATACCCGTATCGCTAAACATGTCCTGGGGACGGCCCCAAGCACGCATGGTGTCGTTGTGGACATAGAGTCCAAAGCTGTGGAAGCCCAGCCAGATGCACACCCAGTTCAGGTGACTGATCAGGGCGTCCCGCGCCTTCAGCACACGATCCAGAACATTGTCCAGATTTTGCGCCGGGTCATAGTCCCGCACCATGGCAATGGCGGCATGGGCCCCAGCACCTACCACCAGGAAGCCGCCAATCCACATGTGATGAGTGAACAGGGACAACTGGGTTGCATAATCCGTGGCGATGTATGGATAGGGTGGCATCGCATACATGTGATGCGCCACAATGATGCTGATGGAGCCCGTCAGAGCCAAGTTGACCGCCAGTTGAGCGTGCCAGGACTTGGTCATGAACTCATACAGGCCATCGTGACCGCGGGAGGCTGGGAACAGCAGGGGATCACCCTTCTGGCCTTCCAGGATCTCCTTAATGGAGTGACCAATGCCGAAATTGGTCCGGTACATGTGACCAGCGATGATAAACATCACCGCAAGGGCCAAGTGGTGGTGGGCAATATCTGTCATCCACAGGCCGCCAGTGACCGGGTTCACACCCCCTTTGAAGGTGAGGAAGTCGCTGTAGGCAGCCCAGTTGCCACTAAAGAACGGCGCCAATCCCCCATTGAACCCAGGGAACATTTGCCCCATCACGCCTTGGTCAATAAAGGCTTGGGCCGGAGGCATGTCAGCCACTGTGGCAATGGTTTGGCCACCAATGGTGAGGGGCTCACCCGCGTCAATGGCGTCCAGGAGTTTGTTGACGGGTAGAGAGACATGGATCACATGCCCGGCCCAGCCCAAAGACCCCAGGCCAATGAGACCGGCCAGGTGGTGATTGAGCATGGACTCTACATTTTGGAACCACTCCAGCTTGGGAGCTGCCTTGTGGTAATGGAATGCGCCAGCGGTGAGCATCAAGCCAGCCGCCACCAAACCACCAATGGCGGTCACCAGGAGTTCATAGTCCTGGGTGAAGCCTTCCGCCCGCCACATTTGGAACAGGCCGGACGTGATTTGGATGCCGTGGAAACCGGCTCCAACATCGCCATTAAGGATTTCCTGGCCGAAGATGGGCCAGACCACCTGGGCTGAGGGCTTGACGTTGGTGGGATCGGCAAGCCAGCCGGAGTAGTTGGAGAAGCGGGCACCGTGATAGAAGGCGCCGCTTAGCCAGATGAAAACAACGGCCAAATGGCCAAAGTGAGCGCTGAAGATCTTCCGGGAGATGTCTTCCAGGTCGCTCGTGTGACTGTCGAAGTCGTGGGCACGAGAATGGAGGTTCCAGACCCAGGTTGTGGTCCGGGGGCCTTTTTTCAATGCACGGTCAAAATGACCAGGTTGGCCGAGAACATCGAAATCGATGGGCACGGTGTCCCTGTCAACACTGACCTTGCTTTTTGTGCCACGCTCCGGTGGGCTGATGGTCATTGAGACGTTCCCTGAGATGGGGTTCGCGGGAGGGGCCGACAGATGTCGACCAAACCATTCCTGAATGGGGGAATGGTGACGGCCACCACCACGGTGAGGAAACAGGCGGGACAGCTCAGTCAAGACAACTGAAGAGCCTGCTTCACCACTGGTAAGTTACGCCCTAAAAGGGGACCGATGGGGCGACTATAGGCTTTTACGGCCAGTCCAATCCCCATGACAGTTACAAAGATTCAATCCCTGCATGCCGCTCAAAGACTGCGGAAACGCCACCGCTGGCGCACATCCTCAGGATGCCAACGGCTGGCAAGGCCAGGGGGAGGGGGAACAAGGCCTGGAAAGACTTCTTCCAACTTTGCATTAAAACTATACTTATTAGTGTTGATGGCCACAGGGCTCTGCCCTCCGGCCTGTTGACCTGCTCCGTTCCCCATGCCGTCTTCCAGGCTGAACCAGGTGCGTCTTGGGGTGACTGTTCATCACCATGGTCTGGGGCCCCTTCTGGACCTGCAGGCCGGCGGCTTCCTGGACGAGGTGGCTGCCCCCACTGCCCTTGCCACTGTCACGAGCGGGAGTGGGGTCACCGGTTTTTCCCAAGGGTTGGCCCATTTCCTGACAACCCGCTGGCCCCAACTGGAGCTCCTGGTGGCGGCCATGGCCGCTGGTGCCTTAATCCGCAGCCTTGCCCCCCTGCTCCAGGACAAACATCGGGATCCGGCCGTGGTGCTGCTGGATGGCAGCGGTTGTCATCTGGTCCCCCTCCTGGGGGGGCATGGACGGCATGGTGATCAGTTGGCGACGGCCATGGCCGCGTTCCGCGGTGGCCAGGTGTGGCGCAGCGGCTATAGCAGTGGTTCAGGGAAGCTGGCTCTGGATTGTTTCGGTTCCAGCCTGGGCTGGCAACGGGGCTGGGGGAACTGGGATGGGCTGGTGAAAGCCTTTGCCCAGCAGGAACACATGGCTTTGGTGCAGGAGAGTGGTCCCACATCCTGGCGCACCACGGCGGCGGCAGCACAGTTGCAGCCAGCAGACCCTTTGCCCCCCCAGGGGCCTTGGCTGTACGTGGGCCATCGCTCCGCCACCGGGGCCCTGGCCCACTGGCATCCACCGGTACTCTGGCTGGGTCTGGGTTGTGAGCGCCACACCCATCAAGCAGTTCTGGAGGCTGTTGTGGAGAAGAGCCTGACGGCAGCAGATCTCGCCCCTGCCGCTGTGGCCGGGGTGGCCAGTCTGGACCGTAAGGGTGATGAGCCCGGACTGCTGGGGCTGTGCCAACAGCGCCAGTGGCCCCTAAGGGTCTTCCCCGCGGCGCGGCTGGCGGCCATTGCCGTGCCCAACGGATCCCCGATTGTGGCCCGGCAGGTGGGAACCCCCAGCGTGGCGGAGGCCGCTGCTCTGGCTGCTGCCGGAACAGGCGCCCGGCTTCTGGTGACCAAGACCGTTGTCCATGGGGAGGGGCTATCCGGCGCCGCCACCTGTGCCGTGGCTTTGGCAACCAGTGCCTGGGCCCCCGGTCGGGGTGCGCTGGATCTGGTGGGCAGTGGTCCGGGCGCACTGGATCAACTGACCCCTGCCGCCCGATCCGCATTGGCCTCAGCCACCACCTGGGTGGGCTACGGTCCCTATCTGAACCGTCTGGAGCCCCTACGGGCTCCCCATCAACTGCGGCTTGATGGGATCCTGGGCAAGGAGCAGGAGCGTTGCGCAACCGCATTGGCCTTGGCTTGCCAGGGGCAGCGGGTGGCCCTTGTTTCCTCCGGGGACAGCGGCATTTATGGCTTGGCTGGCCTGGCCCTGGCCCGTTGGCTGGACCTGCCCCAACAGGAGCGTCCCGGCTTTGCGGTGCATCCTGGCATCTCCGCACTGCAAATGGCCGCCGCCCGACTTGGTGGACCTTTGATGCATGATTTTTGCGTCATCAGCCTGAGCGACCAACTCACCCCCTGGGCCACCATTCAGCAGCGCCTCCATGCCGCTGCCCTGGGGGATTTTGTGGTGGCCCTCTACAATCCTCGCTCCAGGGAGCGGGTCCGGCAGCTGGAAGAAGCCCGGAAAATCCTGTTGACAAAGCGTTCCGGCAGCACACCGGTGGCCATCTGCCGCCAACTGGCCAGACCGGAAGAGCACATCACCCTCACCACCCTTGCTTCATTGGAGACCAGCATGGTGGATATGCTCACTCTGGTGCTGGTGGGCAACAGCCAAACCCGATGCCAGGGCTCCTGGCTGCTGACCCCCAGGGGCTATGCCGCGGACAGGACTATGGAGTCGGGATGACAGGATTCGAACCTGCGGCCCCGTCGTCCCGAACGACGTGCGCTACCAAACTGCGCCACATCCCGATCTCGTTGAAGTTTAGCAGACCATCATGGTGAGCCCCCCTCCGTTCTCTGCAACAGCAAGCGCCTCCCCATCCGCCAAGCCCCCATGGCTTCGGGTGAAGGCGCCTTTACAGGAGCGGGTTGGTCCGGTCAGCCACCTGCTGGCGGACTTGCAGCTCAACACGGTCTGCCAGGAGGCCAGTTGCCCCAATATCGGTGAGTGCTTTGCCGCAGGGACAGCCACCTTCCTGATTATGGGGCCCAGCTGCACCCGGGCTTGCCCCTATTGCGATATTGACTTTGCTCGCCATCCCCGTCCGCTGGATCCCAGTGAACCCCAGCGTTTGGCGGCGGCGGTGCAGCGCCTGGGCCTCAAGCATGTGGTGATCACCTCCGTGAATCGGGATGACTTGGCGGACGGGGGAGCCGCCCAGTTTGCCGCCTGTGTCATGGCAGTGCGGCAGCGTTGCCCCAGCGCCACCATTGAGCTGTTGACGCCAGACTTCTGTGGTGACAACAAGGCCCTGGCCTTGACCATGGCCACAGCCCCGGAAGTGCTCAATCACAATGTGGAAACCGTACCCCGACTCTATGGGCGGGTTCGTCCACAAGGAGACTATGGGCGCTCTCTGCATCTGCTGGAGCAGGTGCATCGCCATTGGCCACGCACCTACACCAAGTCCGGCCTGATGGTGGGATTGGGGGAGGAGGAGGAGGAAGTGCTGGCGGTGCTGGCGGATCTGCGCCAGCGGCAGGTGGATATTGTCACCATTGGCCAATACCTGTCACCCGGACCCAGGCACTTACCCGTCAGCCGCTTTGTTCCGCCCGAAACCTTTGCCCGTTTCCGTGAGCATGGGGAGGCTCTGGGGTTTCTCCAGGTGGTCAGCACACCCCTGACCCGCAGCAGCTACCACGCGGAGCAGGTTCAACAACTCATGGTTGAGCACCCCCGCTAGGGCCGGGTGGGCCCACCCAGCCCGGGCCAGGAAGACTGGCTCAGTTCATCGGGGCAGCAGCCTGGAGGGGCGCATAGCTCATGGTGGCGTTGAACTGCTTGCACCAGATGATCACGGAGTTGTCCTCGGATAGGTCAATGTCGCCAGGAATTTCATACTCCTGGGCGCCCGTGGCTGACGTCAACTCGGCCACGGTCACGTATTCTCCCTCATCCAGGGGGTAAGGGAGGGCTTTGTCTGCGATGGGATTGGCGGTATTGCCAATGGCCAAATAAAGATCCGGTGCATTGGCGTTGGTGGCGAAATCCTCGCTCAGGTGCAGCATGGTCACACCTTCATGCTTGTCGATTTCAAAAGTGCCGGCAGCATCGTGTTCACCCTTTTGAAACGTGCCACTGAACATGGGATCACCCATGGCCATCTGGTCATGGGCTTCCTCTCCGGACATCATCTTGTCCCCATGGGCTGCTTCCGGTGCTGCGCTCGTCTTGGAGGTTTTCCCCTGGCAGGCCACCAGTGTGGTGAGCAAAGCAACTCCCACCAGAAGCTTGAGTGCGTGCGTAGCCATGACCTGAAAGTGTAGTCAATTAGACAATACATGGTTTGGAAGGAGATACGCCACCACCCGGCAACTCATCCAGCAGATGGTGTTTTTTTGGGGGCCCTCTTGCGGCGACGGGGTTGGGGTTTTGCTGGTGGGTGCCCACTGAGGGTCTGCACCAGTTGAGCCCGGCCAGCCTCCAACACCACGTCAATTTTTTCCGGCTCACGGCCACCCGCCTGGGCCAGATGGGGGCGACCGCCTCCCCCTCCGCCACATCCTTTGGCCAGACCACCAATCAAGGCGCCGGCCTTCAGCCCATGGGCCACCACATGGGGACCAAACCCCGCCATCAGGCTCACCTTGCCCGGGGTGGATTCCCCAGCCAGCACCACTGCCGCCCCAGGGCCGAGCTGGTCCACCAGGGCTTGACCTGCAGCTTGCAGTGCCCCAGGCTCTACCCCATCCAGCCGCTGGACCAGCAGCTTGAATTTGCCATGGGATCGGGCCTGGGGAATCAGGGCGGTGGCCTTGGCCTTGGCCAGGGCCTCCCTGCTGGCAGCCAGGGCTTTGGTGGTGTGTTTGAGTTCTGCCTGTAGGGCCTCCACCCGGGACATGATCTCCGTGGGCTGCACCTTGAACTGCTCCCCCAGTTCCCGACAGACCTGATCCCGGGTTTTGAGGTAGGACAGCACCGCTGGACCTGCCACCGCCTCAATCCGGCGGACCCCTGATGCGACACCACCCTCTGCCACCAAGCGCACCAGACCGATTTCGGCGGTGTTATTCACATGGGTGCCGCCGCACAGTTCCATGGACACACCGGGAACATTCACCACCCGCACCACATCTCCATACTTCTCCCCAAACATGGCCACAGCCCCACGGGCCTTGGCCTCTGCCATGGGCATCTGGCTCACCTCCAGGCGCTGGGCATCCAGGATCCACTGGTTGATTAAGCACTCCATCTGCTCCAGCTCACTGGCCATGACCGGCCGGGAGCAGTTGAAGTCAAAGCGGAGCCGGTCGAAGTCCACCAAGGACCCTGCCTGGCAAATGCCCGGATCCACAATCCGCTTGAGTGCCTCGTGGAGAAGATGGGTGGCCGTGTGGTGAGCTTGGGCCCGCCGCCGACACGAGCGGTCCACCTGGGTGGCAACCACGTCTCCCACGGCCAGAACACCTGATTTCAGGTGGCCCTTGTGCAGAACAAAACCATTCACCTTCTGCACATCCTCCACCATCACTGTGGTGGGCTCACCGGTTGTTGTAGCGCCCAGCAACAGACCTTGATCCCCCACCTGGCCTCCGGATTCCCCATAGAAGCAGGTGCGGGACAGGCCCACCTGCACTGCATCACCAGCGTGGGCCTTTTGCACTGCCGCACCATTCACGATGAGGGCCACCACTTCGCTCTCGTCATTGAGGTGTTGATAACCGCTGAAGGGAGTAGCTCCAAGCTTTGCGGCCAGGCTTTCTGCGACACCGCCACAGGTGAGATCCACATTAACAGCGGCAGCCTTGGCCTGCTGCCGTTGGGTTTCCATGGCAGCGGTAAATCCCTCTTGATCCACCCCCAGACCGTGCTCCTGGGCAATTTCCACGGTCAACTCGAGGGGAAAACCATGGGTGTCGTAAAGCTCAAAAGCCTGGGCGCCACTAATCTGCTGTGGCCCCGTAATCAAAATTTCGCTGAGGCGCTTTTCGCCCCGCTCCAAGGTGTCGAGAAAACGCAACTCCTCCAGCTTCAACTCCCGCTTGATGACATCTTCCCGTTGCCCCAGTTGGGGATAGGCGTCTCCCATCATCTGAATGACCACATCCACCAAGGGCTCCAAAAATGGTTCGTGGATGCCAATGAGGCGCCCATGACGGACCGCACGGCGGATGAGACGTCTCAGCACATAGCCCCGACCCAGATTGGAACTGATGACCCCATCAGCAATAAGGTGGGTCACTGCACGACTGTGGTCCGCAATAATTTTGAGGGAGGTTTGCTGGTCTGGGCTGACGGCAAAGTCGTCCCCTAATGCTGCCCGCTGCGCAACGGCAGCCATGAGGGGATAGATGAGGTCGGTTTCATAATTATTGGACTTTCCTTGCAGGATCCGGGCCATGCGCTCCAGTCCCATTCCAGTGTCAATGTTCTTGTTGGCCAGGGGTGTCAGAACGCCATCGGCATTCCGGTTGGACTCCATGAACACCAGGTTGTAAAACTCGATGAAGCGCTCGTCGTCCTCCAGGTCAATGTCCTCCCCCCCCCGCCCGGGGCGCAGGTCATAGTACAGTTCGGAACAGGGACCGCAGGGACCTGTAGGGCCAGCACTCCAAAAGTTGTCGGCTGCACCCATGGGCACAACCCGACGGGGGTCTACCCCCACCACCCCTGTCCAGATGGCGGTGGCTTCCTCATCATCACGGAACACACTCACCACCAGCCGGTGAGGGTCCAGACCAAACACCTCTGTGCTCAGTTCCCAGGCCCAGCAAATGGCCTGCTCCTTGAAGTAGTCCCCAAAGGAGAAATTGCCCAGCATCTCGAAGAACGTGTGATGCCGCGCCGTGCGCCCCACATTCTCAATATCATTGGTGCGAATGCACTTCTGGGCACTGGTGGCCCGAGGGGCAGGCCGTTGTTTTTGCCCAAGAAACACCGGCTTGAAGGGGAGCATTCCCGCAATGGTGAGCAGCACGGTGGGGTCCTCCGGCACCAGGGAGGCACTGGGCAGCAGGCGATGACCACGGGCTCCATAGAAGTCCAGGAAGGCGAGGCGGATGGCCGCACCGCTCCTGGGCCGCTGCTGTGCCGACAACATCATGGTGGCTGGAGATGCAGACGCCTTCATGGTGGAGAAGCATAATGAAAGGGAGTGATCATGCAATCTCAAAGAACTGGTCATGGTGGGCCATGCTCTGGCAAGTTAAGGAAGGAGCGCCCCTGACCAACCCCAGCCAAGGTCAGAGTGTGCCACGTCCCATGCTTTTCGACCAAAAGGGTCCATGAGCCTTCTGCACGCGCTATGGGATGGAGATGGTCTGGTGCTATGGGCTGACGGCTGGTGTCTGGTGGACCGACAGACCCCTGTGGATCAACCGTTGATGCACCCCTTTACCCTTGGGCGCCAGGATCTCCGCCATTGCCTGACCAGCCGGCAACGCTTGCCGCAGGCCCCCCTCCAGCCTGTGGACCGTCTGCTGAGCTTGCCCAGTCGGGATCTGCGCCGCTCCCGGCGACGCCGGGGTCGCTCCAGGGAGAACGGCAGTGGCAGTGAGTGGGAGGTGTGGAGTGGCCTTCCCCTGCTCGCCGGAGAAGCGATCCCTGAGCAGTGTCAGTGGTGGCCTTGGCGCATTGAAGGGCTAAAGCTTGCCTTGGCGGATCTGCCCGGCTGGCTCAATGGACTTCCCCTCAGTGGTGAGCACCCGGATCTGGGGGATGAGCTGCGTTGGTTGGCCCATCTACAGCGCTGGTGCCTCAGCCTCATGGCCCGGGGCCGCTGGCTGCCTGTGGCGGAGGCGACAGGCGACCACTGCTACGCCCGCTGGCAACCGCTTCTGAATCGTGAGGATGACCGTTACCGCCTGGAGACCATGGCGCTGCACATGCCCCAGGCGCTGCTCTCCGGCCATGATCCGCTGAACACGCTGGCCTGCCGTCGCCCCGAGCAGCAGCGCCTGCAGGTGGCTGGCATCGTTGCTGCCCTCCTGGACACCCAGATGCGTGTTGCCTTTACGCCATTGGAGGTGGGCCTTGATGACCTGCTGGACAGTTGGCAGCAGGCCCTCGCTTCCACGGAGGGCCGCCTGGGCGCCAATGCGGATGGGGTGGAGCGCCTCCAGATGGCCACCAGCCACTGGCGCCAGGGGGTCACTGGCCAGTTGGCGCCAGCACGGGCTTGCCTGGAACTGCAAGCCCCGACACCACAGCAAGGGGACCAGGATGACAACCACTGGCAGTTGCGCTTTGGCCTCCAAGCTGCCATTGATCCCAGCCTCTGGCTGGATGCCGAGGCCATTTGGGCCGCAGGCGATAATGCCATCCATATTGGTGAAATTCCCGTAGAAAAGCCCAGCCAGTTGTTGCTGGAGGGCCTGGGTCGAGCCCTATCCGCCTTTGAACCCCTTGAACGGGGACTTGAGGGCGCTACCCCATCGATCATGGATTTGACGCCGGCGGAAGTCTTTGTTCTGGTGCGCACCGCCAGTCGTCGGCTGCGGGATTTGGGGGTTGGGGTCAAGCTCCCTGACACCCTCAGCGGTGGCCTTGCCGGACGTATTGGGTTGTCCATCCAGGCGGATCTGTCGCCAGAGTCCCAAGGCTTCAGCTTGGGAGAATCCCTGCAATGGCGCTGGACCCTCATGATCGGTGGCCAGCCCATCACCCTCAACCAACTGGAGCGGCTGAGTGCCCAGAAGAGCCCCCTGGTGAGCCACGGGGGGCAATGGGTTGAACTGCGCCCTGGAGACATCAAGACCGCTGAAAAGTTCTGCCTGGAGGAACCACGGTTCAGTCTGGAAGACGCCCTGCGACTTGCCGGTAACGATCTGGAAACGCTCCAGCGGCTGCCGGTCCATCGCTTTGAAGCGGGACCACGGTTACAGCAGGTTCTGGAGCAGTACCACCACCACAAGCAACCCGACCCCCTGCCCGCGCCCGAAGGATTTTGCGGCCAGTTGCGTTCTTATCAGGAGCGGGGATTGGGCTGGTTGGCCTTCCTCTACCGCTTTGGTCAGGGGGCCTGCCTCGCCGATGACATGGGCCTGGGCAAAACCATCCAGTTGCTGGCCTTCCTTCAGTATCTGAAGGTGCAAAAGGAGCTCCAGCGTCCTGTATTGCTGGTTTGCCCCACCTCAGTGATGACCAACTGGGGCCGTGAGGCCCAGCAGTTCACCCCCGGACTGCGGGTGATTGAACATTACGGCAGCCGTCGCCCCAGCACCGCCGCGGCGCTGGCTTCGGCCCTCTGCCATGTGGACCTGGTGCTCACCAGCTATGGTCTGCTGCAGCGGGACCTGGCCATTCTCGGCAGCTATGGATGGCAGGGGGTGGTGCTTGATGAAGCCCAGGCCATCAAGAACTCCACCTCCAAGCAGTCCGCTGCCGCACGGGAGGTGTCCCGTCTGGGCCAGAAGCCCTGCTTCTGCATTGCCCTCACAGGGACGCCGGTGGAAAATCGGGTGGGGGAGATCTGGCCCTTGATGAATTTCCTCAATCCGCGGGTTTTGGGGGAGGAAGGGTTCTTCCGCCAACGCTACCGCCTGCCCATTGAACGCTATGGGGATATGGCCTCCCTGCGGGATTTGCGCCGCCGTGTTGGTCCCTTCATTCTCCGACGCCTCAAGACGGATCAATCCATCATCAGCGACTTGCCTGAAAAAATTGAACTCAATGAATGGTGTGGACTCTCTGATGAGCAGAGGCGGCTCTACAGCAAGACCGTGGATGACACTTTGGAGGTTGTCGCCCGCGCCCCCCTCGGTGAACGCCATGGTCAGGTGTTGGGTCTCCTCACCAAGCTCAAGCAGATCTGTAATCACCCCGCGTTGGCGCTCCAGGAGCAGGAGGTGAGTCAGGATTTTGGTCGACGCTCTGCCAAGCTGCAGCGGCTGGAGGAAATTCTTGATGAGCTCATGGCTGTTGGGGATCGGGCTTTGCTCTTTACCCAATTTGCCCGCTGGGGGCATCTCCTCAAGCAATACCTGGAGCAGCGCTTCCAGGGAGACATCCCTTTCCTCCATGGGGGAAGTTCCAAGGCAGAGCGCCAGGGCATGGTGGATCGCTTCCAACAGGACCCCCGCGGTCCACAACTCTTCCTCCTGTCCCTCAAAGCCGGCGGGGTTGGCCTTAACCTGACCCGCGCCAGCCATGTGATCCACATTGACCGCTGGTGGAACCCTGCCGTGGAAAACCAGGCCACGGACCGTGCTTATCGCATTGGCCAGACCAATCGGGTCATGGTGCATAAGTTCATCACCAGTGGTAGCCTGGAGGAAAACATCGACCGCATGATTCGCGAAAAAGCCCGGCTGGCGGAAGACATTATTGGGGGCAGAGAAGGCTGGTTGGCCGGCTTGGAGATCAATGACATCAAAGAACTGGTGAGCCTGCAATGAACACCCTCAACAAAAAAGCCGGCCAAGATGCCATGGGCGAACAGCCCTGGTGGGTGGCCCAGTGGATGGACCTGATTAACTCCTATCGCTACAAGAGGAGGTTGGAGCGGGCCTGGGCATACATGCATGAAGGTCATGTGCTGTCCATTCGCTTTGAGGGCCGCCGTGTCCATGCCCGGGTGCAAGGCACCGGCAAGGATCCCTATAAGGTGAAGCTCTGGTTGGACACCCTCAGCAATGAGGACTGGGGCTATGTCCTGGATGCCCTGTCCCAGAAAGCCCGCTGGACAGCCCAGTTGTTGGCTGGGGTCATGCCCCAGGACATTGAGCGGGCCTTTGCCGCCAGTGGCCGCTGCCTCTTCCCCTGGGAGCTCCGGGAAGTGCGCAGTGAATGCAGTTGCCCGGATAAAGCCAATCCCTGCAAACACATCATTGCTGTCTATTACTTGATGGGGGACCGCTTCAGTGAAGATCCTTTTGTCCTGTTTCAGTTGCGGGGGCGAACGCGGCAGCAACTCCTGGACCAGTTGGCCCAGCGGCGGATCAGCACCACCACGGAGCAGGGTGTCAAAGTGCAGACGGGCATGCTGCCCCCCCAGGCACGCCGTACCTGGAGCTATGGGGAGGACATGGACCCGGAGCTGGTGGTGATCACCCCTGCGCTTGAAGGGGAACTGGGGGTGGATGAGGCTGGTCCCTTGCCGGTGGCGCCAGATCCCCATAACCCCGATGCCAACCATCTATTCCTCCATCATCTCCATGAGCAGGGCCAGCGGATTGGCCGGCGGGCCATGGGCCAGGCCATGGGCGCCAACATCAGCCCGTGAGCCGACCGTTTGGCCGGGATCCCCTCCCCTGGGGCTGAGGGCAACCGAACGCTGTGGTGGCTGCCGTACCCGGAGGATCGGTTCTGCCTCCAGGGGGATCCGCTTCCGGAACCAAGACTGGCACTGTGGAGACAACATCTCCATGACTCATCCAACGTTCTGATCTTCTGGAGGGACCATCCATGCCTGCTCTATCACAATCCCCCTTCTCCCTGTTTGAGCACCTAGATCGGCAGCTTCACCAGGCCGAAGGCACACCCGTTGCTGAAGTCCGGGAAAATGACCACCACTATCAACTGGCTGTGGAGCTACCCGGCATCAACAAGGATGCCATTGACCTCAAAGCCACGGAACACGGCATGACCGTGGTCGCGGAGCGGTCCAAACTGGACCCGGGAGAGGATCGCGTGCTCAGCGAATTCCGTTATGGTCGTTGGCAGCGCAGCTTCTACTTTGCCAAGCGCATTGACCCCAACCAACTGCAAGCTGAACTGAAGGATGGCGTGTTGCACATCACGGCTCCCAAAGTGGACAGCGTCAAAGCAGTGAGCGTCAAGGTACGCAGTTGAGCACTCAACTTCCCCTGGTCTCCTGACCCCCTCAGTCAAGGTAGGCCAGGGGACCAATAGGGGGCTGGCAAGGGGACAGACCTTTGGTAGCTGAGTCAGGCGGGATGGGCCTTGCCGCGGCGGCCTCGTGCATCAGGATGGCTGCTACCAGGGTGGGTGATGTTGCTGCAGCCCATCCCATGGAAGCTTCTGGCGGCGCCCTTCTTCTGTGTCCTTCCTCCTGAATCCGCCTTGGCCGTGCCGCCAGGGCACCGCTGGCAGGTCCCGGAAAGGGGGAGTGGAAGCACGGGTCCAAGTGTTGCTGGCGATCCACAGGGTTGCGGGGGGCATGAGATGCCCCACTTGCAGTAGCCCGCCATCCATGGAGACATGGTCGTTGCTCAGCAGCATCTCCAGTAATAGGGCCAAAACCTTCTCGTTCAGTAGTCCCTCCCGGTTCCTGCTGAAGCTACTTGTTCCAATTGAAGAGCCCTTCGGACAGCAAGCCGTAGATCACCATCAGCAACAACGCCAGCAACAACTGTTCTGGTGGAATGGGAGGACTGTCAGAGAAAGCCTACAACTCATCCGACGGGTTGTCGAGCGCTTTCATGCCGCATTGGCCAGTGGTCCTATCCTCCCCAGGAGATGCTTCACAAGAATCCTCTCTCCAATCGACACATACACAATAAAAATAAGGAAATCCTCTCCTCCTAATGGCCTCGCACCAATCCTTTTCTTCCTAAATTCTCCCACCACCTCACGCCTTTTCTTCAAGCTCTTAGGCATCTTTCGGCACATCTCTGGCAAGAAGCAGCCACTGGCCGGTGGCCACCAGAGGAATGGGATCAGCACTATCCTCACCGGTGGCTTGGTTAATGGTTGCCACAAAGCGGGCTTGAACAGTGGCCACCTCTTCATCGGTAATGGCTTTCCATTCTTGCCGGGAGCGCCAGCGAATGAGCACCTGGGCTTGCTCCTGTTGAGGATCCCAGTGGAGGTCACGTCCCAAATAGGCTGGCTGCTGCTCCAGCCATGGTTTCCACACTTCAGTCTCAGCATTGAACCAAACATCCCGAAGGGCAGCAGGTACCGCCAGGCGCAACATTTCCACGGTGATCGGCTCCTGTGCTGTGGGCTGGTCAGCAGCCATTGTGGATGGCGCCCCATCGACCCGCCATGGAAGCAACACCAGCAATCCAGCCAGACAACAGGCCAACAACAGGGCGCCAAAGCGTGAAGACATGTTTCCTCCAAGTTGCATTTGGAGCACCATTCTAGCCCCACTGAGCTGGGACATATTGCGGATCCGGATGCCGCGGCCTGAGGTGGCCTGCGCTGGCGATCGTGGATGGTGCAACGGGTGTATGCATCACCGCTGGCTTGACATCATGGGGGCTGGGGGTTAGTCTGACCCCATGTAAAGCGCAACGCAACTCTATGGCAACGCAACACCAGCCTCAACAGGAGCAGCTTCCTCCCCCCGCCGCCCCCCCCCGCAAATCAGGATTTGAGGGGTTTGTTGAGGACGTTGAATATCATGCTGGAGGAATAAATCATTTTTTGGGGCTCCTTTCCAGGCTTGTTAAGGCGGTCAAGACTCCAGTGATGCTTATCGTCTACTTACTGATTTTCATATTTCTTATTAGTGCAATGAGGACAATTATTGAGGCTTACAATTCGATTCCCTTCCTTCCCAAGATTGACCTTTCTTCATCGCCCACACAATCCGGGACCCTCGATTTGGCCAATGGGCCATCGACACCTTCCTCCAGGCCGGTGCCTCTTCCTCCATTGACATTGCCTATTCCAATGTCTACCACGGGTGGCACATCATCAGTATGGGCACCTGAACCTGCTCCCCTTGAAGAGACCAGTGGAGTGGAGGTCACGTCCTAAACAGGCTGGCTGCTGCTCCAGCCATGGTTTCCACACTTCAGTCTCAGCATTGAACCAAACATCCCGAAGGGCAGCAGGTATCGCTAGGCGCAGCATTTCCACGGTGATCGGCTCCTGTGCTGTGGGCTGGTCAGCAGCTGCTGTGGATGGCGCCCCATCGACCCGCCATGGAAGCAACAACAGCAATCCAGTAGGGTCGGACTCATCATGGAAGGAGCGACCCTCTCACCGGAGAGGGTCGCCCAAGGGAGCACCAGAAGGATGGGTGATGGCCCAGTTGTTTGGGCTAAGTCAGGAGCAGGTTACACACATCCGCCCCTTGTTCCCGAAGGAACGGGGTGGGAAGCGGGTCGATGACAGAAAGGTGTTGAGCGGCATCATCCATGGGAACCGGAGCAGTCTGCACCGGGTGGATGCCCCGCCGGCCCCCACAAAACCCTCTACAACCGTTGCCCCTGCTGCTCAGACAAGGGTACTTTGATCCGATCTTTTCCGCTTTGTCAGCATCCGATGTCGCAGAACCATCCGATGCCCCGGAGTCTGAGGTACGGAGGTATTGATGCCACCGATCTCAAGGCCCATCCCACGGCATCCAGCCTTAACAGGGGGGGACTGAACCCCGTCTGATGGGCCGCACCAAGGGGGCATGATCAGAAAGCTCCATGGGGTCTGCCACAACAAAGGTCGTCCTCTGCATCTGGACCTGAGGGAAGGGCAATGGAGTGACTTCACTGGTGCTGATGGGGTGCTCAAGGACCTGCCACTTGCTATCGCGGTGATTGGGGAAAAGGTATGACAGGAACAAAATCCGTAAGATGCTGGTCCAGCAGGGGATCACGCCTTGCATTCCGTCCCGTCGCTGTCGCTGCCGCAAGCAGCCAGTCCATGACCACAAGAGGCTGGATCACAGGCGTCACAAAATCGAGACGCTCTGTTCCCGACTGAATGACTGGCGGCCCATTGCAACCCGCTACCACCGTTGCGCCCACGTCTTCCGCTCTGCCATCCTCCTGGCCGCCATTGGCCTCTTCTGCTGATGAGTCTGACCCTAGGGGGGAAGAGAAAGACCACTTGCTGGTCTTGTCCCCTGCCGCACGGCATGGTGCAGTGTGGGCAAATTGTTCTGGCCTGCGCTGAAGAAGAGTGCCACTTGGCCATTGTCAAGGGATTCGGCATCAGCCCCATGGTGCCGTCACTACCCTGACCATGGCATGGAAGGACTTCATGACAAGCATCGCCCTGGCCGCCCACCCCACCCATGATGACCAGCGTGTTGCCCAGGTGCTCAATAGGGCATTGGAGGGTGGGCCACCCAATGCCACCCATGGGAACATCCCTACTCTGTCCCAGCACAATGGCGTCTCCAAGTCCACCATCCATCGGTAGTTCCAGTTGTTCAATCGATCACCCCATCGCCAACGCCATTTCAAGATCTCCAACAATCCCTATTATGTAGATAAGCTACAGGACATCTTGGGTCTAAAATCTGAGGCTACCGGATCATGCCGTTGTCCTCTCCTGCTGCCGTTGGGACTGGACCATGGGAAAGGAGTCACCCATGACTCTATTCGTCATGGCGCGACAACCTTGTTCGCTGCCCTGGCTGTGGCCACCGGCAACGTGCTGGTGAGGGTGCAAGCACCGCCATCGGCGCCAGGAAGTCCTCTCCTTCCTGGAAAACATTATTGACAGGAGTGTGCCCAAAGTCTGGATATCCATCTGAGCATCACTAACTACTGCACCCACAAACACCCCACGGTGAAGGAGTAGCTGGCGTGGCGGCCCAGGTTCCACCTGCATTTCACTTCCACCTATGCCCCATGGGTCAATCAGGTCGTCCGACAAGGATCGTTTCCCAATGTTTGAGAACTCATCTGGAAGGTTAATGCCTTCCTGGAGGGATACAACGCCCAAAATACCCCCTTCCCTTGGGTCGCTACCGCCCAATTCATCCTGGACAAGTCGGACAACTTCATAAACTTACCTCCGGGACAACACACTAGCTCTGGAGATCCATGGGATCTTCCAACACCTCCACCCGGGCCGTCACCAGGCCCAGCACTGTTTCAGCGGCGCGGCGCTGCCGGGGTGAGCCCAGCAGAATGAGTTGGTCCCCTGGGTGGAGAACAGCGTTGCCGCCAGGGTTCACCTGCACACCCAGGGAGGAGCTGATGGCCAGCACCAGGACCCCGCTCCGGTTCCCCAACTGAATCTCAGCCAAGCTCTGCCCAGGCAATTTGCTAAATTTTTCCTGGCTCGTGGTGAGTTGAATGCGTTCAATCTGATACTTGGTGCCCGCCAGTACCTCCATGAAGCTCACGGCCTCCGGATACAGGGCCTTTGAGGCCAGGGCGCGACCACCAGCAATAAAGGGGGATACAACATCGTTGGCGCCCGCCCGGCGTAGCTTGCTGGCGGCTTCCTGGCTCTCGGCCCGGGCAATCATCTGGATCCGAGGCGCCAACGCTTTTGCGCTGAGCACCACATAGACATTGTCCGCATCCGTACCCAGCACCGCCACAAGACTACGGGCCCGCTCCACCCCCGCCTTGCGGAGCACATCGTCAAGGCTGGCGTCACCGGTGATGCCATAAAAACCGTGCTCCATGGCCTGGGCCGTGCGTTGAGCCTGTTGGTCAATGACCAGCAGAGGCACATCCTCCCTCGCCATGCAGGAGGCAACTTCCTGACCCATGCGGCCGTAGCCGCAAATGATCACGTGATCACGAATTTCATCAAGCATGGCTTGCTCGCGATGAAGGCGCAGACGACGGAAATAGCCGGTGTTGCTGAGTTGGAGAAAGCTTTGGATCACCAACTGAACGATAAAGATGCCCCCCAGCAGGAGGAGAACGGTGACCAGGCGTCCCCCACTGCCCAAGGGATGGACTTCCCCGTAGCCCACCGTGGTGAGGGTGATGATGGCCATCCAGAAGGCATCCGACCAGCCATAGCTGGGCTCCGCCAGACGGTAGGCGACGGCGCCGGCAAGCACCAGGATGCCTAGGGCGCCGAGGGGCCCTTGCCAGACCTGTTGCTCCCATCGGCGTCGTTTGCGAAGGAAACGCTTGGAGGATGGCGTGTGTCTCCAGGAGTGGAAGAGCACAAGAAGAGGGGGAAAGCAGAAAAGCCCTTGACGAGACTTGAACTCGTGACCTCTCCCTTACCAAGGGAGTGCTCTACCGCTGAGCTACAAGGGCAAATGGGCCGGGTTGGATTTGAACCAACGTAGGCAGAGCCAGCGGATTTACAGTCCGCCCCCATTA
>JAJDUS010000043.1 GCA_022826535.1 Prochlorococcaceae cyanobacterium jk18x1bzbins.87
CCACTAAGAACAGGGCTCTTGGTGCCTTGTGGTGGTATTGGATTGGAAGGGTGCTTCATGGCTAGGAAAGCTGCAATGTGGCTGTTCTAGCACAGTCTGGCTTGAATGGGGCAAGTCAGTTTTGCTAGGATAATCTCATTGAAGACGGTTTTGAGACGTACTTGTGGTGAGGGGATAATCGCCATTAAATAAATCCAGCCAGCCCCTCCCCCCCCAGCCTGCTTGCTGCTGGCGCGCTTTGGCCAACACCTCCAGGTAAAGGTCTTCGGGAACATGGCGAATGTCGTATTCCAGCGGCGCCATCCCATGGATATGGATGTGGAGTTGCACCCAGCTTTGGCGCTCCAGATCCCCTGCCGTCCCCGCAACGCTGAGCACCTGGTGGGCCAAGGTCTCCACCAGTTGCTGGCGGGCAGAGGTTCCCGCAGGAGGGATGGACTGTTCAGGGCTGACCATGGCAGGATCGGAGGCGATGGTCATTCAGTCTGCCTGCCCTAGGCTGAAGAGCCCATCCCCAAACCGGCCCGTGTAGTCCAATTGGCAGAGACAGGCGACTTAAAATCGCTCCAGTGCGGGTTCGAATCCCGCCACGGGCATGGATTACCGCCCCAGGCAGTACCTTGAATCTTGCTGACTCCGCTTCGTAGACCCATGCCCTTGCCGTCTTTTGACACCTTGCTGCTTCTGGGGCTGGTTGGTGGTCTGGGGGTGACCTATCTCCTCTTGGCCCCTGCGGCGTTGATGGCCTGGCTTCACTGGCGTTGGCACACCATGGGCAAGGTGGAGCGGCTGTTAAGTTACGGATTGGTGTTTCTGTTGTTTCCGGGATTGATCCTGCTGGCCCCCTTCGTGAATTTGCGTCCTGCGGGACGTCAAGGTGAACCATGACCAAAGGGCATGTGCTGCTTCTGGGCCTGGCCCTGCTGGCCCTGGGGGGGATCCTGCCCAGGGTGGCACAATGGGCGGGGGTCGGGGAACTCAACGCCGGGCTGGTATCCAGTGCCCTGCTGGTGTTGGTGGTGATGCTCTGGGTGGCCAGCTATGGCTGGCGGGTTGTGCGGGGCGAGATGACCTTCATGCAAATGCGCAAACAATACCGCCAACGCTATGACCAGGCCACCGATGAGGAGTTGCTGCGCCGTTTTGAAGCCCTTAGCGAAACGGAGCAGCAGGCATTGCTGTCGTCCACCACTGCCGACGCTTCCGAGCCTGGTGCTTCATCGGCCCGGCAAACGGCTGAGTGATCCACCCCATGGGCTGGGGGTCACCAGCTTGACGCGGGAGAGGGAGACTGGCCATAGCCTCAAGGCTTCACCTTGCCTGGCATGAATCCCTCTTCTCCTGAACTTCAATCCAGTCCCATTGGCGCCTGCTTTGCGAGTCTGGCCCAACAGGGGCGTTGTGCCTTGATGCCCTTTTTGATGGCCGGTGATCCCGATCTGGACACCACCGCGGCCTGCCTGTTGGCCTTGCAGGACCAAGGGGCTGATCTGGTGGAGCTGGGCATTCCCTACAGCGACCCCCTGGCGGATGGTCCGGTGATTCAGGCGGCGGCTGGGCGGGCCCTGGCAGGGGGCACCACCTGCGCTGGGGTGCTGGACATGCTGGCCAGCCTGCGGGGACAGTTGCACATGCCCATCGTGCTGTTCACCTATGCCAACCCCCTGCTCAACAGGGGGGTGGCCGCCTTCTGTGGGCGTGCGGCGGCTGCTGGGGCGGTGGGGTTGGTGGTGCCTGATCTCCCCTTGGAGGAGGCGCAGCGCCTGTCCCCCACCGTGGCGGCTGCCGGGCTGGACATGGTTCTATTGGTGGCGCCCACCACATCCCCCCAGCGCATGGCGCAGATTGCCCAAACCAGCCGCGGCTTTATCTATCTGGTGAGCGTGACGGGGGTGACAGGGACACGGGAGCAGATGGATCACCGAGTGGCCTCCTTGATTGGCCAACTCAAATCCCTGGCCCAACAACCTGTTGCTGTGGGCTTCGGGATTTCCACCGCTGCCCAGGCGCGGCAAGTGCGCCTCTGGGGCAGTGACGGGGCCATTGTGGGCAGCGCCTTTGTAAAGCGGCTTGCTGCGGCCGGTCCATCCCATCCTCCGGCGATGGTGGCCGGGGCATTCTGTGCCGAGCTGCGCCAGGGACTGGATTTCCCTGGCTCTGCCAGTTGAAGGGGGAGAATGGGAGCGCCATCTGTTATGGGCCATGAAGTTTGTGCTCTGGGGCCGCTACTGTGCAGACGCCCTGACCAAACGCGCCCCCTATCGGGAGCAGCACTTGGCGGGACTGCGGGAGCAACACGCCAAGGGGGTGCTGCTGACCCTTGGTCCTACAGCGGGAAGCGCCCATGTCTTCGGCGTCTATGAGGCTTCATCCCAGGGGGAGGTGGAAGCCCTGGTGAAGGGGGATATCTACTGGAGCCAGGGCATTTGGACCCAGGTGGAGATCTACCCCTGGACCGATGCCATTCCCTTCCCAAGCCCCCGATGATGGCTGTTTGCTCCGGTTGGCTTCAGCCAGTCCCGCTGGCCATGGCCTGACCCACAATGCCGCTCCATTGCACTGCCTTCCGTTGGTCCCGCCGCCAACTGTGGAACAGGCTTTCCTCCTTGAAGGTGCAATAGGGGCAGATGTGAATGGCTCCAGCCGGAATGCCCAGGTCCTGGAGTTGCAAGGCGGCTGCTCCGCGAATATCCAGGTGGTCCCGCAAGGGTTCGCCGCTGTGCTGGGGGTCGGGCTTCAAGTCGCCGGTGGCCAGGAGCCGCTGCAATCCATCCCCGTGGAGCGGGGCAGCCACCTTGCTGCTCACGGAGCGCTCCACCTGATAGCAGGGTCCGGAAATGGCCGGCCCCAGGGCCACCTTCAAGGCGGCAGGCTGGGACCCCTGCCCCATGAGCCGTTCCACAGCCGCGGACAGCACACCAGCCGCCAGGCTGCGCCACCCCCCATGGCAGGCCGCCACATGCCCTGTCTCGGGATCCGCCATCAGCACCGGCGTGCAGTCCGCTCCACACACCCAGAGGCTTTGCCCCCCTGCGGTGCTGATGAGCCCATCCGCCTCCGGCCAGGGGGGGGGCGCCACCCCATGGGCCATCACCACTGCGCCGCCATGGACCTGGCGCAGGCAATGAACCGTGACGCCAGGGCTCAGGTAGCCCGCCAGCTCCGCCGGGCTGCGTCCTGACCAATGGCGCGTAAAGAACCCATGGGCAAAGCCTCTCAAGGCATCGTACTGCAAGAAATAGCCCCCATAACACCCCACCCAGGTCCAGCCACTGAGGGTGTTGAAGGTGGAGTCTGGCCAGTCTGCAAAGGGTGCAGAAAGGGGATCAGCCATCAGGGCAGGATTTGATCACGGAGGAGCCAAAAGCCGGCAAAGCGCTGCGTTTGGGAGGTGTTTTGTACGGAGAGAAACTGTAGGCCCCCCGTGGACCCACAGGACTCCGCAAATGTGGCGGCAGCAGCGTTGGCCTCGCTGGGGTCCAAACAGCTCAGGAGCCAACGCTGATCCAGGCCCGCTTCCAGCAGGAGGCGGTTGTCGCTGATGGTTAATTTCAAGGGCTCCAACCCCGCCACCCATCCTGCCACGGCCAGGGCCCGGTCTCCAGCGAAGAGACGCACACCGGGGATGGTGGCGTCGGATACGCCGGACGCAATTTGGGCGGGCAAGGGAATGAGACCGGAAAAATCCATCGGCCAATCCTGGGCCTCCCTCAAGCTGCCCAAGGGCAAGGATGCCCATGCCCATGCGTTGCCCCTGGCGGCATCGGGCAGGGGCTTGGCTGGTGCGGGCGCCGCCGGCATGGGAACAGCCCGTGGGCCGGCCAGATAGCCGTCCTGCTGGGGATAGACCGTGCGTTCCCGTTCCTGGAGCCAATCAATCAAGCCGTAGCAACGGCGGCTGGGCGCCACAGCCAGACCGAGGGGTTCAGAGGCCCGCTGCACCATGGACATCATGGCCCGGCGCCAAGACCGCAACCGCCGTGGACGGCTGTGTCCGCTGGCTGCCGCCGCCGCCAAAGCCTCCCCCAGGGCTTTCCCGAGCCAGAGGGAGTTCACCTGATCTGCAGGGCAGGCTTTGCAGAAGCGAAACCCTGTTTCTGATGGGGTGTCCACCGCCGGTGTGTCACACACCAGCAGTTCCCAACGCTTACGGCCGTCCGGATCCAGTAGCGGACGGCTGTAGAAATCCACCTCCCAATCGCTCATGCGCTGCTGTCGTCTCCAGGTAATGGTGTGCCAGGACGGGTAGGGGTAGAGGGGACCGGCCCAGGGGGGGCAGGCTGATCCCCATCAGGGTCCTGGGGAGAGAACAGAACCCTGGGCCCCTGGTCCTGCTTTCTCTCCTGAAACAGAGCGGACCGCGCCCGCTCAGCCCGCTGTTCCGCCTGGGCCATGACTTCGGCTTTGGCCACCAGCATTTCACCGGGCAGGTTCTCCAGAAGTGCCGTGTTGAGGGCAATGCGGCCACGGGCAGCGTCCACATCGGTTACCAGGGCGGAGATGGACTCCCCCACTGTGAACACCTCCCGTAAATCCACCACATGGCGGGCGCTGATGGACCGTTGATGCAGCAGGCCGCTGATTGGCCCCAGATCCACAAAACAGCCAAACCGCTTCAGACCACTGATCCGACCCGTCACCAGGTCCCCCACCTGCAGCTCCGCAAAGCGCTGGGCACGGGATGCTCGCTTTTCCGAGAGCACCAGCTTGGACGTCTTGGGGTTCACCTCCAGAAACGTGACCCCAATGGTTTTGCCCACCAACGCGCTATGGTTGTCCCCCTCCACCAGTTGGGAGCGGGGAATAAATCCCCGTAAACCCTCCACATGGCAGGTGCAGCCACCACGGTTAAAGCCACTGATCACGGTTTGCACCACGGCAGCTTCCTCAGCGAGGCGGGTCACGGTTGCCCAGCTGTCCCGCACCATGAGGGCCCGAAGGCTGACGGTGACCATGCCTTCCGCATTCTGCTCACCCGTCACCAATACCTTCAATGGCTTCCCCTGGGGAAACCGCTCCCCCACATCGGTGATGACCCCGAAACCACACTCCTGTCTGGGCAACCAGCCAGGCGCCTTGCCACCAATATCTACATAAACGCCGTCGCTTTCATGGCCGATCACGGTTCCATGAACCTCCTCTCCTTTGGCGCCAATGTTGGCGCTGCCATCCAGCGCTGACTGGAAGGCCTCTTCATCAAAGTCAACCTCATCCACACTGCGGGGTGTGAAGGACGGCAGAGGCGCCCCACTGTCCTGATCAACTGCGTGATGCCCCCCTGGTGTGGCGGGTGACGACGTTGAGGAGGACAACGGCGCCTTGGAACCGGAAGGCGGTGTTGGCGGACTTTCCGTTGGTGGCGAGTTGCCCTGGGTTTGCTGCCGCGCCTCGGATTTGTTGATCTTGAGGATGGAGAGACTGACGTCTCCGTCCGTGGGGCGTTTGACGTCTTTGGCCTTCATGGGAGACATGGATGGGCTGAGGGCATTATGGATGGATTGCCCCTGGTGGTTACCCTTCCCATGGCCCCTGAGCAGCACCGTGGTCTCCACCATCTCAGTTGGCCGGAGGCAAAGCGGGCCGCCGCCTGCGACAGCAGCACCATCGTGGTGCCCTGGGGCAGCTTGGAACAACACGGCCCCCACCTGCCACTGGGGACCGATGGCTTCTTTGCGGAGCAGGTGCTCCACCATGTGCTGCAAGCCCTCCCTTCCCAGTGGCCCATCTGGTCCCTGCCACTGCAAAGCCTGGGCTTTGCGCCAGAGCACCGAGGCTTCGGGGTGAGCTTCACCCAACCGGCAGAGGCCATGCTGGCCCAGGTGGAGGCCATTGCTGAACCATTGGCCCAGGCAGGCTTCCAGCGGTTGGTGCTCTTCAATGGTCATGGGGGGCAAATCAGTCTCCTGGATGTGGCGGCCCGGCAGATGCATGGACGCCACCCCCAATTGGGGGTCCATGCCTGGTTCCTCTGGAATGTGCAGGGGGTGATGGACCTCCTCCCGGCTGAGCACCGTGAAGATCTCCATGCCGGCCTGGCGGAAACCAGTCTGATGCTCCACATGGCGCCAGAGTTGGTGCAGCTTCAGCAAGCCGTTGCCGAGCCGCCGCCCCCGCCGCCGGCTGGCCTGTCCTTGGAAGGGCGGTGCCCCAGCGCCTGGAACACAGGGGCCCTGAGCCGCTCAGGGACTGTGGGCATTCCCCATGGCGCCACTGCGTCGTTGGGGGCGGCCCTCCACCAAAAGCTGGTGCAGGGATGGACGGCAACATTTAGCGCACTGCTGCGCAGTTCATGGCCGCCCCGGGGATCACTTGAATTTTCGGGTAGAGTATAAAACCATCACGGTTCACCACAATTCATGTCAGTTCCTGCCACTGCACCTAGCCCCACGGCCCCAGCGGCTGACCTGGTTGCTTCCCTGCCTGACTTTGCGTCAGTCGCCTACAAAGACGCCTACAGCCGCATCAATGCCATCGTGATCGAGGGGGAGCATGAGGCCTACGGCAATTACAAGTCCATATCCACCCTGCTGCCGGAGCAGGCCGAGGAGCTGAACCGGTTGGCCCGGATGGAGATGAAGCACATGCGCGGCTTCCAGGCCTGTGGCAAGAACTTGAAGGTGACCCCGGATATGGACTTCGCCAAAGCCTTTTTTGCTCCCCTGCGCAACAACTTCCAGGCGGCTCTGGCAGAAGGCAAGGTGGCAACCTGTCTGTTGATCCAGGCCATTCTCATTGAGGCCTTCTCGATTTCCGCCTACCACATCTATATTCCTGTGGCTGATCCTTTTGCCCGTCGGGTGACCGAGGGGGTGGTGAAAGATGAATACCTCCACCTCAACTACGGCCAAGCGTGGCTTAAAGCCCACTTTGATCAGGTGAAGGAGGAACTCATGGCAGCCAATAAGGCCAACCTCCCCCTCATCAAAACCATGCTTGATGCCGTGGAGACCGATGCCGCCCAACTCCGGATGGAGAAGGAAAGCCTGATTGAAGACTTCCTGATTGGCTACCAGGAGGCCCTCAGTGATGTGGGTTTCACCACCCGGGAGATCATCAGGATGAGCGCCCAGGGCCTCGGTTGAAGCCCTAGGTTTCCCATGGATTAAAACTGTACATGTTTGGACTGATCGGTCACTCCACCAGCTTCGCTGTGGCCAGGCAACGGGCAGAAGAGTTGGGCTATATGGAGCACGCCAAGGGGGATCTGGACACTTGGTGCAGCACTCCCCCCCAGTTGCTGGAGACCTTCACCGTGACAAGCCGGACGGGCAAATCAATCACAGGCGGCTACATTGACTCCTGCTTCCTGCCGGAGATGTTGCCGGCCCGCTTCAAAACAGCGGCCCGCAAGGTGCAGAATGCCATGGCCTATGCCCAGAAAAACGGGTTCAACGTCACGGCCCTGGGGGGATTTACCTCCATTATTTTCGAAAACTTCGACCTGGCTCGGTTTCAGAAGGTGCGTTCCATCATGTTGGAGTGGGAACGCTTTACCACCGGCAACACCCACACCGCCTGGATCATTTGCCGACAGGTGGAAGAGAATGCGCCCCACCTGGGCATTGATCTGAAGAAGGCTGTGGTGGCTGTGGTGGGCGCCACCGGGGACATCGGCAGCGCCATCTGCCGTTGGCTCAAGGAGCGCACCGGCGTGAAGGAACTGTTGCTGGTGGCCCGTCATCAGGGACGGCTGGCGGCACTCCAGCAGCAGTTGGCTGGCGGCAATATCCTGTCCTTGGAAAACGCCCTTCTGGAAGCGGATGTGGTGGTGTGGGTGGCCAGTTTGCCCAAAACCATGGAGATCGACACCAGTGCCCTGCAGCGCCCCTGCCTGATGGTGGATGGGGGCTATCCCAAAAATCTGGACACCCGGATTCAGGCATCTGATCTCCATGTGCTGAAGGGAGGTGTTGTGGAGTTCTGGCGCGATATTGGCTGGCGCATGATGCAGATTGCCGAGATGGAGCGCCCCAACCGTCAGATGTTTGCCTGCTTTGCGGAGGCCATGCTGCTGGAATTTGAAGGCTGGCACACCAACTTCAGTTGGGGGCGCAATAACATCAGCCTGGCGGCCATGGAAAAAATCGGTCAGGCGTCCGTGCGCCATGGCTTCCGGGCTCTGGGCCTCAGCGATCTGGTGACCGCTCCCGCCCTTTCCGTCTCCTGAGTGCTGCCATGGCCAAGTCAAGTCAACATATCCTGGATTTCGAGCGGCCTTTGGCGGATTTGGAGGCCAAAATCCAGCAAATTCGCATCGACTCGGAAAACAGTGATCTGGACGTGAGTCAGCAGGTGGAACAACTGGAACAACTGGTCGCCAAGCGGCGGCAGGAGATCTACGCCAATCTCACCCCCGCCCAGGTGATTCAGGTGGCCCGGCACCCCCAGCGTCCAAACACCCTCAACTACATCGAAAACCTTTGCGACACCTGGTATGAACTCCACGGGGATCGTTGTGGCAGCGATGATGCCGCCTTGGTGGGTGGTGTTGGCGCCATTGATGGAATCCCTTTATTGATGATAGGCCACCAAAAAGGACGGGACACCAAGGAAAAAATGGCCCGCAACTTCGGGATGGCTTCCCCGGGGGGATATCGCAAGGCCCTGCGACTCATGCGCCATGGGGACCGTTTTCACTTGCCCCTGCTCATGTTCATTGACACCTCCGGAGCCTATGCAGGTCTGAAGGCGGAGGAACAGGGCCAGGGGGAGGCCATTGCGGCCAATTTGCGGGAAATGTTTGCCCTACGGGTGCCCATGATCGGTTGCGTCATTGGTGAGGGGGGATCGGGCGGCGCCTTGGGAATCGGTGTTGTGGACCACCTGATGATGTTTGAGCACAGCATCTACACCGTGGCCAGCCCTGAGGCATGCGCCGCCATCCTCTGGAGAGATGCCAAAAGGGCTGGCGAAGCGGCCCAGGCCTTGCAGATCACCGCCCAGCAATTGCGGGACCTGGGACTGGCCGACGAGGTGATCCCCGAGCCTCCAGGGGGGAACCACGCCTTCCCGAAGCAAGCTGTGGCTGCCCTCAAGAAGGCGGTTCTCTGTCATCTCGAAGCGTTGCAGGCCCTCAGCACGGAAGAGCTGCTGGAACGGCGCTACGAAAAATTCCGCCGCATGGGCCGGGTGCTGGAGGCGGGCAACGACGGCAACCCTTAAACTCTCGTAAAGATCCTTTTCGGGATCATCGTTTCCCTCGCGTTCACACCGCTGACATTAACCACACCCCCATCACCTTTGCCCCGTTCCGTGCTGATCACGGGCGCCTCCAGGGGAATTGGCGCCGCCACAGCACGGCGCTTTGCAGCCAAAGGTTGGGCATTGCAACTACTGGCCCGTGATGGCTCCGCACTAGAGGCCATAGCCAGCACGTTGCGGAGTCAAGGCGCCCTGGTTCACTGGGCCGCGGTGGATTTGAGCAAGGCCGATGGCATCCCGGCGGGAGTGGAGACACTCCTGGCCGCAGGGGGACCTCCGGGGGTGCTGATCAACAATGCCGGGGCTGGCTATACAGCTCCCCTGGCCACCATGTCCCTGCAGGACTGGCAGTGGCTGGTGCAACTCAATCTCACCAGTGTGCTTCAGGTAACCCAGACGGTGCTACCGGGCATGCGCCTGGCGGGAGGCGGCTTGATCATCAACATCAGTAGCCACGCTGCTGACCAGGCCTTTCCGGAGTGGGGGGGGTATGGGATGACCAAGGCAGCTTTGGGGGCTTTCAGTCGTTCCCTGGCTTTGGAGGAGGCATCGCAAGACATCCGTGTAACGACCGTCACCTTGGGTGCGGTTAATACGCCCCTATGGGACACGCCAACCGTCCACGCTGACCTGGATCGCCGTGCCATGCTGGATCCGGCAAATGTTGCTCATGCTCTTCTCCAGTTGGCGGAACAGCCCCCAAGGCAGCGCATCGAGAACCTCACTTTGCTTCCCGCCGCTGGAGCGCTTTGACATTTTTGAATGATGACTCTTGACAATCCGAAGCCGATGCCGTCCTTGGAGGCGGATTTTGATGTAGTGTCCGCGCTCCAGCGGGTTTCCGCCGACACACTTGGCGGTATGGCAGGCCAATCTCCGCCATCCACCACCAGCGGCCGCATCCGCCAACGTCTCCATGCGGCGCGAGCCTCTTTCTTTGCCAATGACAATATCGCCGCCTACTTGAAAGAGGGGGAGCTGGAGGACCTGCAAGAAGAAGTGACCGAGCAGGTGCGTGGCCTGCTCAAGGCTCTCGTCATTGATGTGGACAATGACCACAACACGTCGGAAACGGCTGAGCGGGTGGCCAAGATGTACCTCAATGAGGTCTTCAAGGGGCGCTACCATCCCCAGCCCAAGGTGGCCTCTTTCCCCAACGTGAAGGAGTTGGACGAGATTTACACCGTTGGCCCCATCACGGTGCGTTCCGCCTGCTCCCACCACCTGGTTCCCATCCTTGGCCACTGCTGGATTGGCATCCAGCCCGGTGAACGGGTGATTGGCTTAAGCAAGTTCAGCCGCATTGCGGATTGGGTCTTTTCAAGGCCCCACATCCAGGAGGAGGCCGTGATCATCCTGGCGGACGAGATTGAAACCCTCTGCAAACCTCAGGGGCTGGGCATTGTGCTCAAGGCGCAACACTACTGCATGAAGTGGCGTGGTGTGAAAGAACCCCAGACCTCCATGGTGAACAGTGTGGTGCGGGGCAGTTTCCGTAAGAGCGCCTCCATGAAAAAAGAATTCTTCGACCTCATCCGTCAGCAGGACAGCCTGCTCTGAGGCTCACCCGCCAGCGCCCCTCACCGCTGCCACAAAGGCTGCGCAGCGTCGCAGATCTTTCCGGCCTGGGGCAGACTCCAGCCCACTGGATGCATCCACCCCATGGGGGCATACCCCCATGGCTGCCAGGCGCCGAAGGGTGGCACCCACATTGTCCGGTCCCAGACCCCCAGCCAGCCACCATGGACCAGAAAGCCGCTGACCACCAAACCAGGTGACGGGAAGCTGCCGGCCTGTCCCCCCCAGTTGCTGGGGAACATGGGCGTCAAACAGCCGGGCGGCAGCCCCATCCTGGCGCCCCTGGACTATCCGCAGATCCTCGGGGCTGCCAATGCGGTGGGCTTTCCAGATGGGCAATCCCCAACGTTGACTCAACTGGCGACAGCGTTCAGGTTGTTCCTGTCCATGGAGTTGGAGCGTTGTGGGGCGTTGACGGCTGTCTTGGGCCCCCAAGTAGGCGTCCAGGTGGACATCGGCCCCATCAGCAACCACCAGCACCCGCTCCACGGAAGCATTCTGCCCCTGGACAGCGGTCCAGATGGCTTGACTGGTGGCCGGTGACACCCAACGGGGGGAGCCCGCCACGGCAATCACCCCAATGGCTTGCACACCACAGGCCACCACGGCCTGGGCCTGCTGCGGTGTGGTCAGCCCGCAAATCTTGATCTGAATCGGGACACTGCCCATGGTCGGGATCTCCCCCATTGCCGCAAGCGCTGCATGTTCGCTGCGCTTTCTAAGATGATGGAAGGCCAAGGGCGCTTATGGGAAAACCCTGGACAATCGGCGCCATTTGTGGTGTTCCCCTGAGGGTTCACCCCAGTTGGCTGATCATCGTGGGTCTGGCCACAGTGTCGTTTCAGGCCCAGTACGGCCAACTGCTGCAAGGCCGTCAGTTGGCGGTGAACACCCCTGGGCTCTGGCTGCTGGGCTTTGTGACAGTTCTGCTGCTATTCGGCTCTGTGCTGCTCCATGAGCTGGGCCATTCTTTGGTGGCCCTCCGCCATGGGGTCAAGGTGCGCAGTATCACTCTTTTTCTCTTCGGTGGTGTGGCCACCATTGAAAAGGAATGCCGCTCAGCCCTTGCGGCCCTGCAGGTGGCGGCAGCGGGTCCCGCCGTCAGCTTTGCCCTGGCGCTGGGTTTCTTTCTTCTCGCCCAACTCGGTGAGACGGTGCAGCCCGTTGCCGCCCTGGTCTGCCGGCAGTTGATGATCCTCAACCTGGTTTTGGGGATCTTCAATCTGATGCCGGGACTCCCCTTGGATGGTGGCCTGATCGTGAAGGCCCTGGTGTGGCACTTCAGCGGCAGCCGTCGTCGGGGCGTTCAGGTGGCTGCAGCGGCTGGACTGGCTCTGGCCATCACAGCCATGGCTCTGGGCCTCTGGTTTGTCCTGGTTTGGCGAACCCCCTCCGGGCTCTGGCTGGCGTTGCTGGGGTGGTTTGGCCTGGAGGCCGCCAGCGCCCAGTTGCAATTGCTGCGCCTGCAAGACCAACTTCTGCGATTCCGTGTGCAGCAGGTGCAGGGGCGACGCTATCGCATCCTGAGTGCCCATGTCGATCTCCAGACCATCAGCCGCCAACTGGCCCAGGAGACCACGGACATGGGTCCCCAGAACTGGCTCCTGGTATATGACGGCCACCGTTGGCTGGGGCGCTTTCAGCCCGAGGCGCTCAAGACGTTGCCGGTGCAGTGTTGGCCACGGGAGATGGTGAGTCAACGGCTCCAGCCCTGGGAGGAGGTCCCCAGCATCAGGGACAGCGCTCCCCTGTGGCAGGCTGCCCTGGCTTTGGAGCACGCTCCCGAGTCGCGGTTGCTGGTGCTCAATGGGGCGGGTCTGCCCAGTGGCACCATTGACCGGGTGGATTTGGTGAAGGCAGTCTGCAGGGGTTTGGGCATTCGCCTCCCCGAGCCTTTCCTCGGCCAGATCCAACGCCTTGGCGGTTATCCGCCAGGCCTCCAGTTGGGCCTTGTGGCCAGCGCCATGGCAGACAGTGAAGACACCAACTCCCCCGTCAAACCCTGACGTTGCCCCCCGTCCCCCGCTGCGCTTGGGGCCAGGCCTCCAGTTGGCCCTTCTGTTGCTCCTGGCCCTGCTGACGCTTCTGCCCCTCTTCTGGCTGGTGAGCACATCCCTGAAGGGACCTGGCGAGAATATTTTCCAGACACCCCCCCAGCTTCTGCCCCAATCCCCCAGCCTGGCCGCCTACAAACGGCTGCTCCAGGACACCCTGATTCTGCGCTATCTGTTCAACAGCATGGTGGTCAGCGGGATGGCCGTCATGGCCAATCTCCTCTTCTGCAGCCTGGCGGCCTTTCCTTTGGCGCGGCTCCACTTCCGCGGCCGTGGTCTGGTGCTGGCCCTGGTGGTGGCCACCATTCTGATCCCGTTTCAGGTGGTGATGATTCCCCTCTACGTGGTGATGGTGCAACTAGGCCTGCGCAACACCACCATGGCCTTGATCCTTCCCCATGCCGCCACGGCTTTTGGTATTTTTCTTCTGCGCCAGAGTTTTCTCGGTGTCCCCCGGGAACTGGAGGAGGCTGCCCAGATGGATGGCTGCACCGTGGTGGGGCGCTGGTGGAATGTGTTGCTCCCTGCCGCCAGGGCCGACCTGCTCACCCTGGCGGTGTTTGTGTTCATTGGCACCTGGAGCGATTTCCTCTGGCCCCTCGTCATTCTGGATGACCCGCGGCTTTACACCTTGCCCCTGGGTCTGCAGCAACTCTCCAGCAGCTTCTCATTGGACTGGCGCCTGGTGGCAGCCGGCGCTGTGGTCTCAATCCTGCCGGTGTTGGTGCTGTTCACCATGCTACAGCGGTTTATCCTGCCCAGCGGCGCCGCCAGTGGCCTGAAGGGGTGATGGTTGCCATGTCTCCGGCCTTGCGGTGCCTTAGCGGGTAATGATGTCCTTGTGGGCGATGGGATAGGGGATGCGGTGATGGCGCATCCGCTTCCACACCTTGACAAAGGCATCCGCCACCAATTCCAGTTCCATGGTGCTGAGCCCCGACTGGCCCAGTTGTCCATCCCGGATGCGGGAATCCATAATGCGACCCACGGTGGCGTGGGCCGCATCTTCCGAGACCTCTGGCGGCAGGGAGCGAAGTGCTGCTTCACAGCCATCGGCCAACATCTGAATCCCGGTTTCCCGTGAGCGGGGGGTTGGTCCCCGATAGCGGAAGTCCTTCTCCTGTGGCGTGGGATGGCGCTTCTGGGCAGCGTGCCAGAAGTACTCCATGCGCATGGTGCCTTGGTGCTCCGGAATGAAGTCACAAACGGACTGGGGGAGACGGGAGCGGCGGGCCATGCGCAGACCCTCGTCCACATGAGCTTGCAGCACCTTGGCGCTGGTCCATGGGTTGTTCAGCAGTTCATGGGGATTGTGCCCATCGGACTGGTTTTCAATGAACCATTGGGGCCGATGAAGCTTGCCGATATCGTGATACAGGGAGCCGGTACGCACCAGGTCCACATCCGCCCCGATGGCCCTGGCCCCCTCTTCCGCCAAACCACAGATCATGAGCGTGTGCTCAAAGGTGCCCGGCGCTTCCTTGGAGAGGCGCCGCAGTAACGGGCGTTGCAAATCAGCCAATTCCAGCAAACGACTGCGGCTCACCAGGCCACAGGTATGTTCCAACGCCGGCGCCAGGTTAAGGCCCAGCAGCAGGATTGCCCCCATGAGCAAGCCCTCTCCCAGGGGCTCCCTGCTGCTCAGCAACCCCACAGACACCCCCATCTGCTCCGCCACACGGAACGTGAGCACCTGCAACAGCAGCGCTGCCAGGGTGAGCAGGGTGGCGTTCTGCAACAGTTGGGCCCGACTTCGCTGGTGGCCGGCCATCAGCGCCCCGGTGGTCGCAATGCTGAATGCAATCAGCACCCGGAGAAGGCCCCCATTGTCCATGGGGAAAGGCCAAAGGGCTGAAGCCACCGCCAACCACCCCAGGGCTGGGCCCGCACCCATCACCTCCGCCAGCAAAAAGGTGGGTGGAACCAGAACAGCCAGTGGGCTGACCGCTGCCCTCAGCCAGAGCTTCACCCCCTGAATCAGGGCCATGGCCAGCAGAAGCACCAACCCATGCTGGGGCTGCAGCCGGGGATTCCAGCGGCGCGCCACCTGTACCATCAGCCATGACCCCAGCACCGCTTCACCAAAGCGCCAAGCCCAGTTTTCCAGTTGGAGCCGACGGGGCACAAAGTTAAAGTGGTCCAGCACATCAAACTGTCGTGAGTTGATCTGCTTCCCCCGGCTGACAATTAGGTCACCGGCCTTCACCTTGATTACCTCGGCGTTCTGATTGAGCAGCTTCTCGGTGAGTTGGCGGGTGAGACCTGGATCTCGCCGCAGGTTGGTTTGCCCCAGGAGGGAACGAACCAGAAGCTTGGCGCCCACCTGTTGCTGCTGTTCAGGCAGGGAAAATAATTGCTGCTGGGCAGCATTCCGCAAACTCTGCTCGGAGATGGACGCCACCAACCCTTGGGACAACATGCGCTGTTGGCCCTGAAGGATCTGCTGCTCCCAGGCCTGTCGGTCCTCCCCATGGAGTTGTTGCTGATCCTCCAGTTCTTCCTTCGAGAGATCAATGGGAGGCACTGCCAGGTCATCCGTAGCAATACTGCGACGCAGCTCCCCAAGACCTCGCTCCAAGGATTCCACCAGGAGGAGATTTTGCTGGCCATCAATCACATGGACCACAGTATTTAGACCCAGGTCACTGCGCCTGGCCTCCAGGGCAGACCGATCAATGATCCGTGCAGATGCTGGCGCCCGATAATCCTGCTCTGCGATGGCCCCCACAGCCAAGACCGGCTCCCGCAAGAGGGGCCAACTGGAGAGGGCCCCCACCAGCAATGCCACCAGAACAATGGCCACCCACCCCGACCATGGCCATGGTCGGGGCCATGGCCGCGGTTGTTGTGTCTGCCAAAAGCGACCCAACAGATCAATGAGATTTAAAGGGCCCCTGGGCAGGCCACCCTGGCGGAGATGGCTGATCCAGCGGGCTATAGTTCTATAAATTTTGCATCGGGCATCGATGCTCCAACTTTAGCCCCGTGCCAGCAGCTTGCTGCATGCATTTTGGAGCCCATGGCAAAACATCTCGATGGTCGGTTACTGGCGACTCGCTATGAGGCCAGCCTCAGGGCGTCCATTGCACAGCACCTGGCCACCGCCGGTTATCCCCCTGGATTGGCGGTGGTGCGGATTGGAGAGGATCCAGCCAGCGGGGTCTACGTGCGCAAAAAGGCCCAGGCCTGTGGCCGGGTTGGCATCAGGAGCCGGATCACCCACCATCCGGCCACGGCCAGTCAACAGGAAGTGCTGGAGAGCATCCGCCAACTCAATGCCGATCCGTCCTGTGATGGCATCCTGGTGCAACTCCCCATTCCTGCCCATCTCGATGCCCGCCAGCTTCTCCTGGCCGTGGACCCGGCCAAGGATGTGGATGGGTTACATCCCCTCAATCTGGGCCGTCTGATGCGGGGTGAGCCAGGGTTACGCTCCTGTACCCCAGCAGGGATCATGGCCTTGCTGGCCCAGGGCTGCATTGCGCTGGAGGGGATCCGTGCGTTGGTGATCGGCCGCAGCATCCTGGTGGGTCAGCCCATGGGGATCATGCTGCAGCAGGCCAACGCCACGGTGACCATGGCCCATTCCCGCACCCGGGATCTGGCTCACCAATGCCGTCAGGCGGAATTGCTTGTGGTTGCTGCAGGAAAGCCGGGCCTGGTGAGGGCGGATTGGGTGCGGCCTGGAGTTGTAGTGGTGGATGTGGGCATTCACCGGGTACCACCCCGACAGCAGGGTGAACGGGCAACCCTGTGTGGAGATGTGTATTTTGCGGCGGTGGAGCCGTTGGCCAGCCACATCACCCCTGTTCCGGGAGGGGTGGGCCCAATGACCGTTGCCATGTTGCTATGGAACACCGTGCAGGCCTGGCAGCAGCGCTGTGGTGGCGTGGTCAGAACCGTCTTGGTGCCGCTGCTGCCCCACTGAGGCGCTCCCGTTCCATCCCCTAAGGGACAATGGCTCCCCATGCCGTTTCTGTGGGACGGCTCCATCTCCATGCGCCATGGCCCATCAACAGCCCTTTGAATTGGAGACCTATCTTCAGGCCAAAAAGGTGCAGGTGGAAGCCGCCCTTGCAGAAGCCGTGACGCTGGACCAGCCCGCCAGCCTGCGGCAGGCCATGGAATACTCCCTGCTGGCGGGGGGGAAGCGTTTGCGCCCCATTCTCTGTCTGGCCAGTTGCGAACTGGCGGGGGGAGAGCCCCGGTTGGCCCTGCCCACGGCCTGCGCCCTGGAGATGGTGCATACCATGTCCTTGATCCATGACGACCTACCGGCCATGGATGACGATGACCTGCGCCGGGGCCGCGCCACCAACCACAAAATGTTTGGTGAAGCCATGGCGATCCTGGCCGGTGACGCTCTGCTCTGCCAGGCGTTCGAGATGGTGGCGGGACGCTCATCCGGTGTTCCGGCCCAGCGGCTGCTGGCGGTCACCACCGCACTGGCCAGGGCTGCGGGCGCACCGGGTCTTGTGGGGGGGCAGGTGGTGGATTTGGCCAGTGAGGGGAAGCGGGTCCCCCTGGAAACCCTGGAGTTCATTCACCTCCACAAGACAGCAGCCCTGCTGGAGGTGTCGGTCATCAGCGGCGCCCTCATTGCTGGGGCTGCTGAGGCGTTGGTGGCTGATCTGCGCCGCTACGCCCGCAATATCGGCCTGGCGTTTCAGATCATTGACGACATCCTGGATGTCACGGCAGACAGTGCCACCTTGGGCAAAACCGCGGGCAAGGATCTGCTCACCGAAAAGAGCACCTACCCCGCGCTGCTGGGCCTTGAGGCGTCTCGTCAGAGTGCGACTGCATTGATCACGGCCGCCAAGGCTGCCTTGGCCCCACAGGTGGAGGCCACCCGCCCGCTGTTGGCCTTGGCGGACTTCATTGCCAACCGTAACCACTGACCCCCGGCTGTCCTGGGAGATGGGACACAAGCCCCGCTCTTCAGGACAGCTTTTTCTTTGCTGCACCCTGGGGGTACGGACATGGAGTCCACCTCGGCTCGTCCCCCAGGCAGCAGCAGGCCGTGGCGTGGCAATCCACCTGAACGGTGTGTGCTTAAGCTCTCAGCGGAGAAGGAATCTCTGCCCTTCACGGTGGGGAGGAAGTCAACACCATGAATGCCCTCACTGCGCTGTCTGACAATGCCGTCCTCGCTTGGGCCCTCCTGGCCTGTGGCATGGCCCAGCTCAGCAAGCTGTTGATTGTGCTGGTGGTGGAGCGGCAATGGCGCCCAGCGGTCCTCCTGGAGACGGGGGGAATGCCCTCCAGCCATGCGGCCCTGGTGAGTGGGGTGGCGGCCGGCGTGGGCTGGCAGGTGGGCTTTGATCAACCCCTGTTTGCTCTGGCCTGTGCCCTGGCCCTGGTGGTGATGTATGACGCCAGCGGTGTGCGCCGTGCTGCTGGCCTTCAGGCCGAGCGGCTGAATACCTTCATGACGCCCACTGATCCTGACTGTTGCTCCTCCCTTGAACCCCTGAACACCAATCTGGGGCATACCCGGCGCCAAGTGCTGGCGGGGGCCCTGGTGGGAATTTTCGTGGTCCTTCTAGGCATGGGCCGGACTGGCGGTGTCCTGGATGTTCCATGGCATTAGAGCTCTTCCGGAGGCACGGTCATCACTGGATAACTGCCGAAGTTAAGCAGTTGCTCACAGATGGGGTACAGGTTTTCCAGGGCCCCCTGGAAATGTTCAGTCTGGTAGTGCCCCTCAACGTCAACGAAAAACACATATTTCCCCAAATCGGTCTTGGCGGGGCGGGACTCAATGCGGGACATATTCAGGTTCTGCCCATGGAAGACCTGCAACGCCTCCACCAATGCTCCAGGGCGGTCCCGTTGCCGCAGGGCAAAACAGAGGCTGGTGATCACACCGTGAACCGGAGGCCCGGAGGGGGGGGTGGAACACGGCACCGTAACAGGCCGCACCAGCAGAAAGCGGGTGCAATTGTTGGGTTCGTCGTTGATGGGGTAAGCCAAAACCTTCAGGCCCTGCTCCCTGGCGGCATCCAGTGAGGCAATAGCCCCGCGGAAGCGGCTCCCTTTCACCATCCGCGCTGCTTCCGCCGTGGAGGTGGTGGGCAGTTGCAGTGCCTGGGGAAGGTGGTTATTCAGCCAGGTGCTGCACTGACCCAGTGCCTGGGGATGGGAGATGACCTCGCTGATGTCTTCCATGCGGGCGCCCCCCAATAAGGCATGGCGGATGGGTAGCACCAGCCCTCGCAGAATTTCCAGGCCTTGGGGTCCATAGGGATTGGGGGAGGCCGGAGGGCAACAGGGAGCACTCAAATTCCAGAGGGTATCCAGCGTGGCGGTCACGCCACCCTGCACGGAATTTTCCACCGGCACCACAGCGGCGGCTACGGAGCCGTCTCCCCCATGGTTGCCCTTGAGCTGGCCCAACACATGCTGGATGGAGAGGCCGGAACGGGGAGTATGGTCCTGCAGCCCTTGGGCCTGGGCCAGTTGATGGCAGGCTGCCTCCGCATAGGTGCCGGAGGGACCCAGAAACGCAATGAAGGGAACAGACAAGGGTGGGTGACGGGATCTCACTTGGCTAAGATCCCATCAACAGTGGCGCCATGGCCATGCAATTGGCCTTCTCAGCCCGGCAAAAGCTGGGTCTGACTGTACCAGGGTCTTCGGAGAATCTGGGTGCTTATCTGAGGGAAGAGGAACGGGTGATCAGGCTCCTCCTGGGTTCCGACGCGCTTCAGGTTCTAGGACCGGCTCATTATCGCTACACCCTTCCCCGGTTCAAGATCTTTCAGTTGCAGATGCAACCCATCGTTGACCTGCGCACCACCCTCTTACTCCAGCGGCTGGTGATCCGTTCCTGTCAGTGCCGCCTCAATAGCACGGCGCTGGCAGCCAGTGACTTTCAACTCCAGTTGGAGTCCTGGTTAGAGGCCCGTGGCGAGCAGGTGGAGGGGGACGCATCCCTGGCGATACAGGTGAACCGTCCGGCGCTGCTGCGCCTGGTTCCCAAGGCTGTCCTGGAAGGGGCGGGTGTCCGCGTGTTGAACGGTGCTTTGGGCAGCATCAAGGCCAGGATCAGCCAGAAGCTTTTGCAGGACTTCCAGGCCTGGCACCTTGGGAGCGGGGTTCTTGAGAACGGCGCGGTGTCCCCCTGATCCCCTCTGCTGCTCCCGGAATCTTCCCCAGAAAGCTGAGACGGTGGAGTGGCGTGGGACCCAGTCTTTGGAGCGCTGCTTGATGCTGAGCCGTTCCATAGCCCTTATGGGCGGCCAAACCATAGCCCGGAAAGCGCTGATCCAGCCGGAGGAGCAAATCGTCTCTGGCCTGTTTGGCCACGATGCTGGCACAGGCAATGGTCAGGCAGCGTTGATCCCCCCGCACCACCGTCTGCTGAGGATTGCGCCATGGCCGCAGCTTCAGCTTGCCATCCACCAGCACCAGCTGCGGCACCTTGGCAAGACGTTGCAGGGCCCGCACCATGGCCAATTCCGTTGCAGCCCGTATTCCCCCCTGATCAATCTCCCGGGCCGAGGCCTGCCCCAAACCCCAATCCGTGGCCAGGCGAAGAATGACTGGCAGGAGTCTTTGGCGGCAGGCCGGTTTCAGGGCCTTACTGTCTTGAATGCCAGCAGCGGCAAGGATGGGCAATGCCGCCGCATTCAGACAACAGGCCGCCGCAAAAACAGGGCCAAATAAACAGCCTCGCCCCACCTCGTCCACACCAGCAAGGGAGGTCAAGGCCACCCCGGCGGCAGTCCCCCGCTGTGGATCTTCTCCGGCCAGGGCCTCAAGGGGCGGAGCGTCGCCGTCGCCGTCGCCGTTGGTCAATGCCTTGCTCCTCCTCAGGGTTTGCCCCGACAGATGGGTTATTGTCTGCGGGGAAGGCGCCGGTGCTCTGCAGACCGCCATTCACCTGTGGCGGACGGGTCGCCAGCTGATCTCCTGCACCCCCCTGCTCAGCAGGTGCCACTGGCCCAGACTCCTCCTGGGCCAGTGGCACCCCGGCACCTGTCTCCGCCTTGGCAACCACGGCAGCAGCACCGGTCCTGGGAACAGCATCGGATGGGTCTGTCGCGGCAGAGTCCCCGTTAGCGGCCACCACAGGCAAGGGATCATGGTTCCTTCCAGGTACGGGGTTGCTGTGTTGGGGCTCAGGCGCGGCGCTCTCCTCCTGCCCCTGTCCCCCCTGGTTCCGGTCGCCCCGTTGCTGGTCCGTGGCCATGTCTGGCGCCACCGCAGGTTTGCTTGTCTCGATCCCGTTGCGCTGGCGGCGGCGGCGGGGAACCCCATCCCCATTGCTCACCTGGTCCTTGGCTTCAGTCAAGGGAGGCTGCCCATCCCCGCCAGTGCTCACCACGCGAACCGCCACAGTGTTCAAGTCCTTGGGCGGCATGGGAGCCGCCAGCGCTGGATTGAAACCGCACCAACTGAAGACCATCTCCTGGTCTTTACTCATGGACACGTCAATGGTCTCCCGCTCAGTGGGTGGGCTGGAGCTTGCCTCGGGCAATGGACTGGCGTCCGGCTCCTCTGGAACCGTGCTTGGAGTTGTGGCTGGAACCGTGGTGGTGGCCTCAACAGGCGCCATTGCATGACCACTGCGGCCACCGCCGCCACGGCGGCGACGTCGGTTGTTGCCACCGCCATTGGCCCCATCAGGACTGGTGTCCCCAGGGGCAGCCGATGGGGGGGGCATGGGAGATTGCACGATCCCCGTTGCCAAGGGCTGCATGGTGGCCTTGCCCGGCACCATGGCCACATGGCCCAGGCCGGCACAGGTGGGGCACTGGCGACTAAAAAGCTCGTAAATGTTCTGACCCTGGCGCTTGCGGGTCAATTCCACCAACCCCAACTCCGTAATCTGAGCAATCTGAGGCCTGGCCTTGTCAGGCCCCATGGCCTTCATAAAGTGCTCCAGCAAGAACAGTTGGTCCCGCCGCGACTCCATATCAATAAAGTCAATGATCACCATGCCGCCAATGTTGCGCAGTTGGAGTTGGCGGGCAATCTCGGTGGCGGCTTCACAGTTGGTCCACAACACGGTTTCACGGGAATTGGCAGAACGAGTAAAGGAGCCAGAGTTCACATCAATCACCGTCAGGGCTTCAGTGGGCTGGATGATCACGTAACCGCCAGAGGGCAGATCCACCCGTGGCAAGAGGGCCTGGCGAATTGCCGCATCAAGACGAGAGGCCTCCAGCAACGCCTCGGCGTTTGCAAAGGAATCCACCGGGATGGTGCTCTTTTCTGCGTCAAGGAAGGCTTTGACCCGCTCCATCCCATGGGGGCTATCCACCACAATCTTGTCCAGATCCAGTCCGCAGTGATCCCGTAAGGTACGATGAACAAAATCATCGTCCCGGTTCAGCAGCACGGGCGGTTTGCAGGTCTCCGCCGTGGCCTGAATGGTCTCCCACTGGCGGCAGAGCATTTCAAGATCGTCAATAATCTGGTCCTCCCCCACCCCCTCGGCTTTCGTGCGCACCAGCAGGCCAGTTCCTGCAGGTTTGATCAGAACCGCCAGGGCCCGCAGGCGATCCCGCTCGGCCTCCTGGTCAATACGGCGGGAAATGTTGACCCCTTGGCCACTGGGCTGGAGCACCAAAAAGCGGCCGGGCAAGGTGATATTCCCTGTGAGCCGGGGCCCCTTGTTGCCTGTGGGCTCTTTGATGACCTGCACCAGAGCCTTCTGGCGTGGCTCCAGGAGTTCTGTAATGGATCCAGCAGTCTGCCGTAGCCGCAGAGGACCCAGATCGGTGACGTGAATGAAACCATTTCTTTCACTTTCACCGATATTCACAAAGGCGGCATCAATTCCTGGATGGACATTTTCCACCATTCCAAGATAAATGTCGCCGATCTGATGTTGCCCTTGGGCAACAATCAGTTGGTCAACACGCTCGTTGTTGAGAATGGCAGCAATGCGCAGCGTTTCAGCAATAAAAATTTGCTTGGTCATGGAAGAAAACCTAAAAGTTTTGCTAGAGGTTGAGAGCCATTGAGGCGTCTTATTTGGATGTCATTGAAGCTGTTCAGCAGATTGAGACATGGGATTAACCATCAATCTCTGCTGTTGACAGGAGTCGGAAGAAGCATGTCGAGGTGAAGGGGTAAACCCCGTCATGCAGGGAAGTCTTGTCGTCTCGGTCACGAGAATAACCTATCACAGGCAGATGCCCCCCTGGCAGTGCCTGGTGGCCTCGGAACGCAGATATAGCCAATCGCGGCGCAGGGTGGTTGTGTGCAGTCCCTCGCCGAGACGCTCCGCCAAAACCACCTCCAACTGCTCAGGTTTCAAGCTGCGTCCCGTGGGGTCAATGGCCACATCAACAGCCAGCTTCACAGCAGCACCCCTCTGCCCATGGAGGGTCAGATCCTTGAGCAGCGGGCGCAGATCCCGTTGCCGGGGGCGTCCTTTTTTGTCCGTGTCCTCCCAGGGCAAGCCAGGAGCAGCAAGCACAGCCTCGCAAGCGGCCTGCCAAATCCGGCTGGGCAGGATGGCCCCTGATTCCGGGCAGAAGCCCATGGTCCAGCGGGCCCCCTCCAGCAGTTGTGCCAGGCTCTTTTGCCCCACGGGAACCTCTTCGGCCATCAGGAGTTGAATCCCTGGGGGAAGCTGGGGCTGAAGGGTGTTGATCAGTGTCACGGGAGGGACGACTTCGGCCAACTCCAGATCCAGCAATTCACCACCCCCCTGAACCCCTAGGGGTAGGGCATGGCCCACTTGCAGCCGTGGCAGCGGATGGAATCCTGCACTGAAGCTTATGGGCAAGGCTGCAGAGCGCAGGGCCCTCTCCAGCAGGCGCAGCAGATCCAGATGGCTGAGCAAGGCCGTATCCCCTTCCTTGGTGAAGCGCAGCCGTAGTCGCTGGACCCGGCGGCTCACAGGCTGCACCTTGGGAAAGGCCACAGGGATCGGTGGCGGCGCCACAACCCGATTGTGTCCAAATCCTGGTCCGCACACCCCGCAACTGCTGCAAGCGGCAAAGGAACAGTCCGGCACCACCATGGCTTCCATGGCCCGTTGCAGATCCTCTCGAAGCCACTGGCGATCCACCCCCGTATCCATGTGATCCCAGGGCAGCGGAAGGGTTGTTGGGTCTTCCTGCTTCTGTGCCTGCTGCTGATCCCTCCAGCTCAGCCCTGCTGCGCCAATGGCCTGATTCCAAGCGTCGTAGGCCCGCTCCACGCTTTCCCACCAGGCATCCATCCCCGCACCATTGCGCCAGGCTCCAACAATCACCTGTGCCAAACGACGGTCCCCACGGCCCACAAAGTCCTCCATGGCGGAGATGCGCACATCCGTTTCATTCACCTTGAGGCGGGGAATGTCCCGCAGCGCCTGGCGCAGCAACACCTGTTTGCGGCGCAGGTCATTACTGGAGACCTGGTGCCACTGGAAAGGCGTGTGGGGCTTGGGGGTGAAATTGCTGATGGTGAGATGGAAGCCAAGGGGCCCATGGCCACGGCACTCCCGCTTCAGCCAACGCACCGTCTCCGCAATGCCCAGCACATCGGCATCCGTTTCCCCGGGCAAGCCAATCATGAAGTAGAGCTTGACGGTTCGCCAGCCCTGTTCATAGGCGGTACGGACACCCTGGAGCAACTCCTGATCCGTAAGGCCTTTGTTGATGATGTCCCGTAGTCGCTGGGTGCCTGCCTCCGGGGCAAAGGTGACCCCTGTGCGACGTGCGCCACCGATGATCCCGGCAATGGTTTCATCAAAGCGGTCCACCCGCTGGCTGGGCAGGCTGAGGCTGACCGATTGCCCCTGGAGACGATTACGTAACTCCACACCAACCGCCGGGAGCGCCAGATAGTCGGAGCAACTCAGGGAGAGAAGGGAGAAATCGCTATGGCCGGTTGCCTTCATTCCCCTTTCCACAGCCTCCACCACCTCCTCCGGCGCCACATCCCGAGCGGGGCGGGTCAACATGCCGGGTTGACAGAAGCGGCACCCCCGGGTACAGCCCCGGCGGATTTCCACCACCAGCCGATCATGGACGGTTTCCACCTGGGGAACCAATCCCGTGGCGTAGTGGGGGATGGGGTCCGCCACGCGCCGTACCACCCGGACTGGAGCGGCGGGTGATCGGGGCACAACCCGTCCGTCGCTGTTGCGCTGGTACAGGCTGGGGACATACACCCCCGGCACCTGGGCAAGGTCCCGCAACAGCGCTGAGCGGCTCAGGCGGGCGGCCTTTCCCTCCTGGACCACCAAACCAATCTCCGGCAGCAACTCCTCCCCATCCCCCAGGGCAATGAAGTCGAAAAAAGCGGCATAGGGCTCGGGATTGGATGTGGCGGTTTGCCCCCCTGCAAAGATGAGGGGTTGGGACTGGGGATGATCCAGGGGCAGATCCGGACGTTGCTGGGCCCAGATGGGCAGGCCACTCAGATCCAGCATTTCCAGGATGTTGGTGGCGCCCAACTCATAGCTGAGGCTGAAGCCAAGAATGTCGAATGCCGTCAGGGGCCGCCGACTTTCCACCGCAAACAGGGGAACCTTCTGCTGCCGTAGCCGGGCTGCAAGATCCGCCGCAGGCAGGTAAGCACGATCACAGAGTTGCCCCGGCAGGCGATTGAGGATGCCATAGAGAATGATGTGCCCCAGATTGCTGGCGCCCACTTCGTAGAGCTCCGGATAGGTGAGACACCAGCGCAATGACGCCTGATCCCAGGGCTTATGCAGGGCGCCCCGCTCTTGACCCAGATAGCGGCCTGGTTTGCTGATGCTGCGATTGACCAGTTGAGGGAAGGGAATGGGGGCGGTCGCTGTAGCAGGGGGCATCGGCTTGGACTCAATCAACAGCGCAGGGTATGGCACACCCCTATCCATAGGATGGGGTCTCTGTCCCTGGTGCTGCCATGGTGCGCGTCAACACCCACTACCAAAAGTTGCAGGCGGGATACCTGTTCCCGGAGGTTCAGCGCCGCATCAAGGCCTTCAGCGCTGAGCACCCCGAGGCTGATCTCATCCGGCTGGGCATTGGGGATGTGACAGAGCCTTTACCCGCTGCCTGCCGGGATGCCATGGCAACAGCCCTTGAAGCCATGGGGACCGGAACAGGGTTTCATGGCTATGGCCCTGAGCAGGGCTACCACTGGCTGCGGCAGACCATTGTCCAGCATGACTACCAACAGCGGGGCTGCCCCATCGAAGCGGACGAGATTTTCATCTCCGATGGCTCCAAGTGCGACACCAGCAACATCCTGGACATCCTCGGTGACGACAACCGCATTGCCGTCACCGATCCGGTCTACCCCGTCTATGTGGACGCCAACGTGATGGCTGGCCATACGGGTCCTGCAGATGATCAGGGTCGCTACAGCGGCTTGCAATACCTGCCCCTCACGGCGGACAACGACTTCTGCGCCCCCTTGCCGGCACCCCCCGTGGATCTCGTCTATCTGTGCTTCCCCAACAATCCCACTGGGGCAGTGGCCACCCGTGCCCAGTTGCAGCGCTGGGTTGACTATGCCCGTAGCCATGGGGCCCTGATTCTCTTTGATGCGGCCTATGAGGCCTTTATCCAGGATCCGGAGTTGCCCCACTCCATTTTTGAAATCCCTGGGGCCCGGGACTGCGCCATTGAATTCCGCTCCTTCTCCAAGAACGCCGGCTTCACGGGAACCCGCTGCGCCTTTACCGTGGTGCCCAAAACCCTGACCGGCCACACCCGTGACGGGGATGCCGTGTCCCTCTGGCAGCTTTGGGGCCGTCGCCAGAGCACCAAGTTTAATGGTGTGGGTTATGTGGTGCAGCGGGGCGCCGAGGCGGTCTATTCCCCTGCGGGACAGGCCCAGGTGGCCCAGTTGGTGAAGGTTTACATGAAGAACGCCGCCGTCATCCGGCAACAGCTCCAGGGCCTGGGTCTGGCGGTGTATGGCGGTCAACATGCTCCCTACGTGTGGGTCAAGACACCAGATTCAATGGGGTCTTGGCAGTTCTTTGATCAACTGCTCAACGGGGCTCATGTTGTGGGCACGCCCGGGATTGGCTTTGGCGCTGCTGGAGAGGGCTACCTGCGCCTTTCAGCCTTTAACAGTCGGGCCCAGGTGGAGGCTGCCATGGCCCGGATTGCCCAGTGCAGGCTGCAATAAAACGCCATCAACCAGCCGGTCAGCTAAATTAACCACAAAGATCCTGTCCAGAGACCCGGCGTTGATCATGCCCCGCGACATGGCTTCACAACAAGGCGGCGCAACTGTCCTTGTCCGTCAAGAGCAAGCGCAGCGGACACGGAAGCGGCAGCCCTTATATCGCGTCCTTCTTCACAATGATCCCGTGAACACCCGGGACTACGTGGTGGCAGCGCTGCAAATGGTGGTTCCCCAGCTCAGTGAGCAAGAGGCTGTGGCTGTGATGCTGGCGGCCCACAATACGGGGGTGGGTCTGGTGATTGTCTGTGACCAGGAGCCCGCTGAGTTTTACAGCGAGCAGCTCAAGGGCAAGGGACTCACCAGCACAATTGAACCGGAAACGTGAGGCGGGGTCCCCAACCAGGTCCCCGTTGGCTGGGCACCCTGCTGTTTGTGCCCCTGCTGCTGGCTCTGGCCTGGTTGCTCACCCGCCCCCTGTTGTGGCTGGGGATGGACCCTGAGACGGTGAGTTTGCTGGTCAGCCTGGGGGCCTTTGTGTTGTTTCTCATCGCTCTCCCCCTGCGCCTGCGTCGTGTCTGGAGGGTCCCCCATCCTTGGCGTTGTCTGGGGCTCAATGCTCCCCTTAAGCAGTCCATCTCCGCCCTGGCCCATGGCCTGTTGAATGCTGCCCTGTTGCTGCTGGGCTTGGGCCTGCTGCTTCTGATCTTGGGGCAAGCCCGGTTGGGTGGTGGGCTCACCCTTGGTGAAGCCGTCAATGCCGTGGCCCTGGTGGGGGTTGGCTTTGCTGAAGAATTGGTGTTTCGTGGTTGGCTTTGGGGAGAGCTGCAGTTGCGGCTGGCTTGGCGCCAGGCTGCTGTTGTCCAGGCTGTGGCGTTCAGCGTGCTGCACACCCGCTTTGACCAGGGATGGGCCATCCCCCTTGGGCTGCTGCCGGGGATGTTTTTGTTGGGGCTGGTTCTGGCTGGGCAGCGCAGCAAAGATGACAACCTGCTGGCCGGTGCCGTGGGCCTGCATGGTGGGTTGGTGGCGGGGTGGTTTGCGCTGCAATCAGGACTTCTGATCCTGGATCCTTCCGTCCCCGTCGGGCTGATGGGTCCCAACTACAATTCCGCGGCTGCTTTGCCCAATTACAATCCCATTGGCGGACTTCTAGGCTGGCTTGGCTTGATCCCATTGCTCTGGTTGGCTCCGCCTCAGCGAATCTGAATGATCAGATCGCTGCTGCCCCATGCGCCGTCAGCGGTGACGGCAGGAATCCTGAGTCGGTGGCTGAGGGCAAGGCAAAGCCGATCTGCCAACAACAATGGTGTGCCAGGACGCCACTGCTCTGCCGCCCATGTCCCATCCTCAATCGTGATCGACTCCACCTTGAGGCAATAGACTTTGCGCAGACCTTCTACCAGTGCATCCAGTGGTGAGGGGTCCTGATCCACACGTTTCTGGCGAACTTTCTGGACCAGCTCCGACCAGTTAACGCTGCTGGTAAAACAAGCTGTCTTCTCAAGTAGAGCGTTCACATACTCGTGCCCTTCTTCCTTGTAAAGAAAGGCAAGAAGGGCCGATGCATCAAGGATAACTCCTTTTTCGGGATAAACTGCTCTGCTGTGTTCATTGCTCAGACGACAGCCTCTGCTGTAGAGTGGCGCTCCCTGAGCAGCTCGTCGACAACACTGTGATGAACAGTCGTGCCTTGGAGGATTGAGTCTCGCAACTGCTTGAACTCCTCGTCTGTGGTGGGGATGGGAAGATTTTCCGTGATTCTGAGGGTTTCTATCGGTGCAGTGGCGGGCTTGAAAAAGAGCCTTGCAGGAAATGCACGTGGGGCGAGCTCAACATCAAAGAGGAGCATGGATGGCTTCTGCCCTGGGGAGCCATGAGAGGCTGGTTGAAAAAAGAAGGATAGACAGGGAAACCCACGTTCTGGAAGAGCCTTGGTGAAGAGTCATGATCGAGAGTGGGTGAAAGTTGATAGTCTGTCCCAGAGCTCCACTGGCTTCGGACAGTAGTGCGCTACAGCGGACTGCTATCCTAGTGCAGCAGGCTTGATCTCTGCCGCTTGAGCGGTGGGAACCGGCATCTCCGTAAGCTATGGATTCAACCTCTTCCCCCAGTGAAGACCTCTGAATGGCCGACTACTACGACCTTTTGAATGTCAGCAGGGATGCCAACCCGGAGACCCTTAAGCGCGCCTATCGGCGCTTGGCGCGTCAGTACCACCCTGACGTCAATAAGGAGCCGGGGGCCGAGGAAAGATTCAAGGAGATTGGCCGGGCCTATGAGGTGCTCAGCGACCCGGAAAAACGGTCCCGCTATGACCAGTTTGGTGAAGCGGGTGTTGGGGGAGCTGCCGGCGGTATGCCCGACATGGGAGATATGGGGGGTTTTGCCGACCTCTTTGAAAGCTTTTTTGGTGGTGGGGCAGCAACTGGCAGAGGATCACGGCGTCGTCAAGGGCCCACCCAAGGGCAACACTTGCGTCTGGATCTGACCATTTCCTTCCATGAGGCCATTTTTGGCACCACCCGGGAGGTTCCCATCCGTCACATGGAAACCTGCAGCACGTGCTCAGGTAGTGGTCTCAAACCCGGCAGCCATCCGAGGATCTGTCAAACCTGCGGGGGGCAGGGTCAGGTTCGTCGCACCAGCCGCACACCCTTTGGCGTGGTTTCCCAGGTGACCACCTGTCCTGCTTGTGGCGGCAGTGGACAATCCGTCAGGCCGGAGGATCGCTGCGGCGCTTGTGGCGGCCAAGGCGCCACCCAGGTGCTCAAAAAACTCCGCATCACCATTCCCCGTGGCGTGGAGTCTGACCAACAGCTTCGGGTTGTCGGGGAGGGGAACGCGGGAGAGCGGGGGGGACCCGCCGGAGACCTGTTTGTGCAATTGCAGGTGGAGTCTGATGCCAGATTCCGGCGTGAAGGCGTTACCATCCGGTCCACCGCCGAGGTGAACTATCTGCAAGCCATTCTTGGGGATACCATCATAGTACCCACCGTGGAAGGGGACCAGTCCATCGAGCTGCCGGCCGGCACGCAGCCGGGTGAGATTCTCACCCTGGCAGGTCTTGGTGTTCCCAAGCTGGGCAACCCCGTGGCACGGGGTGATCATCTACTGACGGTTAAGGTGAGGCTTCCCAAGGGCAAGTTTTTCATCAGGGAGAAGGACATCCCCGCTAGTCTCCCGACGGAAGGCCGCACCTTGCTCAAACAGTTGGACAGGAAAATTCAGGGTAAGGGCAGCATGCTCGGCGGCTTTCTCTAGGATGGTGGACCCCATTGGCCTGGATCTGCGCGGCATCCCTTGTCCTCTGAATGCTGTTCGATGCCAACTGGCGTTCGAGAAGTTGGCGGTGGGTGAAGGGCTGCGGGTCCACCTGGACTGCGGTGAACCCCTGGAGAGTGTGGCGAATCAGTTTCTCGATGCTGGTCAGCAGGTGGATGTGGAGGCCAACTCCGGGCAGGAGGCAATCATCCTCATCACCCGCCTCTCCCCCTAGCCGTGCAGGACGCTGGGAACAGCAGCGTCAGCCTCACCCCCCCAGCAGATTGGGCACGTTGAGATTTCCCAGACCTCCCGTGAGTTCTTCCATGCGGGCTTTCATGGTTTCCGTGGAGCGCTGGTGGGCTGCCTGCAGGGCCTCCAGGACCGCGGTTTCCACCACTTGGGTCCCCTCGGCCAGCAGGCTGGGATCCAGAAAAACCCCTTTGGGAAACTGGTTGCCCGAGATGGTGACCCGTGCCCGTCCATCACTGCTAAACCCTTCCAAAACCAAAGCGTCTAACTCCTCCTGAAGCCTCACTGCATCCTTCTGGATTTGCTGTGCCTTCTGGAAGGCCTCCGTGAGTTGGGAAAAATTGGGGAGTCCGAAGCCGGCCATGGTGACAGATGAAAGTCCCATCAGCCTACGGGACTTGGGGGGGATTGGTCGAACCGGCCAAGGCGCTTGACTTCTGTCTGGAGCGTGATGCCTTTCTCTCGCCTGACACTGTCCTGCACCAGGTGAATCAGCGCCTGGATGTGCTGGGCCTTGGCCTGGCCACGGTTAACAATGAAATTGCCATGCATTGTCGAGATCTCCGCATCGCCCCGTCGCTCGCCTTTCAGGCCCAGGAGGTCGATGAGCTTTCCTGCTTTCATCGGGAGAGGATTGCGGAAAACACTGCCCCCACTGGGCAAATGACAGGGCTGGGTTCTGTGGCGCTGGCTCAGGTTGGCTTTGATGGTCTCCAAAAGGGACTGGGGATTATGGCCAGGACTGGTGCGTAGGCAAGCCGAGGTCACGATCCATGGCGTCTGGGCAGCCGCCATGTCTTGCAGCAGGCTATGGCGGTAACCAAACGCCATGTCTTGCTCCCGCAGGCGCCAAGACCTGCCCGTGCTGGGGTCCAGCAGTTCCACATCAACAAGTCGCTCCGCCAGACAAGTCCCCTGGCAGCCCGCATTCATGGCAACGGCTCCACCAATGGTGCCTGGAATTCCCACGAACCATTCCAGACCTTGGAGACCGGCTCGCGCAGCCTTGCGGGCCAGTATGGGCAGGGATTCACCCGCGTAGGCCTGAACCAACTCCGCCGTTGGCTTGAAGTGGGCCCCCTGGAGACGCCTCAGACAAAGGGCCAGTCCCTCCACACCCTCGTCACTCACCAGTAGATTGGATCCGGCTCCAATGGGGTGAATGGGCAACCCCATGGCCACGGCCCATTGCACCACATGGGCCAACTGGGCAACACTGCAGGGTTTGGCCAAATACTCGGCGGTTCCCCCCACCTTCCAACTGGTGAGACCAGCCAGGGGCTGGTTGGAGAGCACAGCGGCGGGAAGGGAAACAGGGGACATCTCAGCTACGCCGCCATGGGAACAGTGGAACGTACCAAATCCGGCAACCGATTAATGGAGCCTGCCCCCATGGCCAGCACCAGATCACCGGGCCTGGTGTGGCGGTGAAACTCCTGCGCCAGGTGCTCCAGGTCGTTAAAGCAATGCACTGTGCCTCCGGCTTTGGCAATGGCTGTGGCCAGAGCCGCGTGGGTGACGCCAGCGATGGATGTTTCCCCAGCGCTATAGATGGGGAGCAGCAGCACCGCATCCGCATCCGCCAAAGTCAGGGCAAATTTTTGAAGAAAGTCTTTGGTTCGGCTATAGCGGTGGGGCTGGAAGGCGATCACCACCCGCTGAGGCACCAAGGGTAGGGCAGATTGATCATCCCCCACCATGCCTTGGGCCATGGCAAGTGTTGCGGCCACCTCACTGGGGTGGTGAGCATAGTCATCCACCAAGAGCCGGCCGTCCACAACACCACGAAACTCGAACCGGCGACCAGGGGCGCGAATGGCTGCACAGGCCTTCTGCAGGGCAGGGAAGGGGATCCCCAGCTCCAGGGCTGTCGCCAGTGCTGCGGCCAAATTGGCCAGATTGTGGAAGCCCGCCAAGGGAAGGACGACGGGACCTAAACACTCGGAACCGGCATGGACAACAGCCTCACTGGCCTGACCAAAGCACCTGATGTCTGAGAAGCGGTAGTGGGCAGAGCTTGTGTCATCAAGGGACCATTGCCGTGTACCTGGAAGATGCTGGCTCAGGAGGGGGCAGTCCCCATTGGTGAGAAGGGCCTGGCAGTTGCCGCCAAACTGGGCCATGGTGTGGAGCAAGTGGTTGATATCGGTGTAGTGGTCTGTATGGTCCAGTTCAAGATTGGTGATGATCCCGATCCGTGGATGGAATTTCACGAGGGTGCCGTCGGACTCATCCCCCTCTGCAACTACAACGTCGCTGCAACCATGGCGACCGTTGCTGCCGAACCAGGGCACCACTCCACCGATGACGACCGTGGGATCCAGGCCTGCTTCCATCAGGATGGTGCTGAGAATGGTGCTGGTGGTGGTTTTCCCATGGGCGCCAGCCACGACGACGGAATGGGAATGACTGGCCAGCAGGTCAGCCAGCAGGTCGGAGCGATGAATCACCTTCATCTCCCCCGCCGCACGGATGGCCGCCAGTTCGGGATTGTCCGCTTTAATGGCAGAGCTAATCACCACCAGAGGAGGCAGTGGAGAATCCTTACGCAGGGCTTCAACCATCGTGGCATCTTGCTGGAGGGTGATCCTGGCGCCGGCATGACGCAGAGCATCGACAGACTTGAAGTGACAGATATCCGAACCACTGACACGAAACCCACGGGCCATGAGGATTTCCGCAAGGGCTGACATACCGGCCCCGCCGATCCCGACAAAGTGAACAGGTCGCTGTGGATCAAGAGTGTGTGTCAATCGCCCCATCGCTGGAGCCCTCAAGGTAAGCGAAGACCATCCACCAATGCCAGTGATGTCCCCATGATTCAGGGGCAGCGGCGGCAGCGGCAGGGTGGTTGTCTGTCCCTGGGGGCCAGGGCCTTCTGTATGATCCACTGCCGAATCCACCTCCGCCGCCCCACCCGTTCATGACACTGAAAGTTGCCATCAATGGCTTTGGCCGCATCGGCCGTAATTTCCTGCGTTGCTGGTTAAGTCGTGGGGACAAGACAGGTCTTGAGGTGGTTGGCATTAACGACACCTCCGATCCCAAGACCAACGCCCACCTGCTGACTTACGATTCCATGCTGGGCCGCATCCGGGACGCGGAAATCTCTGCCGCAGAGGGGGCCATCGTCGTCAATGGCAGGACAATCAAGTGCTATTCCGACCGCAACCCTTCAAACCTGCCCTGGGCAGAATGGGGTGTGGATCTGGTCATTGAATCCACCGGTGTTTTCGTCACCAAGGAAGCCGCTGAGAAGCACCTGGAGGCTGGCGCCAGGAAGGTGCTGATCACCGCACCCGGCAAGGGCAAAGGTGTGGGCACCTTCGTGGTTGGCGTCAATGACCATGAGTACCGCCATGGGGACTACACCATCATTAGCAACGCCAGTTGCACCACCAACTGCATGGCCCCCCTTGTCAAGGTGTTGGATCAGCAGTTTGGCCTGAATAAGGGTCTGATGACCACCATTCACAGCTATACAGGTGACCAGCGCATTCTTGATGCCAGCCATCGGGATCTGCGCCGTGCCCGGGCCGCAGCGATGAACATTGTGCCCACATCCACTGGTGCGGCCAAGGCGGTGGCATTGGTGTATCCCGTCGTGAAGGGCAAGCTCAGCGGCATTGCCATGCGGGTGCCCACCCCCAATGTTTCCGTTGTGGACCTGGTCTTTGAGTCCTCCCGCCCCACGACAGCAGAAGACGTGAATGCCGCGGTGAAGGAGGCATCCCAAAACGGCATGGCAGGCATCATCAAGTACGGAGACTTACCTCTGGTCTCCAGTGACTACGCCGGCACAAGCGAGTCCGCCATCTTTGACGAGGCCCTGACTATGGCCATGGGGGACAATATGGTCAAGGTGGTGGCCTGGTACGACAATGAGTGGGGCTATAGCCAGCGGGTGGTGGATCTGGCGGAGGTGGTGGCCAGGAAGTGGGAGCCTTCCCCCGCAGCAAGCCCCATGAGTCCTGGACTTACCGCCTAACTGGTCCCCTTCTTTCCCGCCATGGAGGAGCCGGGATTGCCCTGGGTCTTGATCCCCGTCACCATCATCGGGTCAACAAAATGGTCAAACGGCTCCCCTGGCGGGAAAGGACGCAACCCACCAGTCTGGGCATCCTTCAGCAGCAGGTGATCGTCGGCAGTTACCACGCCCACGTGGTGGAACTTCGGGCAGCGCTCCAGAAGGGCCTGGGCCCAGCAGGGCTCCAGGGCCAAAGCCAACTCGAAATCCTCCCCACCCCAGAGGCAGTGGCGCTCCCCCTCAGGAAGGTCCATCAGGGCCGCAGGGAGGGGAAGGCGATGGACATGGGCCCCCAAGCCCTGCTCCCTGCAGAGCAGGTGCAGGGCTTGGGCAAGGCCGTCACTGCTATCTGTTCCAGCAACGCGCCATGGGGTCCCAGGGGGCTGGGCGGCCCGGAGTTGTGGGGGAACATCCAAACGGGCCTGGGGATAGCGATGGGCTGCAATGGCCCCTGCCTGGAGGCTTCCTGACTTGGGGTTGATCCCACGGCGCATCAAAGACAGGCCATAGCCGCTGAGGCCGTGGGGACCACTGCAGACCAGCCAATCCCCCACTTCAGCCCCATGGCGATGGATGACATGGTCCTGGTCCACCGTTCCCAGGGCGGTCATGGCCAGGCTCACCATGGGGCTTCCCACACAGTCACCCCCCAGCAGATGGCCCCCATGGCGGTCAAGGGCCTTGGCCATGCCCCCATAGACGGACTCCAGCCATGGCCAGGGGAGGGATCCCGGGCAACTCAGCCCCACTGTGACGCCCACCACCTCATCCGCTCCCATGGCGGCCAGATCGGAAAGGTTGGCCATCACAGCCCGCCAACCCACACACTCAGGTGGGGTGGTGGCCTTTGAAAAGTGACGGTCCTCCACCAGCACATCACTGGTGACGACCCCACGGCGGTGCCCCGGCGTGGAGGGCACCAGGGCAGCATCATCAGCCAGTTGTCCCGGTGGGGCAAAGCGTTGCAGACGCCGGAGCAGCTCCCTCTCCCCCAACTCCGCCAACGAGGGGGAATGCACTTTACCCATGGGCATGGAGGTTGTCGGCTCCGCTGATCACTGTGGCTTTAAGAATCCGATCCGTGGATGTCAATTCATTGAGCACATCCGCTCCCTCCACCACATAGCCAAAGGCGGCAAACCGTCCGTCAATCAGGTTCAGGCCCGCAGGAGTCAGCTCAGGCTCAAACAGGAAGAAGAAAAACTGGGACGACCCATCATCAACTGCGGAGCTGGAATGGGCCCAGCCCATGGCGCCCCGTGCAGAGAAGGGCAGCACAGGTGTCTCCTTGAACAGTCCCAGATCTTCAAAGGTGAGGTTATAGAAGGGCTCCTGCTCGCTGGCAATGCGGATTTCCAGGGGGACAGTGCGCAGTTGATGGGTCCGGGGATCCACAAATCCGTCAGCCTCACCCTCCGGATCACCGGTCTGCAGCACATAGAATGCCTCAGCCCGGTTGAAGTCCAAGCCATCGTAGACCCCCCGCTGCGCCAGATCCACAAAGGCTCCAGCGGTCAAGGGGGCGTTGTAGCCATCCACCACTGTGAGCAGGTCGCCGGCCGTGGTGCGCAGCCGCACCTGGGCCCGCCCCAGCAGTCGGGGTAGAGCGTCGTACTCCTGGGGGATGGAGAAGGGGAACTCCTGCACCAAGTCTGCTTCCATGGCGCCAATCAGATCCAGAATCCGGGCGCGAACCGCTAAAAAGGCAGCGCGATCCTGTTGGGCTGTGGCCTGCTCCAGGCGGGGAAGCAGTTCCCTCAGCTGCGCAAGTTGCTCCTCAACGTCAACCCCATGTTGCTGGGCATTCGCCTGAATGGCGGCGGCCCCCTTGTCGAGAAGGCGTTGCAGGCGCCGCACCCGTTTTGTCAAGCGACTCCAACGCTTGGCCCGCAGATCGGTGCTGCTGGCCTCCATGGTGTGCTGGAGATCCCGCAACTGCTGCTGCTCCATGGGCAGCCCATCTCGCAGCAGGGCCCTGGGATCCGTGACGGGATCCCCTGCCGGCAGGGCCGCCGCGGCGGGCTGGGGAAGGGGGATCAGCAGGGCCAGCACCAGGACCAAAGACCAACACCCACGCCATAGGCGGTGCTGAAGCACTGGAAGACAAGGGATAAAGCTTGGAAAAGCCATGGGATCTGGCCGCAGGGCCTGTCATGGGTCGCTTGCTGAGGAACTCTGCCACATGGAGCCCGAGCCGGGCGCCTCTTAGAATGCATGTGCTTCAAGACAGGCAGTGGATGATTTCCAGCAATGACTTCCGTACGGGCACGAGCATTGAACTTGACGGCCAGGTCTGGCGTGTCGTTGAGTTTCTCCACGTCAAGCCTGGCAAGGGGTCGGCCTTTGTGCGCACCAAACTCAAGGCGGTTGTGTCTGGAAGTGTTGTGGAGAAAACATTCCGGGCCGGGGAGATGGTGCCCCAGGCGGTGCTGGACAAGTCCAGCTTTCAGCACACCTACAAGGAGGGGGAGAACTTCGTGTTCATGGATATGACCTCTTTTGAGGAAATGCGCCTCACTGCCCAGCAGATTGGCAGTCAGTGCAAGTACCTGAAGGAGGGAATGGATGTCAACATTTTGTCTTGGAACGGGAAACCACTGGAGGTGGAATTGCCCAATACCGTGGTCCTTGAGGTGGTCCAAACGGATCCTGGCATCAAGGGGGACACCGCCGCCGGTGGCGCCAAGCCCGCTGTCCTGGAAACAGGGGCCCAGGTGAACGTGCCCCTGTTTATCAGCACCGGTGAGCGGATCAAAATTGATACCCGCAACGACACCTATCTGAGCAGGGAGTAACGCCCTTGATGGCCCATCTTCTTTCCCCCTTCACCCCCTCCCATTGATCGTGCAGCTTGATCACAATCAACTCAAGGATCTCCTCACACTACTTGGCGGCAGCGACATTCAGGAGTTTATCCTGGAAGGCAAGGATTTTCGCCTGGAACTGCGGCGTTACCGAAGCGACCAGCCCGCTGCAGTTCCTGCGGCTCCCCCTGTCGCTTCTGTTGCCCCACCGGTCCCGAGAACAAGCCCGCCCCCTGGTCACTCAGACATGATTGAGGTGCGTGCCCCCATGGTGGGCACCTTTTATCGTGCGCCGTCTCCAGAGGAGCCCCCTTTCGTGAAGGTGGGCGACAGGATTCAGGTGGGGCAAACCCTTTGCATCCTGGAAGCCATGAAGCTGATGAATGAAATTGAGGCGGAGATCTCCGGTGAGGTGGCGGAAGTCCTGGTGGAAAATGGCGCGCCTGTGGAATTTGACCAGCCCTTGATCCGCATCAAGCCCCTGTGAAGGGGACGATTACCCCGGCGGTGTTTGCTGCAGTGGCTTCAACTCGGCCGCAGCCAGCAGGGCGGCCACCATGCTTCCCTCCCGGGCCAGTCCTTGCCCCGCCAGGGAAAACGCTGTGCCGTGGTCCGGTGAGGTGCGGATGAACGGCAGCCCCAGCGTGGTGTTGACCGCATCATCAAAGGCAATCAGCTTGGTGGGGATTAGTCCCTGGTCGTGGTAGAGGGCCAGGTAGCCATCAGCAGCGGGGCCGTGACCCCGCCAGGCCAGGCCCGCATCCAGCCAACAGGTATCCGGGGGCTCAGGACCCAGAACCGTGCAGTGGGGGTGCAGGGCCTGCCAGTCCTGTAGGCAGGGCTCCAGCCAATCACACTCCTCGCAACCCAGATGGCCGGCTTCCCCCGCATGGGGATTGAGGCCCGCAACCTTGAGAACCGGTTGGGCCCGGTATTGGCGACAAAAACGGTGCAGCACGGTGAGTTGACGCTGCACCAAATCTGGAGACAGTTTCCAGACCACCTGCTGGAGGGGAATATGGGTTGTGGCCAGGAGGGTGTTGAGCCGCCAGTCCTTGTGGGGCGAGCGGGCTGTGAACAACATGGACACCTTGACGCCCCCTGCCAGTTGGGCCAAGCGTTCGGTTTGCCCCGGATAAACATGACCAGCGGCCTGCCAGCAACGCTTGGCAATGGGTGCAGTGGTGAGGGCCTGACAGTGCCCCGCCAGCACCGCACGACAGGCAGTCGTCAACCAGGCGAAACTGGCGGCCCCGCCAACTACCGTGGCCTGGCCCCAGTGAACCGGTTCCGCCAAAGGCACATCCACCAGGTGCAAATCCCGGGGATCCGCCACCAACTGTCCCCGTTGCCGCAGCTCGTGGTACTGCTCCAGGAGCCAGTGGCGGCAGCCAAACAGCACAGGCTCCACCACCTGCTGAACCCGGCGGTGGGCCAAAGCCTTCAACACCACCTCTGCCCCAATGCCAGCGGGATCCCCCAAGGCAATGGCAATCCGCCGCGGTTGATCCATGGGAGGGAATCTAGCGTGGGTTGCCAGCCAGCCACAGCGCAGTGCTGTTGCACGTTTTAAGATGCATACTGGCTGCAGCCAGCGTCTTCCGGCATGGCAGTTGTGTCTCGAAGTTGATAGAAATTGAAGGGGTGTGAGTTGAGGAATTGTTACGATTTCAATGTGTCTTGCATCTTGCCCAGGAGCAATGGGACCCGCGGGGACACGGAAGAGGGGTTTTGGAGCTTCACCCTGCCTGACGACAAACAACAAAAGTCAACCCGGCCCCAAGCACACACCCAGCCCGTGGCCAATGGGGGAACCGGCAAACTGAGGGCAATCACCAGTTCCCGATACCGTGGCCAAGGCGAAAATCACGAGATGGGCAGATCCCCCTAGCCAGGCCGGGACGCCGGATGGACAGCCCCCTGCCCCATGTCAAGATGGGTATTGGTCGGGGTTTTTCTGTGATCCGTGGGTCCATGCAACACATTCTCATCAGCGCTGGTGTCTGCTTGTCCTGCCTTTTGGTGGCTCTGGTGAGTCAGTGGCTGGCCCCGGAGCCATCCGGTGCTCAGCCATTGGCAACGGACCAGCCTGTGGCGGCAAGCCCACCGGCCCCAGCCACCATCCCATCAACCCCCCGCTGGGAACTGGACCCTGACGATCCCAATCCCACCCTGTTTGCCATGGCTAACGATGTTGGCACCACGGATGGCGCTGCAGTTGCCCAGGCCACAGACAATCCTCAACCCCAAGACACGCCCCAGGATGATCCACCCATGACCATCACCCCATCAGGCCTGAAAATAATTGATGTGCAGATTGGCACAGGCCGTGAAGCTGTTGCCAATACAAACGTGACTGTCCATTATGATGGCCGCCTGGAGGACGGCAAGGAATTTGATAGCAGTCGCCGCCGTGGTCAGCCCTTCCAGTTCAGATTGGGTGCTGGCCAGGTGATTAAAGGCTGGGATGAAGGCGTGGCTGGCATGAAAGAGGGGGGCAAACGACAATTGGTGATCCCCCCGGAATTGGGCTATGGCCAGCAAGGGGCCGGTGGTGTCATTCCCCCCAATGCCACACTGGTGTTTGATGTGGAGTTGCTCAGGGTGGGGAGTTAAACCTTCTGCTCAACCAGAGATTCACCGGGCAGGCACGCCATTCCCTGGCCAGGCTCAGCGGTGGCGGCAGGGTAATCCTGTCATCATCGGTGATGGTGATGGTGTGCTCCCCTGGGCTTCCACCGTGTAACCATTGGCAGCAGTCAAGTTGAGCACGATGGTCTCACTGTCATCATCCATCTGATCGTCCAGGATGGTGATGGAATGGTTCCCGCTCCACCCGTCATGGATACCGTATCAGGGTGCGGGGTGAGATGTCCTTACCCATGGTGGCCGCATCGCCCATAGGGTAGGAGAGGCGTGATCGCAGTGAAGACAGGGGCGGCACTCTCAGGGCCACATTGACCGTGCGAATGCATCGGGGCACTGCTCCACACACAGGGAATCCCCCATGAAAGCACTTCTTGCCACCCTGGCCTTGGTCCCCCTTTTAGCGCCCTCCAGTCCTGTTTTAGCTGAAGACCCTCGTTTTGATCGTTTAGATGCGGGGGAGATAGTGATTGACTTTGGGGAAATAAGCCAAGAAGAACGTATGGTCCTAGAAGAACTTAAGCACATTGGTGGTATCCCAAGAGTCATCGCTGCTCGTTGCCAAAGGGCTGATGGGACGCATTATGGGACGGCAGGCATTTGCCGCAAGGGTAGAGAGGTTCAGACTACGCCCTCCTTTATTCCTTGCCGAAGGGCTGATAGGAAGTATTATGGCGTTTGCCGCCAGACTACGCCTAAGCCAGAGGCTCAGACTACGCCCCCCTTCAAGCCATTAAGAGGTTGGTTGAAAGGGATACAAATATACTAATTGGCGGGTCTTCAAGACCGAGAAATAGGGGCCAAGGTCCACACTGTTGCCCAACCATCCGGGGTCCCATTGCCCTTCTATCAGGCCGTAGGCACACTCCCCAGAAGGGCTATCTACTGCCGGAGGCCCTGCCGCCACTGTAGGCGGCAGGGCCGAACTCCACTGCTGGCATGGCAGGTGGTGTAGCGCCATCATCATCCACCACCGTGACAGTGACAGTGGAGACGGGAATATTGACTTGGGATCAGTTGAGGGGGCGCTGTGGCTGATGGTGGCGCGGGGGGTGCCACTCTGCTCCACATTATCGTCCACACCGGCGCTGTCACCCTTTGGGCAGTGCTCCAGTTGGATCGGGTGAAAGTCAAGGTGGCGGTGCTCACCGTGGCTGCTCCCGCATCGCTGGATTCCACTTGGATCTCAACACGCCCTGATGGCTGAACAGCCACACTGCGGAATACGCAGTGTGGCCAACCCAGACTTCCCAGTCTTCATAAGGCTTTCAAGGGAGACCAAAACCCCATTGGACAAATGTTGGACCTGGCAGGACTCCCCACATCCGGTTTGGGTTGAGGGTCCCCTAAGGTCAGGACTCATCACCAGAAGAGGCCAATGGCGGCCAGGAGGATGGCAGGACGGAAGATGTGGGTGCAGCGGTCGTAGCGGGTTGCAATGGGCCGCCAGTTCTTCTGTCGGGAAAAGAGAGTCTCGATTTTGTGACCCTTGCCATCCAGCCTCTTGCTGTAATGCACCGTGAGTTATTGGCACGGAAAAGTCCCCTGTTAAGGGGGCGGGAGGGGGTTAGAGTGAGTCGTCGTCATTTACAGTGCGGGCATAGTTGACCAGTTCTTCTGCATCAACCGGCGGCACCCCTTCACCAAGAGCTGCCAGAAGGAGAGCGATTAGCTTCTTCTGACCTGAGGATTTCTTCTTCAAGTCATCGAGATCCTCTCCTTGGCCAGCGTATGTCTCTTGCAGGGCAGCGAGCACCCCTGTAAGTGGGCAGTCGCTTTGTCTTGGTCGGCAATCGTCGCCCTTGAGGCAATAATCACCTCCCTCTGCTCTGCAAGTAACCTCTCCTGGCGAGTAAGTGCCACCTCCTGACGAAGAGGTGATCTTGGCCTGGAATTCAGTTGCCCCTTGAGATCAGCAATCAGCTTCTCCTGTTCGGCCATAACCTCCCTGTAGTCGCTGGTTGTCTCGTCCAGATTGACAATTTTCTCCTTTAACTCGGTGATTGTTTTGTCTCGGTCGTTGATCGTTCCGTTTAGGAGTTTGATCGTTTCGGCTTGCTCAGCGATCTGAGCATCCTGGAAATCAAGAGTCCGCCTGTAATCGGCAAGAACTTCCTTGTAGAAGGGAGTCCTTCTCACGACAAACGACACAGCAGACAAAAAACAGTTTTTCATGGAGTTACTCCGGTTTCTTGCGGCAGCGACGGGGCGGGATGGAAGGCGAGATGCCCTGCCAGGCCAGCATCTTACGGATTTTGTCCCTGTCATACCCTTTATCCTCCATCACCGTTGCCGCAGGCGGCAGGTCCTTGCGCAACACATCAGCACCAGTGAAGTCACTGCATTGCCCCTTCTCAGGCAGAGCCGCAGGGGACCACCTTTGCTGTGGCAGACCCATGGAGCTTGCTGGTCATACCTCCCTTGGAACGACCAATCAGGCGGGGGCACCCCCCTTTGTTGAGGCTGGACGCCGTGGGATGGGCTTTGAAGTTAGTGGCGTTAATCATCAGGGCCTCTGGCTCTGCGGCATCGGATGCCAACAACTCAGAAAAGATCAGATCAAAAACACCTTTGTCTCACCAGCGGCGGCAACGGTTGCAGAGGGTTTTGTGGGAGCCATCGGCCGCCAGAGCATCCACCCAGCGCAGTCCCTTCTGAATGACAGGGATGATGCCGCTCAACACCTTCCTGTCATCCACCCGCTTCGCACCACGTTCCTTGGGAAACAAGGGGCGGATGCGGGCCACCTGCTCCGCGCTGAGCCCAAACAACTGGGCCATCACCCATCTCCTCCTGGTGCTCTCTTGGGGGCTCCCTCTCTGGTGAGAGGATCGTTCCTCACATTGTGAGTCCTGACCCTAGGGGGGACGGAGCACCCAGCCTCAAGAATTGTTTATTTGTATCACATAAGTCTTGTTTTCAGACCCATGACAAGCCTCGTATGAGAATGGCAGGATGGCATTCCCCATCGAGGGGAGGTATCCACGCCGCAAATTGCCCAGGAAGCCTGCTGACTCTCTCATCCCATATGAGCCCTATTCATAGACTTGAAATGAGTCTTTTATGGGACTAATGAGACAATGGATACATCAATGGAGGCGCTGCCTTGCTCCAGGCCGAGGAACCTGCTGGAGCAGAACGGTACTGCCATGGGCTGGTTCTTTGGCTGCAAGCTCCATCTGCCCATTAACCACCAGGGCCAGATCATGACCTTCAAGATCACAGGGGGCAAGACGGATGACCGCCAACCGTTGAAGTCCATGACCGCTGCTCTACGGGCAAGATATTTGGCGATAGGGGATCCATTACCAAGTCCCTCATGCAACGCCGATGGCAGGGGGTTCTCCATCTGCTCACTGGTACTGGCCGCACCATGAAGAACCACATCTTCCCCCTGCTGGAGAAACTGCTGCTGAGAAAACGATCCAGCATCAAACCCTTCTTTGCTAAGTTGAAGTCAAGGATGGAGCTAGGGAACTTCTGAACAAGTCCCCTTGAGACCCTGAGAGCTTTGGGGAAGCCCAGTAGAGACAGGGGAAGCAGGAGCCTGATGGCGGACGACTCTGGCTTGTTCAGAGGTTTCCTAGGGTCAGGGCTCATCATATGAGGAATAATCCTCTCAGCAGAGAGGGAGCCTCAAGAGAGCACCAGGAGGAGATGGTGATGGCCCAGTTGTTCGGGCTCAGCGCGGAGCAGGTGGCCCGCACCCGCCCCTTGTTCCCCAAGGAACGTGGTGGAGCGGGTGGATGACCGCAAGGTGCTGAGCGGCATCATCCCTGTGACTCGGAGGGGTCTGCGCCAGGTGGATGCCCCGGCAGCCGATGGCCCCCACAAAACCCTCTACAATCGTTGCCACCACTGGTGAGACAAGGGTGTTTTTGATCTGATCTTTTCTGAGTTGTCAGCATCCGATGCCACAGAGCCAGGGTCCTGATGCTTGACGCCACCGATCTCAAAGCCCATCCCACGGCATCCAGCCTTACAACAGGGGGCCTGATCCCCGCCTGATTAGTGGCACCAAGGGGGGCATGACCCAGCAAACTCCATGGGGTCTGCCACAGCAAAGGTGGTCCCCTACGGCTCCACCTGCGTGAGGGGCAATGCAGTGGCTTCACCGGTGCTGATGTGTTGCTCAAGGACTGCTGCCTGCTGCCGGGGTGATGGGGGATCAAGGGTATGACAGGGACAAAATCCGCAAGATGCTGGCCCAGCAGGGCATCACGCCTTCATAACGCCCCACCGCCGCTGCAAGCAGCCAGTCCATGACCACAAGAGGCTGGATCGAATGCGCCACAAAATCGAGACGCTCTTTTCCCGGCTGAAGGACTGGCGGCGTCTTGCAACCCGCCACGGCCGCTGCGCCCACCTCTTCCTTTCTGCCATCCTCCTGGGCCGCCATTGTCCTCTTCCGGTGATGGGCCTGACCCTAGAGCACAGCCGCTACCGCTCTCCACATCAATGCCTTCGTCCATATCCTCTCCTGCTTGGCGGCTTACTCCCTGGCTCAACCCAAGGTCAACATCGGCCAGTCGCCATCGCTAATCTCTCCTGACCTGATCCGGAATTGGGGTAACCGAGGCTTTTCCCCATGGAGGGACCACACCGCTGCGGCTCCCCCTTCTCTGATGGCCCCTTATCCAGAACTGGGGCAAATAACATTCCCCACAGGGGGATGACCTGCCCCGCAATTCCTCCCCGGAATCGTGCCGATTCTTGTATCTTGTATGAGTCTTATTTATAGACCTAGAATGGGTCTTCTATGGAGATAGTGAGATATTCAGCGCATCACAGTCCAACAGTCATAGATCACTTTCCCTGATGGAAAGCCTAGAAAACATCAAAGCGGAGTCCCCTCGCGTCATTCCCGCAAAGGCGGGAAGCCATGGCTTCCCCTCAGCCTGGTGCAGACCGGTTATACTCCCATTGACTCTCCGTGTTTCCCCATGATTCTGGATCAGGAATAATAGCATGATGATTATTTTCCAATGCAAAACTTACTAAATATCTCATCCAAAATATTTTCATTGATCTCTTTTCCAGTGATCTCCCCCAGGCGATGAATGGCCTCTCGCAGATCAATGGTCCAAAAATCCCAAGGTAATCCCGCTTGGGCTGTATCTTCTAAATGGATAAGAGATTCAACCGCTTTCTGGGCTACGCTGGTCTGACGGCGATTAAGGCTTGTGTCAAGGCGCTCTAAATCAGTAAGGCCACAACACTCTAAAAGAGCATCGGTGAAGGCTTCCATTCCTTGACCTGTTACTGCACTAATGGCCAAGGGAAAATTTGATGTATCTTTAAATTGATTTTTACTCTGGCTCAATAGATCAACCTTATTGCCGACCCGCAACTGAGGAACACCTTCCGGGATCTCGTTCGCAAGAGCCTGGTCAGCTTCACTCCAGCCCAAGTTAATATCAAATAACAAGATGATCACATCCACTTGCGTCAAGGCTTGACGGCTACGGGCAATGCCCAGCTGCTCCACTGGGTTGCTGGCTTGGCGGATGCCAGCGGTATCCACCAGCGTGATGGGAACATCCCGTAAAACAAACTCGGTCTCCAAGAGATCTCGGGTGGTTCCAGGCAAATCTGTCACAATGGCGCGATCACGACCGCTGAGGTGATTCAGAAGACTGGATTTCCCCACATTTGGACAGCCAATAATGGCAACCCGTAGTCCGTGTTGTAAGCACTGTCCCTGGGAACTGTCCTCCACCAGTTGGGATAAGTCCTCCTTCACCACTTGTATCTTCTCCTTCACGGCTTCGGGGTGTAAAGGTGGTAGATCATCTTCAAAGTCCAAGTGGGCTTCCAGTTGGGCCAACTGCTCCAGTAGCTGCTGACGTAGCACCTCAATGCGGCGGTAAATTCCGCCATCCAGGCCCGCCAGCGCCAACGCAGCCGCCCGGCGACTGCGGGCACTGATCACCTGCGCCACAGCCTCTGCCTGGGTTAAATCCAAACGGCCATGTAAAAAAGCACGCTGGCTGAAGGCCCCAGGCGCTGCGGCCTCTGCACCGTTGGCCAGCACCTGTTCCAACACCCGCTCCACACAAACCAGCCCTCCATGACAGTGGAGTTCCACCACATCTTCTCCCGTGAAGCTTCGCGGGGCTCGCATATAGAGCAGCAGCACTTCGTCAAGAGCCTGGCCACTGGCAGGCTCCACCACATGGCCATAGAACACCCGATGGCTTTCCCACACCTGGTGACCTCCACCTGCCGGACGAAACACCCGTTGACCGATGGCCTGGGCTTGCGGTCCGGAGATGCGCACAATGGCCACACTTCCTACACCAGCAGCCACTGCCGTGGCGATTGCAGCAATGGTGCTTCCTGGGCGATTCATGGGCTGTCAACAACAGCTTCAATGGGAAATGGTTTTGATGGGAAGGCAGTGACTGCAAGCCATGGTTACAAACCGCAGACAGAAGCACCTGTGCCCACTGCCCATGCGGCTACGCCAGGGTGTGCAATGGCTCCTGCAGCAGGAGGGATCCCCCGGCCAACGGAGCCGTGGCCTGGCTGCGGGTGTTTTTGCAGGATGCTTCCCCTTCTTTGGCTTCCAGACCCTTCTTGGCGTGGCACTGGCGTCCCTGTTGCGGGGGAACCGCATCCTGGCTGCGGCCAGCACATGGATCAGCAACCCGTTCACCTATGTGCCCCTCTACTGGTTCAACTACACCATCGGGAAACATGTGTTGGGGGAGCATCCCGGCCAGATTAACCACATCTATGGAGGCACTGCATCATCCATGCCCTGGAATGATATTTGGTCCTTAGGCTGGGGGGTGGCCCGTTGTGTTTTGGTGGGGTCAACCCTGGTGGGTTTGGCCTTGGGGATGGGCCTTGGCCTGCTCTGCTGGCTCTGGCTGCGCCGCCCCCGTCCAACGCCATGAGTCCACCAGTTGGTGGAATGGTTCCCAGTTGTCCTGCTCGCTGATGGCTTGCCAGACGCCCTCAATCACAGGGCGGGTGGGGGTCCGTGTCAGGTTCCAGCGCTGCAAGGTCCAACGGGCGGCCTTACGGCCATCCCCATGGAGACGCCGCCAATGGCTCCACCAGCAATCACGCCAGGCCAGCCATGGTTGTCGGGGGGGCTCCGGTGTCTGCCAAGGCGTCAAGGCATCAGGTTCCTCCAGATCCGAGCGACTCACCTGATCCTTCAAACCAGCGAAAAAATCCCCGTAGTCAATGCTCCAGGTCCCAAGCAATTGCAGTGTCAGGGATACCAGATCCCCTGCAGAAGGCTCCATGGTTTGCCCTGTGACCCAGGGCTGAACCAGCCCAAGGCGCCGCAGCAAGCCAGAGCGGTAGGCGGTCCCATAGGTGGACCCAAACGGCGCAATGGCGGCCTCAAGGGCATCCAAAGGCAGCACCATTGCCAGGGGCTGCAGCAGCAGCTTCAAATTGTGATAGCAGATGGCTGGCTGACGTCCATAGGCATAGAGTCCCGTGTGGTCAAAATAGGCTGCCGTAAAATTGGGATCCCAGGCTGCAAGAAACCCATAAGGGCCGTAATCAAAGCTCTCCCCCGCCAGGGACATGTTGTCCGTATTCAGCACGCCATGGGTGAAGCCAGCCACCATCCACTGGGCCGCCATGTGGGCCACCCGCTCCGCCAGTTCCGCCACCATGGCCAGTAGGGGGCTCTCCTCTTCATCCAGGTGGCCATAGCAGGTGCGCTGCACATGGTGGAGGAGACCCACAAGGCGATCCGGCTGCTGCAGATGGAGCAGCCGCTCACAACTGCCGAAGCGCAGGTGGGTTTTGGCCAGCCGCACCATGACCGAACTGCGGGTGGGGGAGGGTTCATCGCCGCGGTAGAGCTGCTCCCCTGTTTCAATAAGGCTCATGGTGCGGCTGGTGGTGACCCCCAGGCGATGGAGAGCCTCCGCAGCGATCACTTCCCGTACCCCTCCCTTGAGGGTCAGGCGCCCATCGCCACCCCGGGACCAGGGTGTCTGGCCAGATCCTTTGGTGCCCAGATCCTGGAGTTGGCCATGGCGATCCCGCACTTGGCCATAGAGAAATCCCCGCCCATCCCCCAAGTGGGGATTATAGACACCAAATTGATAGCCATGATAGCGCAAGGCCAACAGGGGCTGGCGTCCCTCAAAGTGACCATAGGCGGCCTCCAAATGGTCCCGGCTCACCCGGGCCGGGTCCAGGCCCAATTGCCAAAGAAGATCGTCATTCCGAAACCGTAGGTGGATTTCCGGGAAGGAGGCAGCCTCCACCACATCCCAATAGTCACTGCCCAGCCGTTCCAGGGAGGGCTCAAAGGGGAGTGCCAGAAGGGGGTTAGCCCTATTGATGGTCATGGGAGACCCCCATTCTCCGGGTCAGCAGTCATTATGCAAGGCCATTATCCACAGCTATTGGCCCTCGGCTGTCCCGGGGCATAAGCCCCGTTCTTCGGGAGGGTTTTACTTTGTGCTTATGTTCTTAGTGCTTATGTTCTTAGTGGGTAGTCACTCGCTGGGTTCCAGCACGGTGAGGGGACAGTGCCAACGGCACTGCCGGCGTAGCAGAGCAGTGCTGGGGTGGCCAGGCTGTGGGAGACATCCGGCTCCAGCGCCTCAAACACCTGTCGGTCGTAGGGAACGCGGTGGGTTGCCCTATGGTGGCGCAGCCCGGTGGGGGGGATGTGGCCACTGCCAGGGCACCGCAAACATCGGCTCTGGCGGTAGTCAGCGCCGTGCTTTCAGGGGCCTGACCCCACGCAGAGTGTTGATGTGATAGAATTAGGCCAAATCTACTAAGGAACCTCTGAATAAGCCCCCTTGAGTCTCTGAGAGCTTTTGGAAAGCCCAGTAGAGACAGGCGAAGCAGGAGACTGATGGCAGACGACCATGACTTGTTCAGAGGTTCCCTAACATCCATGATACTATTGGACACCCTCACCGCCGCACTGGCGGCCAGGCTAACGGGCATGGAGCTAAGGTCAGAACCCATCACCAGAAGGGCACAATAGCGGCCAGGAGGATGACAGAAGGGAAGACGTGGGCGCAGCGGTCGTAGCGGGTTGCAATGGGATGTCAGTCCTTCAGCCGGGAAAAGAGATTCCCGATTTTGTGACCCTTGCGATCCAGTCTCTTGTTGCAATGGACTGGTTTCTTGCGGCAGTGGCGGGGCGGGATGCAAAGCGGGATGCCCTGCTGGGCCAGCATCTTACGGGTTTTGTCCCTGTCATACCCTTGATCCCCCATCACGGTGGCCGCAGGCGGCAGGTCTTTGAGTAACACATCAGCACCGATAAAGTCACTGCATTGCCCCTCCTCAGGTGGCGTCGCAGGGGACCACCTTTGCTGTGGCAGACCCCATGGAGCTTGCTGGTCATGCCCCCCTTGGCGCCACCAATCAGGCGGAGAACACCCCCCTTGTTGAGGCTGGACACCGTGGGATGGGCTTTGACGTCAGTGGCGTCAAGCATCAGCACCTCTGGCTCTGGGGCATCGGATGCTGACAACTCAGAAAAGATCAGATCAAAACACCCTTGTCTCACCAGCGGCGGCAACGGTTGTCGAGGGTTTTGTGGGGGCCATCGGCCGGGCCGGGGCATCCACCCAGAGCAGACCCTTCTGAAGGACATGGATGATGCCGCTCAACACCTTCCTGTCATCCACCTGCTTCCACACCCCGTTCCTTAGGGAACAAGGGGCAGATGCAGGCAACCTGCTCTGCGCTGAGCCCAAACAACTGGGCCATCACCCATCTCCTCCCGGTGCTCTCTTGGGGCTCCCTGCCTCTCTGGTGAGAGGATCACCCCTCACATGATGAGTCCTGACCCTAAGGATGAAAATGTAGAGAGGGGCAATGCAGCCATCATGGTTGAAACAAGTATGTAGATCCCTGGTAGTAAGAACGTGGTGATGGTGAGGCCATGGCTGGCGCAAGGTGAAGGTGGATTGGAACCCATGGTGCCGCCGCAGGCTGACAGAGGAGGACTCAGTGTTAACTGCCATCGGCGAGCGCCGTGATGGGCAGAAGGCCCTCCTGGCCATCGGCAACATGGGAGGTGAGAGCCCAGCGGCGGGCTGCTGGTGATTATCGATCCACAGGGAATGGCTTCTGTGATCAGCAGCACACTGGCAGGATTGCAGGATTGACTCCGGCTGTGGGGGTGGGTCAAGGTGCTGCCCACCAGTACAACCACCATTAACGCCAAGCAGGGGGAGTGCTGATGAGGGCAACCATTTGCCTATAGTTTCCTTAATCCATCCCTTCCCATGGTTGAACCCCTGCTCTGTGGCATTGTTCTGGGCTTGGTGCCCATCACCATCTTCGGCCTCTTCGTGAGCGCCTACAACCAATATCGCCGTCAGGGGGGAACCTTCGGAGGCTGAGGGCCATCCCCCATCGGTTGGGTTCTGGTCAGTCTGCCGGGGAGTGCCACCGACTCCCTATCTAGTTGTCCACAGCCCGTTGGAGAAGGAGCACTGTGGTGCCTCCATAGCGGTGGCGGCTGCCCAATCGCCAGCCGGGCAGATTTGTGGGGGGTTGTCGGCTTGTGCATTCCAGTAGCAACAGGCCTGTCGGCGCCATGACACCGGCCGCGGCGATGGCCATGGCCACGGGTTCATGGAGTCTCCCATTGTAGGGGGGATCCGCATAGATCAAGGCAAAGGGTTGTTGTGGCTCTGTTGAGTGGTTCCAGGCCCGGAGCCAGGCCAACGCCTCCCGGCGGTGGAGGGCAAAGGTCTGGGGTGGACGGCAGACCAACTGCAAATTGTGGCGGGTCACGGCGGCGGCACGGCCATGGCGCTCTACAGCCGTGACATGGGCAGCGCCATGGCGGAGGGCTTCACAGGCCATGGCGCCGCTGCCGCTGAACAGATCTAGCCAGCGGGCCCCCACAACCTGCTCCTGCAACAGGTCAAACACCGACTGCCGTACCCGCGCCGGTGTGGGGCGGGTGATGGTGCCCGGTGGACTCTGTAGACGTCGCCCACCACTGAGACGCAGATCCCCGCCACCTCGAGCCATGGTCTTCAACAAGGCAGGCGCTTCAGCCAGCGGGCCAGGATCCGCTGACCACAGGGACCAGACTTTTCCGGGTGGAACTGGGTGGCCACCAGGGAACCGTGGGCAATGGCTGCAGTGACCGGTTGCCGGGCCACCATCACATGGGCCGCCACCATGGCGGCCTCCTTGGGCACAGCCCCATAGGAATGGACAAAATACACCCACTGCTCTTCCCCTGAGGGAAACAAGGGGCAGGTATCGGCAGAGCGGAGTGGTTGCCAGCCCATGTGGGGAATGGGTTCATCAGTTGTGGGATTCAGGGGCTCCACCGTGCCAGGTACCAGGTTCAGCCCCGCCAACCGACCCTCTGCACTGCCACTAAACAACAGTTGCAGCCCCAGGCAGATGCCCAGCAGGGGGCGATCCTGGCTGACCCAATGGCCAATGGGTTGAATCAGGTCACGATCCGCCAGCTGGGCCATGGCGGGGTCGAAGGCACCCACCCCTGGCAACACCAGCGCAACACCACCGGAATCCCCCCAGCGGCGCAGATCAGCACCGCTGCAGAGGCGCTGACAGTGGGCCCCAAGCCGTTGCAGGGATTTGGTGACGGAGTGGAGATTCCCCATGCCGTAGTCAATGATTCCCAGCAGGGGGGATATGGTCGTGGTCATTGGCGCTGTTCAGGGTGCTCCAGGTGCGGTCCCCCTGATAGGGGCAGGTGGTTGAGATGGCGAATGAGCCCATAGAGGCGTCCCATGCAGCGGTGATCAAAGTGAAACTGCAATCCTGGGACCACCCCTTGATCACCTTTGTGGGCGAAGGGTTCAATGGTCCCTCCAAGCAGCAGATCGGAGAACATGTGGTTCATGACCTTCAACTGCTCGGCGGTGGGTGTCCCATGGAGCAGCAACCGCAACCGCTCCTCGCCCAGGAAGTGGCAATGGTGGAAGATGCGATAGAAGCGGCGGATGACCCCCACGGCAGCCTCCACGGAGTCCACCTGGTCATAGATCTGGGCATCGGCGGCGGACACCATGCCCCGCTCCTCAACGGACTTGACCATGTAGCGCTTCCAGCGTTGCCAGTAGTCATCACCGGCAGGGGCCAGGAGCACCACGGGGATGGGAGCGGTCTTGGCGGTCTGAATCAGGGTGAGGGCCTCGAACAGCTCATCCAATGTGCCCACACCTCCCGGCATGGCCACCAGGGCGTCGCTCTCCCGCACCAGGAAGTGTTTCCTGGTGAAGAAGTAACGAAAGGCCACCAGCTTGCCCTGGGGGTCGATATAGGGGTTGGGGGCAAACTCAAAAGGCAGTTGGATATTGAGACCGTAGCTCTTGCCTGGTCCGGCGCCGCGGTTGGCTGCTTCCATCACCCCTCCCCCGGCCCCGGTCATCACCTCAAAGCCTGCCGCCGCCAACTGTCGAGACAGGTGGACAGCCTGTTGATACACGGCGCTCTGTGGCGGCACCCGGGCGGATCCCACCACTCCCACCTTACGGCGATCACGGTGGGGGCAGAAGACGTTCAGCCCATCCCTGATGTCAGCCAGGGCGCCATGGAGAAAGGCCCAGTCGCTCTGCTCGTGGGTTGCATGGCGGATGGCCACCAGGTGACCCAGGATCCCTTCCAACAATTCCCCATGCCCCTGGCCCTCCAGTTGGTCCGCCAACTCCAGGATGCGTTGACGCAATGGGCTGGCGGCGCCGTTGCCAGATCCATGGAACGCCCTTCCGCCACTAGGGCCCAGGGGAGAAGAGAGGCCGTCCGTGAGGGCGGGGCAAGACTTAGAGGTATTTGGCAATGGTGCTGGATAGCGTGGTCTTGGGGACAGCCCCCACCACCGTATCAACCCGCTGGCCGTCCTTGAACACCATCAGGGTGGGAATGCTGCGAATCCCGAACTGGCTGGCCACAGCGGGATTTTCGTCTGTATTGAGCTTCACCACCTTGATCTTGCCGTTCAACTCGACGGCAATCTCGTCAATGATGGGCGCCACCATGCGGCAGGGTCCACACCAGGGCGCCCAGAAATCCACCAACACGGGCACGTCGCTTTTGAGCACGTCTGCCTCAAAGGAAGCATCGGTCACTGGGGCGGCGTTCGACATGTCGATGACTATTGTGGTTCATTTTGAATGTAGCAGAAAACGGTCCCCTTCAGCGGCCCATGCCAAGCTGTTGGGCTTTTTGATAAACTTTCCCCTCGCTCAGCAGGGATGGGGCCACCATAATTTCCACCCGATGCATCTCTTTGATGGTGCATGCTCCCAGGGTACCCATGGAGGTGTGGAGGGCCCCCATCAGATTGTGGGTGCCATCGTCCAACCGGGCAGGACCACGGAGAATCTGCTCCAGGGTGCCCGTGGCGCCCACCCGGATCCGGGTGCCCCGGGGTAATACCGGCGATGGGGTGGCCATGCCCCAATGGAACCCGCGCCCTGGCGCTGTCGTTGCCCGGGCAATGGGGGAGCCAATCATCACCCCATCAGCCCCACAGGCGATGCACTTGCAGATGTCCCCACCGGTCACGATGCCCCCATCGGCAATGATGGGCACATAGGCACCACCACTGCGCTCCACATCATCCCGTGCGGCGGCGCAATCGGCAATGGCTGTGGCTTGGGGAACACCCACCCCCAGCACCCCCCGGGAGGTGCAGGCCGCGCCAGGTCCAATGCCCACCATCACCCCCGCAGCGCCAGCCTGGATCAACTCCATGCACACTCCATAGGTGACGCAGTTACCCAACACTACCGGCACGGGCATCTCCTGGCAGAATGCTTTGAGGTCCAGCTTGTTTTGGCCAGGGGGGCTCTGGTGATGGGTGGAGACCACCGTGGCCTGGACAAAGAACAAGTCCGCTCCCGCCTGGGCCACGGCACGACCAAAGGCCATGGCCCCCGCTGGGGTGGCGCTCACCGCAGCAATGCCCCCCGCCTCCTTGATCTCCCGCACCCGCTCCAGAATGAGTTCTTCCCGAACCGGTGCGCTGTACAACTCCTGCATCAAGCCCACAAACTTATTCCCCTCCACTGTGGCGATGCGCTCCAGAGCCCTGCCGGGATCCTCGTAGCGGGCTTGTAGGCCCTCCAGATTCAAGACCCCCAGGGCGCCCAACCGGGATAACTGCACCGCCATGGGCACATCCACCACGCTGTCCATGGCGCTGGCGAGGATGGGCATGGGGCGTTCAATGCCCCCCAGGGTCCAATGGCTCTGCACAAGGGAAGGATCCACTGTGGCGCCGCCAGGGGCAAGGGCAATCTCGTCAATGCCATAGGCCCGTCGCACATGGCGAACCTGGCTCAGTTGAATGTCCACGGGTTGTCCAAAGGCAGTCCATGGAGCGTATCAAGACGGACGAACCTGCCGCGGAGCCCAGGGCCATGGCAAGCTGTTCATCCCGGACCACCGCCCATGAAACGCCCCCCCTGGCTCAACTGGCTCTACCTGCTGATCTTTCTTTGGTCCAGTTGGCATCTGGCGGGCATGTGGTGGCAACGGCTCCATGGGTGAGCAGGGATCATCCTTGATGGATCGCTCTGGTGGCCTCCACAGGGGGCGACTCCCAATAATCAAGCTTGGCTTCCCGTAAATCCGGTATGGGGTGGCTGATGCACACAGACCGTCACTCGCTTCTTGCTCTCGTACTCAAGGTCCGCAAAGCTCCTCTCCACCCTCTCCATCCCAGCAAAGCTCCAATCAGCGCTCCATCCTAACACCCCCAGAAGACTTGTTCAGAGGTGCCCTAAACCGATTTCAATTCTACCATATCAGTCTGTGACAGTTTAGATAGTGTCCACTGAAGCGTCCTGATTCTTTTCACTACCTGTTAGGAATTAAGACTTATCAGTTTTTCGCGCCCTCTCTTGTCAGTTTGCTGCTTCTGTTTTTCTTTCTGCTTGTGGTGGAAGTCCGCAAGTATCTGTAGCAGATGATGATGGCGAGACTCCTTTACATAAAGTCGCAAAAGAAAGCCCCGCAGGCTTCGGGTTCAGAGAGTTAAGAAAACAAAAATTGGCAAGGGTACGGGAACTAATAAAAACTGGTGCTGATGTAAATGCAAGAGATGATGATGGTCGTACTCCTTTATATTACGCCGCATACGAAGGCGACTTGAAAATTGTACAGAAACTAATAAAAGCTGGTGCTGATGTGAACATAAAAGAAGATATTTGGGGTTATACTACTTTACATCAAACCGCAGGACGTTTGTTTCTTAGAAAAGAAAAAAGATTGAAAATTGTACAGGAACTAATAAAAGCTGGTGCTGATGTAAATGCAAGAACTAACAATGGTTTTACTCCTTTAGATCTTGCCAAAGGAAGAGCTGCCGAATTAGAAATTGTGCAGGAACTAATAAAAGCTGGTGCTAAGGCAACTCTAATTCCTGATCTAATTCTTGATTAATTGAATCTGTATTGAGTCAGATTCTTTGTCTAGGGAAAGCGTTTGGAGTCTTTGGCATTGAGCCATGGCCCCTATCTAGCCTTTCCAAAGGGGCTTATGTAGCAAAGTGCCGAACCCCTACAAACTCCTCTTGAACACTAGGTTTTGGTAATATGAAGCAAGCTCTAAGGCTGCCGTTCTCAGGGACGACGTACGCCAGTCGCACCTCAAAATGCCCGGCCCGGCTTTGGTTCTGGCTAGTCTCAAGTGAGTCTTGCTTTTCTGAACTCCTATTTTCATTGCCTTTTCAGGAAAAAGCTAGTGCTGAAGAGGCTTCTCAGTCTCGGCACTTGCTACATAAGCCCCTTATCTCATCATGAGAAGGTTAGTCCTGGAGAGGGATTGCCCAGGCTAGCAGATTTTTCCAGGCGAGGCTTTAAGGAACCTCTGAACAAGTTTCCTTGGGGCTCTGATGAGCTTTGGGAAGTCCCTGTAGAGACAGGGGAAGCGAGAGCTTGATGATGTTGGCCTTTTCTTCTTGTCCTGTTTACAAATGATTGATTGAGGGAAAGCCCGGCAAACTTCCCCTTGGTCCAGTTCGGCCTTACAGCAATCCCAATGGCGGTTGAGCAGGGGAGCGCCACCCAGCCATCATGTCTTCACCGAACATCAACGAGCAAGGGAAGGATACGGAGGGGGTGGGATTCGAACCCACGAACGCTTGCACGTTGACGGTTTTCAAGACCGTTGCCTTCAGCCACTCGGCCACCCCTCCTCTGTGTTGTGCTGCTCCCAAGGAGCATAGGTACTCTGCCACAGCAAGTGGGCGGTTGCTTCCGCGTCCAGCCCACTTGCTGTCGGTGGCATCAGGGTGCCTTCTCGGGCATGAGGCATTTGTCCGAGTCACAGGCCATGGGGCCAACCTCCTCCTGGAGGCCGTGGTCGTGCCGTTGTAGGGCGGTGAAGAAGTCCTCCTCCCGGCGCCGCGTCAACACGGCGGCATGGAGCTGGTCATAGACCGCCTTGCTGATGGGCTCGAAGGGGAGACGGGGAAATGTGGCATTCGCGTCAAACCGGGCCAGCAGCGCTGCGGAGATGTAGCCACCGTCACCGTGGATGGCCTGGTGAATGGCCTCGGCGAGGGGCTGAATCTCCTTCTCCCGTAGCTCGATGGTGGCGCTGGTGTTGTGTCCCACGTAAAACTGCTGCACCTGCATGTAGAAATCAAACTGCGCTGTTGCGGAAAACCGGCTCAGGTCCACTTCATCGGCCCCAGGCAGACTGGCCCAACTCACCGCGGTGGGAATTTCCACCAGCCACTCCGTGCAACGGGAATCAAAGGGATCATCCAATAGGCGACCTTGATCATCCTTATCGGTCTGGGAGGGAACGATGGTGTAGCCATAGTCCATACAGGCCAAGGCGACGGGATCATTCTTACGAAAGGTGATGCGGCGGATAAACCGCTGGGATTTTGGCGGATGCCACCCTGGGCTGGCCCCTGTGAGCAGACTCTTTGTGCCAGCGGGTTGAACGGTGGTACAGCGGTTGGGGACCCTGAGGCCATGGTCACGACAATACTCCTCCACGGTGCTTTGCACCACCTGGTTCCATCGCAGCAGACATTCCGCCTCCTGATCCAGAAACTGGCAACCGACTGCATGGCGGGGTCGTCCTTCGAGCCACCAGTGGAGCCATGGGGTCCCAAAGGCATGGACAAAGAAATCGAAGAGACCCGTGAAACTCACCCCCACAATGGGATCCATCTCACGACTGCGCTGGTAGCGCCCCACTGCAAAGCGATGATTGAGCAGCACAACTGCTGCCAATGACGCGGCTTGGAAGGCGTTATCCTGCCCCTGGTGGTCTTCTGGGGAAATCAGGTTGAGATGCACCTCCGAGAGATTGCAATGGAAGTCTGAACCGATAATCTCTCCGCAGGGGTTAAGCCCATAGCGGCCAAGGCGGTGCTCCATCTCCTGGGTAGGGATTGGCCGTCCATGGTTCTGCTCCAGCCAGCGACCAGCCTCCTGGCGTCCCTGGTCACAGTAGATCTCAATGAACTCTTGACGTAACTCGGCTGTGGTCAGGAGATCGGCATTGGCCCGGGCGATGGCCTCCGGAGCGAATTGAATGGCTCCCTCACCGGAGTGGTATTGACGCCGCACCGCATCCTCAATCACCTCCATGCTGGGGCGCCTATGAAACACACGGGTGTGGTTGGCCATGCGCAGGGCATCCCGCTCAGGGTCAATGCGCCAACTGCCGTCTGGCCCCTGCTGCCAGAGATTGTCTTTGGCGGTGGCGGCCAGGCCATCTTGCGCGGCAAATTGGCGCATCCCCGCGGAGCGACGAATGTTGCCTGCCACGATGGTGACGGCCGCCTCATCAATGAGCAGGCAGCACTCCACGGAACTGAGTTGGCGCCCCAGGGCCCCATTCAGAATGGCCGCCACCCGACCAAAGAGGTCCTGAAGCTTGATGGGATTTGCCACGCCGCCAAAGCCCTTCAGAGGTTCGCCAACGGGACGCACATGGGAGAGGTCAACTGTGATCTGCAATGGCGCCGCCGCCGTCAACCTCTCATCACTGGCCAGGTACAACAGCCGGCCATAGGCCTCCACCCAGCCGCTGCGACTGTCCCCCACGGTAATGGACCCATGGGACCCTTGAATCTGGTGCGTGGTGGTTTCCTGGCGGTCCTGGGAAGGGCATTGCCCAATGGGGATGACCCGGACCACCTGGAGGCGGTTCAGGATCGGAGGCAGATTTTCAATATGATGGGGCTCAATGACAGCGCCGGTGCCACAACCCATCATGGCCAGGTCCATCATCAGGGCAAAGGCTTCCCAATCCGCCAGGTTGGTGGATGTGCAGTTGTAGGCCCCGGAAAAATTTTCCGGTCTGTCCACCCACGGGGTGCCACCAATCCAGAGCCAGCGACCTGCTGGCAGGGCCTTGAGCTGCTCCTGCTGCTGGCGCAGCAAATTCACCTGATCCGGACGCAAGCGCCCCAGCCGGGCCAGCCCCTCCAGGCTGCGGTTGGTCACATCAGCCCAGGTTTCCCGATGGTGAAGCAGCTTACGGCTGTAGGTGCGAAAAAAAACCGGATAGGCCGCTGGCGCCGCATCTGGAAATGTCATCCAGTCTTCAGGTCTGGAATAGGGAGCTTACATTGCAAACTGCTAGGGAACCTCTGAACAAGCCGGAGTTGTCCGCCATCAGACTCCTGCTTTCCCTGTCTCGACTGAGCTTTCAATCGCTCTCAGAGCCTCAAGGGGACTTGTTCAGAATCACCGCGGCAGCCGGCGGCAAATCCTTCAGCAGCAGATCAGGGCCAGCGAAGTCACTGCATTACCCCCCACTCCGGTGCAGCCGTCGGGGACGGCCTTTGCTGTTGCAGACCCCATGGAGCTTGCTGGTCATCCCCCCTTGGTGCCACCAATCAGGCGGGGTTCAGATCCCCCCCCACCCAGCACAGACCCCTCCGGATCCCATGGATGATGCCGCACAACACCTTGCGGTCATCCACCCGCTTCCCACCCCGTTCCTTGGGGAAAAGGGGCGGATGGCTGCAACCTGCTCCTGGCGCAGCCAAAACAACTGGGCCACCACCCGTCCTCCGGCCCGGGACGATCCTTGGGGGAGGGAATTTCAAGTGGTTGACATCATGGGATGAGAAGCGATGACTTCAGCTCAGCAGTAGGAAGCCAGGCTGTCCCGGGTGGAGACTCCTGTTTGAGGATTCGTCCCCTCAGCCATGGCACAGAGTTGCCGGGCCGCGCTCAAATCAAGCAGGGCATCACTGAAATCCGCACCCTTGATCCGGGCCCCTTCCCAGCGGACACCTGTGGCAATGGCCTCACGGAGATCAGCATTGCGCAGGTCGGTGTTGCGGAAATCTGCAGCGTCCATCAGCACATTGCTCAGGGTGGCGCCCATGAAGCGGGCGCCTTGAAACACCCCCTTGGTCAGGATGGCGCCATGAAGGTTGCTGCCACTGAAATCAGCCCCTCGGGCATGGGCGCCGGCAAAGGAGGTGTTCTCCAGATCCTGCTCCTGGAAATTCTCCCGATCATGGGTGGTGAGAGTGTAGTCCACCCGTCCTTGAAAGAGGGCCCGCTGCTCCAGGCCAGCAGCGGCGGCCAGACCATGACCACCGATGGGAAGCACCACACCCCCGCCAGCCACCAGGAGCAGGGTCAACAGGAGACCTGCGCAACCCCGCTTGATGATGGTGTTCATCCTTGAATTAAGGCCCTGCCTTATTCTACCATTGCGGATCAGGAATGGCTGCCTGCGACACGGTTGGGCCCATTGCACCCGCTGCCCGCCAGGGATTGGCAAGGCAGAGGAACCCGTAGCCCGCCTTCCGGAAGGGTCAAGGAAACACTGGGGAAGCCTCGGTCCGCATATTCCCGCGTCCCTTCTCCCCGTGACCGCGGAAGCATATCCGCCATCAGGAAACCTCGACTACCGTGCCCTGGCCATCTTCCATTCCCCTGCAATACCCAACTCTCAACCATTAGGGTCAGGACTCATCACCAGAAAAAGACGGTGACGGCCAGGAGGATGGCAGAACGGAAGACGTGGGCGCTGCGGTCGTAGCGGGTTGCAAGACGCCGCCAGTCCTTCTGTCGGGAAAAGAGCATCTCGATTTGTGACGCCTGCGATCCAGCCTCTTGCTGTAATGGACTGGTTTCTTGCGGCAGTGACGGGGGCAGGATGCAAGGCGGGATGCTCTGCCCTGAAAATCAGCATCGGGATTAGAATTGGCCCTGGCTTCTTCCGATTTTAGAAATGCATCCGCATCCGATCTCTGTCACGTCCAAATTCACCTCGGCTCTGGGTTCCGGTCTCATGGCACTGGGCCTGTGTGCTGCCACAACCCCTGGCCTTACGCAAACAGATCAGGTGGTCAAGATCGGTGTCCTTTTTGGCTTTACCGGCCCGATTGAGTCCCTCACTCCGCCCATGGCCACCAGTGGGGAGTTGGCCTTTAAGGAGATTTCAGACAGTGGGCAGTTTTTGGGGGGCAAAACCATTGAATCCGTACGGGCTGATTCCACCTGTGTTGATGCCGCCGCCGCCACAGCCGCTGCTGAGCGCCTGGTCACTTCAGATCAGGTGACTGCCATTCTCGGTGCGGATTGCTCCGGCGTCACCATTGCCGTCGCCAATAACGTTGCCGTTCCCAAAGGCATTGCCCTCATCTCCCCCTCAGCCACATCTCCAGCCCTCTCCACCATTGACGATAACGGCCTGTTCTTCCGCACATCCCCTTCTGATGCTCGCCAAGGGAAAGTGCTGGCCCAGGTGATCAAGGGGCGTGGCTACGACACCATTGCCATCACCTACACCAAGAATGACTACGGCAAGGGCCTGAGCGAGAGTTTGCAGGCAGGCTTTGAAGCCTTGGGTGGAATGGTCACCATCAACACGGCCCATGAGGACGGTAAGGCCGATTACACATCCGAGGTGGGTGAGTTGGCAGAGGCGGGCGGTGAACTGCTGGTGGTGCTTGGCTATGCCGACCAGGGCGGCATTGGCATTATTCGGGCGGCGCTGGATACCGGCGCCTTTGAAACCTTCGGATTGGCGGACGCCATGTACTCCCAGCCCTTCCTGGACGACATTGGGGCTGATGGCAATGATTTGACCGGTTCCTTTGGGACGGTGCCCGGCAATGAAGGCGAAGGGGCCGATCTGTTCAGGGAGATTTCCATGGCTGCCGGTGGGGATGGGCAAAGTGCCTTCACTGGCGAGAGCTACGATGCAGCAGCCCTCATGGCCCTGGCCATGCAAAGGGGTGGCGAGGCCACATCAGAGGCGTTGGCCGGCAACATGATGGCTGTGGCCAATGCGCCAGGGGAAAAAATTCTGCCCGGGGAACTGGGCAAGGCGCTGGAGATCCTCGCGGCTGGTGGTGAGGTGGACTACGTGGGCGCCACGAATGTGGAGCTTGTCGGTCCTGGCGAGGCCTCCGGCAGCTATCGGGAATACAAAGTCCAAGGCGATGAATTCATAACCGTTCGGTTCCACTGACCGGGAAAGAACGGGATTCAAGCCCTGTCGTAAACGACGGCTTTTGATGCTAGACTGACCTTGACGCTTTTCTGGCGCTTCAGTCTTGAGACCCTCGCCGCCGCTGCGGCGGCGAGGCTGAATGGACGTGGAGACCATGGAAGACTCCCTCGGGAGCAGCAGGCCATGGGGCGTCAAGCCACCTGAATCCTGAATGCTCAGGCATCCAGAAAAGAAGGAATCCTCGCCATTCATGGGGAGGAGTCGTTCAAGATGCGCTGCTGCTTCTGTGCTGCAAGGCCGTAGAAGCAATGTTCTTTGCCACAATGCCATGGGGAACGGAAGCTTAAGGTTCTGCCCCTCTGCTGTTGGCAATGTCTGCCCCAGGCATGGATGTTCCCGGAAGCCCCCCCATGATTCGCATCGATGGCCTCCATATGCATTTTGGCGGCATCCGGGCTGTCAATGGCGTCAGCCTGGAGATCCCCAGGGGCAAGATCACCGGTCTGATCGGCCCCAACGGTGCGGGCAAAACAACCTTATTTAATGTGGTTGCCGGGCATCACAAGCCCACTGCCGGCCATGTCTACCTGGAGGAGGAGGAGGTGACGGGCCTGGCGGCCCATGAACTCTTCGCCCGGGGTTTGCTGCGCACCTTTCAAGTGGCCCACGAGTTTTCAACCCTCACGGTGCGGGAGAACCTGATGATGGTTCCCAGTGGACAACCAGGAGAACACCTGTGGAATGCCTGGTTCCGCACGGGGCAGGTGCAGGCGCGGGAGAGGGACATTCGCCACCGGGCTGACCAGGTGCTGGATTTTCTCCAAATCACCCCTGTGGCAAACCAGTTGGCTGGAAACTTGAGTGGTGGCCAGAAAAAGCTTCTGGAATTGGGGCGCACCATGATGATCAATCCCAAGGTTGTCTTCCTTGATGAAGTGGGCGCCGGGGTGAACCGCACCCTGCTCAAAACCATCACCACGGCCATTCAACGCCTCAACCGGGAACAGGGCTACACCTTTTGCATGATCGAGCATGACATGACTCTCATCAGCCAGCTTTGTGATTCAGTGGTGGTGATGGCTGAGGGCATGGTGCTCTGCCAGGGGAGCGCCGCTGAGGTGCAGCGTGACCAGCGGGTGATTGAGGCCTACCTTGGCAAAAATCTGCTCGACCCATGAAACATCACCCTGCAATCCATGGCTGACCCTTTTCTCATCGGCGAGGCCATGACTTGTGGCTATGGAGACGCCAATATCCTCCATGGCTGCACCATCGCCGTTGAGCAAGGGGAAATCGCCGTGATTGTGGGTCCCAATGGAGCGGGTAAGTCCACCGCCATGAAAGCCGTCTTTGGCCTTCTTCCCCTCCGTGGGGGCGTTGTGCGTCTGGGGGGGCAAGATATTTCAACCCTCACCCCTCCGGATCGGGTGGCCGCCGGCATGGGGTTTGTCCCCCAGACCAATAACGTGTTTCCCTCCCTCACCATCCGGGAGAACCTGGAGATGGGCGCCTACCTCTGCCCGCAAAACATTGAGGACAGGATTGCCCAGTTGACCAACCTGTTCCCCATCTTGAAAGAACGCTCCCAGCAGCCGGCGGGGGAGCTTTCCGGCGGACAACGGCAACAGGTGGCCGTTGCCCGGGCCATGATGACCCAGCCCAGGGTTCTGATGCTGGATGAACCCACGGCAGGGGTGAGCCCCATCCTGGTGCAGGAACTCTTTGCCAGGATTCAGGAGATTGCAGCGGCGGGCATCGCCGTGCTGATCGTGGAGCAAAACGCCCGGCAGGCCTTGAGCCTGGCCCATAGGGGATTTGTATTGGTGCAGGGGAAAAACCGTTTTACGGGCACGGGCCAAGATTTATTGAATGACCCTGATGTGCGCCAGAGCTTTCTGGGAGGCTGATCATGGGACCATCCCGGCATTCGTGACCAATGGCTACCAAAACTGAGACCAACGGTCCCCCCAGGGAATGGCACCGCCCTTGGGGGATTGCCGTGGGGGTGGCCCTGTTGCTGATTGTTCTCCCACTGGTGGGCCGGGAGGGGGCAGGCGTCAACCTCCTCAATGCCCTGGTGCGGTTTGCCAATTTTGTGGTGATTCCAGGGATGACCTATGGATCCCAGTTGGCTCTGGGGGCGTTGGGGGTGACCCTGATCTATGCAGTGATGCGGTTTTCCGATTTTGCCCATGGGGACACCATGGCCTTTGGGGCCATGGGCGTCATCCTGGCGACACGGGTGTTGCAGGGCATGGGCATCTCGGCAGGGCCACTCCCCACGGCACTATTGGCGCTCCCCTTCGGAATTCTGGGGGCCGTGACCCTGGCTCTGGTGTTTGATCGCACCGTCTATCGCTTTTATCGACGACAGCGGGCAGCACCGGTGACCTTTGTCATTGCCTCCATCGGCGCCATGTTTGTCACCAATGGCTTGGTGCGCCTCATCATTGGCCCCAGTGATCAGCGCTTTGCCGATGGGGCGCGGTTCATCATCCGGGTCCAGGCGTTCAAGGAAATGACAGGGTTATCGGAAGGCCTCGCCCTGAGAACCACCCAGGCCATCACCCTGGTGGTGGCCGTGGTGGTGGTGCTGGCCCTGTTTCTCTTCCTCAATCGTACATCCCTGGGGAAGGCCATGCGGGCCTATGCCGACAATGAAGACCTGGCCCTCCTCAGCGGCATCAACCCGGAGCGGGTGGCCCTCTGGACATGGATCCTTGCCGCAACCCTCGCCACCATCGCGGGCACCCTCTACGGCCTCGATAAATCCTTCAAACCCTTCACCTATTTCCAGTTGCTACTGCCCATCTTTGCCAGCGCCATTGTGGGTGGGATCGGCAAACCCCTTGGGGCCATTGCGGGTGGCTTTGTGGTGGCCTTCTCGGAAATTGCCCTCACCTACCCCTACAGAAAAGTTCTCGACTACCTGGGCTTCGAGACCGACAGCCTCGTTCAACTGCTGTCCGCGGATTACAAGTTCGCCGTCTGCTTCATCATTCTGGTGGTGGTGCTCATCTGGCGACCACGGGGCATCTTCCAGGGGCGGGTGATATGAGGGGGAACATCACCATGGGAAGGCCATTCTGGCTGGCTCTGGCCATGGCCACGGCCCTGGGGGCTGTGGGTGTGCTGCAGAGCTGGAATGTGGCCTTGGCGATCCTGAATTTGCAGCTCATCTCGGCCGTGATGGCCTTGGGGGTGAATATCCAGTGGGGTTATGCCGGGCTCTTTAATTTCGGCATCATGGGCTTCACAGCCTTGGGTGGCCTGGCTGCTGTGCTGGTGGCCATGCCCCCTGTGGCTGAAGCCTGGGCCGCTGGTGGTCGGGGCATGGCCATGGCGGCCATCACCATGACAGGAACGGCAGCCGCCGTCTGGGCGCTGCAACGGTTGATCAGGATCAAGGCGTTGCGGGGGCCTGCGGTGGTGCTGGTGTTTGTGGTGGGCCTGGCCCTGACCCGGTCGTTCTATGGCCCCAGTGTGGCGGCCATCGAGGCGGTGGACTCCTCGGTCACCGGCTTCCTGGGGGGCCTGGGATTACCCATCACCCTCTCCTGGCTGGCAGGGGGCGCCTTGGCGGCTGCAGTGGCCTGGGTCATTGGCCGGATCACCCTGGGTCTGCAGTCGGACTATCTTGCCATTGCCACCCTGGGCATCTCGGCAGTGCTGGTGGCAGTGCTCAAAAACGAGGACTGGCTGGCCCGTGGGGTGAAAAACGTCACCACACTGCCCCGACCTGTGCCCTATGAGCAGGACTTGCAGGGGCAGGGCTGGTTCATGGACCTGGCTGCGCGGGTGGGCATGGATCCGTTTCTCCTGTCCGGCATTGTGGTCAAGGCCCTCTATGCCCTCCTCCTGGGCAGCGTGCTCCTGGCGCTGTTCTGGTTGTCCCACCGGGCGCTCCATTCCCCCTGGGGTCGCATGATGCGGGCCATCCGGGACAATCGGGACGCGGCGGAAGCCATGGGCAAGGATGTCACCCGGCGCCACCTGCAGGTTTTTATTCTCGGTTCCACTGTGGTGGGCATTGCCGGGGCCATGCTGGTGACCCTGAACGGGCAATTCACGCCGGCCGCCTATAACCCCTTTCGCTACACATTCCTGGTGTGGGTCATGGTGATCGTCGGTGGCTCCGGCAATAACGGGGGCGCCATTCTGGGGGGATTTCTCATCTGGTTCCTGTGGGTGCAGGCGGAAGTTGGGGGTCCATGGCTGATGGCCATGGTCACCTCCGGGCTCCAGGAGGACTCCCCCTTGCGTCAACACCTGCTCAATGTGGCGCCCCACATGCGCCAGTTGCTGATGGGGGTCCTTTTGCTGGTGGTCTTACGGCTGAGTCCCCAGGGACTGCTGCCGGAGCAAAGGGGCAAACACGGCCTCGCCCAGCAGCAGATCACAACAGAGCATTCCTAGGATTCCCAGGCATCAGAATCTTCTTTCGCATGCGTGTTGCCATTGCGGGCGCCGGTCTGGCTGGATTGTCCTGTGCCAAGTACCTGGCGGATGCGGGTCACACGCCTGTGGTCTACGAAGCCAGGAATGTGCTTGGCGGCAAGGTGGCGGCCTGGAAAGATGAGGAGGGGGACTGGTACGAGACCGGATTGCACATCTTCTTTGGCGCCTACCCCAACATGCTGCAACTGCTGGCGGAGCTGGGCGTTGAGGACCGCCTGCAGTGGAAAGACCACGCCATGATCTTCAATCGGCGGGAGGTACCAGGAACCTACAGCCGCTTTGATTTTCCGGATCTGCCCGCCCCCATCAACGGGGTTGCGGCCATCCTCGGCAACAACGACCTGCTGAGTTGGCCGGAAAAAATTGCCTTCGGCGTAGGGCTGGTGCCCGCCATGCTGAGGGGGCAGCCCTATGTGGAAGCCTGCGATCACTACTCCTGGACCCAGTGGCTACGGCTGCACAACATCCCGGAGCGGGTTAATGACGAGGTGTTCATTGCCATGAGCAAGGCCCTCAATTTCATCAATCCGGATGAGATCTCCGCCACCGTGGTGCTCACAGCCCTGAACCGCTTTCTGCAGGAAAAGCACGGCTCCCGCATGGCGTTTCTGGATGGGGCCCCACCGGAGCGCCTCTGCCAGCCACTGGTGGACCACATCTGTGCCCATGGGGGCGCCGTGGAGCTCAACACACCCTTGCGGACCATTGACCTGGCCCCCGATGGTCAAGTGGCCAGCTTTGACATGGGGGGCAAAGACCGCCCAAGCATTGTGGCGGATGCCTATGTCAGCGCCCTGCCAGTGGATGTGCTCAAGCTGCTCCTGCCAGAGCCATGGCAACAGCTCCCTTCCTTTGCCCGGTTGGCTGGCCTCCAGGGTGTCCCCGTCATCAACATTCACCTTTGGTTTGACCGTAAGCTCACGGACATTGACCATCTTCTGTTCAGCCGTTCCCCCCTGCTCAGTGTCTATGCGGACATGAGCGTCACCTGCAAGGGCTATGAAGACCCTGAGCGCTCCATGCTGGAGTTGGTCTTTGCCCCTGCGAAGGAGTGGATCAGCCGCCCGGACCAGGACATTGTCCAGGTCACCATGGAAGAGCTGAAAACCCTGTTCCCCAGCCATTTCCGTGGGGACGACCCCGCCCGGTTGCGCAAGTACCAGGTGGTAAAAACCCCGCTGTCAGTCTACAAGACCACCCCCGGCTGTCAGAAGCTGCGCCCCGGCCAGACCACCCCGATTCCCAATTTCTTTTTGGCCGGAGACTATACCCGGCAGCGCTATATGGCCTCCATGGAGGGCGCCGTACTCAGTGGAAAGCTCTGCGCCCAGGCCATCGTTCAGCATGGTGGGGCGTCACCATCGGCCAGGATGGACTGATAGGCTGATCTCAGCTTATTCGGACGGCTGCCATTGCGCCCATGAGCTCTTCGCAAGATGTCCGTCCCCGTTGGCTGGCCCATCACCATCCGCCCATCTTGTGGCGTGGCGCCCCAGTGGACTGTCCCAGCCTAGAAGAAGGCTATGAAGCCTGCCGCGTTGAAACCCGGCACTGGGCCAAAACCTATTACCTGGGCAGCCTGCTGATGCCCCCCAAGAAGCGCCGCGCCATCTGGGCCATTTATGTATGGTGTCGACGCACGGATGAGCTGGTGGACGCTCCCGATGCCGCCGCCCTGGACCCCACCCAACTCCATCAGCGCCTCGACCAATGGGAGGAGCGGACACGGCGGCTCTTTGCCGGAGAGGTGAATGATGCCCAGGAGGTGGCCCTCTGGGACACCCTGCAGCACTATTCCCAAGACATCAAGCCTTATCTGGATATGATCGCCGGCCAACGGATGGACATCACCCTTAAGCGCTACCAGACCTTCGAGGAGCTTAAGCTTTACTGCTACCGGGTGGCGGGCACCGTGGGTCTGATGAGCCAAGCGGTGATGGGGTTGGACGAGGCATTTTACTCCGCCCCCTGGAGTCGCTGCCCTGACCCCACAGAATGTGCTGTGGCCTTGGGCATCGCCAGCCAACTGACGAATATTTTACGGGATGTGGGGGAAGATCGAGAGCGGGGACGCATCTACCTTCCCCAGCAGGAGCTGGCCCAGTTCAACTACACGGAAGCGGAGTTGATGAGTGGGGTCATCAATGAGCACTGGCGTGCGCTGATGAAATTCCAGGTGCAGCGGGCCCGGGAATGGTTCCGTCGCTCGGAGGAGGGGATTCGCTGGCTCTGTAAAGATGCCCGCTGGCCCGTGTGGACATCTCTGCAGCTTTATCAGGGCATCCTGAGGGTCATTGAGGACAACGGCTATGATGTGTTCTCCCGCAGGGCTTACGTACCACGCCTGAGAAAGCTGCTGAGCCTGCCCATCTCCTTGACCCTCGCCCAGTCCCGCTAAACTGCTGTCTTCTGCTGGTCCAGCAGCAGCTTGAGCTTGGAGAGTTCCTGGCTCCAGCGGGGATCCGGAGCATCTGCCTCAGCAAGCTCACGGTGAACCACCTTGTCGGCCACCTTGCTGGCGCGGGGGGGCGCTTGGTCATTGCGCCGGGCACTGGCGTTGCGGTTGCCATCCTTGCGCTCGGAGCGCTCCACACGGAGGGTTTGACCAGCAAACTCCTTGCCGTTGAACTGGGCAATCATTGCTTCAGCCAGTCGCTCATCATTTACACTGATGAAGCCAAAGCCACGACATTCGCCATTCTCCCGGTCAGTCACCGGTTTGAAGCGAATGCTTTGATCAACAACAGCTTTGAACTGGCCCTCAAGCTCCTGGAGATCAGCGTCCCGGGGCACATTGCCCACATAGATGCGAATTCCCGGCTGATTATTGTTGGAACGGTTGCTCATGCGTTGCAGTGGGGGAGTGGGAAAGGAAGGAAGGTTAAAGTCAACAGGATGATGATGCCCTTTTGGTAGGCCTGAAACATAAATCACCAATACATACCCCTATCACATCAAGACTCTCTACGGGTGATTCATGTAGCCCTTACAGGCCATTCTCCTCCTGCTGGAGCCATTGTCGGGACCTGTCCAGGATGGACCCCTCATCATGAACGACCAAGCGCCCGAAGGCATTCTCGTGGCGCAGAAAGGCCATCAGCGCCCCCAACCGGGGACTGGGTGATAAAGACAAGGCCTCCTGCAAGCGGTCCCCACTGAGGGGGCAGCGGGGATGGCAGAGGGGGTGGGCAGGATCCTGCCAGCGGCGTAGCCACAGCCTAGCGTCTTTCAGGGTCAGTTGGTTCTGGGCCAGCAGAACCAGCAGTAGGGCCGGGAGCTCCTTCGTCAGGTCCAGGTGAAGCTGAAGTTGCTGGTCCTCTGTCAGCCCCGTCGTTGCTGCGGCCCACACTTGACGCCAGTGATTGAGCCGTTGCCACTGCCGTTGCTGGCGCCTGCTGCAGCCCAGGCGTTCCACCAGGAATTGCGCTCCCAATACTCCCGAGAGTCGGGCCAAGGCCAGATGGCGTGTCAAGCACTCCCCCTCCAGGCCCATGGCCATGGCCAGTGGGCGGCTCAGGCGCCCAAGGCCTGGCCATGGTCGCGCCATGGGGAGCCATGTCCCCAGAACACTGCCCGTCTCAAGGAGCCAATGGTGGGCCTGGGGCGCCCGACAGAGTCGCTCCAGTTCCCCCAGGACCCGTTCGGAAGCCGCCATGGCCAGCTTCGGCGCCGCCTGCCAAAGCCATTGACGGGTGCCCTCCTCAATGGTGCATCCCAACTCAGCCGCCAAGCGATAGGCCCGCAGCACCCGCAAGGGATCGGCCACCAGATTGGCTGCCGCCACACAGCGCAGCCGCCGCCGGGCCAGGTCCTGCAGACCACCACAGGGATCATGGACTGTCTGCTGCCTCAGGTGGTATGCCATGGCATTGAGGGCAAAATCCCGCCGCCACAGGTCCGCCTCCATGGTGGGACCGTCCCAAGCAGCCACATCCACGGTCCAGGGACCATGGACCAGGCGGCCCATGTCACGTCCCTGGTCCAACACCACCACCGTGCCACCCCAGCGGCTGGCCAACTGCCGACAAAGATGGATTGCCCCCTGGGGAATGGTCAGATCCACGTCAGGATGGTCCCTGAGGCGCCCCAGCAAGACGTCACGGACAACCCCTCCCACCAGGACGGTATCCCCAGGCAGGGCAGCCCAGGGGAAGGGCAGAATCAATCTGGCTACGGCAGCGGTCACTTGGGCCGCTGCCCCTTCCCGAGTCAAGCCGGAATGGAGATCACCTGTTGCGACTTCACTGCCCCTGTGCATCTGTCTTGACTGCCACTGGGTGGATCCTTTGAGCGCACAACGATGGGCAAAGGTCTCGACAAAGCCCAGCCCCAGGACGTGGTGGATTTACTGCCAGAGCAGCCTCCCCATGGTGCTGCCCGTCGGCCCCGGCTGGGGCCCGCTGACCCAACCGTTGACCTCCAGGAGGCAAGTAGGCTTTTGCATGGCAGTTGGCAGGTGATTTGCTGTGTCCAGGGGGCTGAGCACGCTGCATCCGGGACCGGCCCAGGAGGTCTACGGCACATGGGATCCACCGGATCTGATCGTGTCCGATGGCGCCTATGGCGTGGGCGGGTTTCCAGGTGATCCTCGCACGCCGCAGGGATTGGCAGGGTGGTATGCCGACCATGTGGCAGCGTGGTCGAATTTCGCACACCCGGCCACGACGTTGTGGTTCTGGAACACCGAGATTGGCTGGGCAACCCTTCATCCCCTTCTGGAGCGGGAAGGCTGGGAGTATGTCCAGACGATTCTGTGGGACAAGGGGATTGGCCATATCGCGGGCAATATGAACGGGGAGACGATTCGCCGACTGCCGATTGTTACGGAACTCTGTGCCTTCTACCGGCGACGGCTTGTGCTGAAAACCCCAATGGGCAAGATGCCCCTCTGCCGCTGGCTGCACACGGAATGGCGACGGACCGGACTGCCCCTGTACCGGGCCAACGAGGCATGTGGGGTCAAGAACGCTGCAACCCGCAAGTATCTCACCCAGGACTGGCTCTGGTACCTCCCACCCGCGGAGATGATGGGCAAGCTGGTTGCCTTTGCAAACGCCCATGGTGATCCAGGGGGGCGACCCTATTACGCGATTGACGGGAAGCGGCCTGTCACTGCAGTTGAGTGGGCACGGCTGCGCCACCCATGGCACCACGAGCACGGCCTGACCAATGTCTGGTCCCATCCCCCCTCAATGGGGCAGAGCGCTATCGGGGCGATGGACGGCGCGTCGCTCCCCGGGTGCATAACCCAGGGAGGAATGCAGCGGCCCATCTGAATCAGAAACCTCTTGCGTTCATGCGCCGCATCATCAAGGTGGCCTCCAATGAGGGGGACACCATCTGGGAGCCCTTTGGGGGGCTATGCACTGCATCAGTGGCGGCGGTTGAGACCGGCCGGAATGCCTTTGCCGCCGAACCTGACCCCTACTTCTTGGCACTGGCAAAACAGCGCCTAACTGGCCAGTTTGCTGGTAACCAGTTACCGCTGAAGGTGTGACGTCATGCCGATGGACAACCCACAGCCACAACGACAGGAGCTCCTCAGACCTGAGCGAGAGCTTGTCAGTCATGTGAGAGATGCACTCGGCGCCCTTCCGGCGTATTTTCAAACTGCAACCCGAATCGAAGGCCTCGACGGAGGGGAACTGTTTAACCTCAGCGCTGTTCCGGGTAGCGCCATTGAGGTCCAGGTCGTTGAAACTCTCAATCGAATCCGCAAGGTCTGGGATCCCAAGAACCGCTGGCCGTGTCACCGATTTGTACGCTCGGCACAAACTTTCCCGGACGTGAGGTTGGTTGCGGACAAGAAAGACACGGATCCCCATATTGCCCTTGGCATCGAACGCAAGGGATGGTATCTCCTGTCCAAGGAAGGGGAGCCCAGTTTCAGGTACACCGTGACACCATCAGCTTGCTCTCCCCAGGATCTGCTGGTCGTCGTTCCCTGGCACCTCAAAAACGTCCTGTCGGGAGAGCCTGTGGTCTACAAGCCCTACATTGAGCAAGCTCGCTACGTGGCCGAGTTGCGCAACTGGTTTTGGACCAATAAAAGGGAGACGAGCGACACGTTGGACCAGCGACAGATCAAGCCACCCGATATACAGGTCAGCCCTTATCCGCCCCCCAAGGCAAGAATTGCTGATCAGCCCGTTAAGGACGGCGGGCACAACTTCGGTCGCGTCGCACGGCTTGCTGATCTCATGGACGATTACACCTCTTCCTTGCGGGGGTAACGGATCGCTGGAATTCCGGCTGATCACTGGATCGTATTTTTCAAGCGACATGCGGAAGCCAAAGACCCAGGACGGATTCTCGCTCACCTGGAACATGACCTGAGAGAGAGGGGGCTCAACAAAGATGTAGAGGCGGATTTAGCAGAAGCGATCTCCCGAATTGTCAAGTGGTTCAGATAAGGTGCCCATCTCCACCAGGAGTGTATCCCCAGGCAGTGCGGCCCAGGGGAAGGGTGGAGTCAACCTGGTTACGGCCGCGGTCACTTGGGCCGCAGCCTCCGCCCGAGTCAGGCCAGAATGGGGATCACCTGTTGCGGCTTCACTGCCCATGTGCATCTGTGTTGATTGCCACTGGGTGGACCGTTGCTCCACATACCATGCAGTAGAGACCCAGCATGGCGTCAAACATCTGACCCCAACACCGGACTTTGAACCTCTCCAGCCTCGCATCAATGTCCATTTACGGTCCCAAGAGTTGACCACCACAGTGGAGTGGGACGTGGTGGCCTGCAACAGTTTCTTGACGGACCTGGGCCATTGGCAGCGCTTGCGGCCCCGGGAGGCCGTACCCACTTGAGCATGGCCATGGCGTTGGCGCCGTTCCCCTGATCAGGGGATGGGCCCCTGTCCCTTTGCTGCAAGGCAAGGGGGAAAGAGCTGGCCAATGGGCTGCATCAGAAATTGCAGACCCTCTTGCCAGTGTCCCGATGGTGTCGGCTGGCGGCCATGGCGGTGGCCACCGGACCCAAGAGCAACATGGTTCCACAGCCCATCTCTAATTTCTCCTGACCTTATCCGGACTTGGGGTCAGAAGGGTTGGCGGCGACCACCTGGCTCGGGCAGGCTGCAGCAATTAAAGCCATCGCGACAGACCTTGCCATGGTCCATGGCCCAATTGATGAGCACTACACGGTTTTTGGTGCCGGTCTTGGTGAAGATATTGCTCACATGGTTATCCACGGTGCGCTTGCTGATGGAGAGCACCTGGGCAATTTCCTGGTTGGTCAGGCCGCGGGCCAAGTGCTCGATGATTTCGATCTCCCGTTCCGAGAGGCCGACACCAAAGTCCCGAGGAAGCGCCACTGGGTTCCCATAATCTGATCCCAGCTTAAGCTGTATCGCGTTTTGGCTGGGCAAAATGGGGTGATGAACTCCCAGGTCAGTTCCTCGGCCTTCCAACAGGCCCTTGCCAGCGGTCAACCCGTGATCACCGCTGAACTCAGCCCGCCCCGTGGGGGATCCGTGCAACAGGTGCTGGCCACGGCAGACCAGTTGCGGGGCCGTGTTCATGCCCTGAATGTGACCGATGGCAGTCGGGCTGTGATGGGCATGAGCAGTGTGGCGGTCTGTCGTCTGTTGCTTGACCGCAATCTGGAAACGGTGCTCCAGGTGGGTTGTCGTGATCGCAATCGCATTGCCCTGCAGGCGGATCTGCTGGGGGCCCATGCCCTGGGTTTGCACAATGTGCTCTGCCTCACCGGTGACCCCGTCAAAGTGGGGGACCAGCCCAAGGCACGGCCCGTCTTCGACTATGAAGCAGTGCGACTCTTGCGGGATGTAAAGAACCTGAACCAGGGCCTGGATGCCCTGGGGCAGCCCCTCCCCGATGGACCCACCGCCCTGTTCCCCGGCTGCGCGGCGGATCCCCAGTCGCCAAGCTGGACTGGTCTCAAGAGTCGTCTACAACGTAAAAAAGAGGCGGGGGCCCGATTTATTCAAACCCAGATGGTGATGGACCCGGAGGCTCTGCGCCGCTTCTGCCGGGAGTTGGCCACGCCCCTGGGCCTTCCCGTTCTGGCAGGGGTGTTTCTGTTGAAATCTGGCAAGAATGCCCGCTTCATCAACCGGATGGTGCCAGGGGCATCCATCCCGGAGGAGGCCATTGCCCGGCTGGATGGGGCCAGGACTCCACGGGCAGAAGGGCTCCGGATGGCTGCCGAACAACTGGCCGCCTACCTGGAAATTGCCCAAGGTGTCCACCTCATGGCCATCAAGGCGGAGTCTGCCATTCCACAAATCCTGGACCTGGCCGGTGTGCCGCCCCTGGTCTCACCTGCTGTTGTGGATGGCACGGGCCTTAGACCGTTGGCGGCGGAACCACCTTGAGCTCTGCCCCCAGGAGGGCGGCCATGGCCTTTTGCTCAGGGGAGGGCTCCACCAGGTCTTTGCGGCGGGCATCGGTGATGAGCCAATCCAGGGATGCTTCCTGCACATCAATATGGGCGCCGTTCTTCTCCACGCAGTAGCGGCCAAAGACCAGCTTGTCCACGAGGGTCACGTTGGGGCCAATGCGGGAGTGGTGGAAGATGATGGAATTGTTGATGGCGGCGCCCTTGCAGATGTGGCAGTTGGGGCCGATCATGGCTGGTCCAACCAGCCGCACCTCGGGTTCAATGTGGCTCATCCCCCCCACAAAGATGGGGCCCTCCACCGTGACGCTGTCCCAGTCAGCCGCCACGTTCAGGCCTGCATAAAGGCCAGGGCGCACCTCACGACCGGGAATGGAAACCTGGCGCACCTTTCCCTGAAGAACGCTGCGGATGGCCTGCCAGTAATCCGGCACCCTGCCAATATCCACCCACTCGAAATCCATGAGCAGGGCATAGAAGGGGGCCCCCTGGGCCACCAGTTTTGGGAAAAGGTCAGAACCGATATCATAGGGAATACCGCTGGGGATATGGTCAAAGATCTTGGGGTCAAAAATGTAAATGCCTGTATTAATGGCGTTGCTGAGGGCCTGATCCCGCGGTGGCTTCTCTTGAAACGCCTGGACGCGACCATCCTCGTCACTCACCACAACCCCGTATCCCTCCACCTGATCCCACGGGACAGACTTGGTGACCACCGAAGCCAGGGCACCGCAGGCGCGATGGCGATGGACGGCCTGGCCCAGGTCCAGGTCAATGAGAGCATCCCCACAAAGCACCACAAAGGTGTCATCAAAGAAGGGCTGGAAATTTTGCACCTTCTTCATGCCCCCAGCAGAACCGAGGGCCGCACCGATGAGCTGACCATCTTCAATATAGCCTTCAAATGAGTAGGCAATTTGCACGCCAAAGCGCTGACCATCACGGAAATACCCCTCAATCTGTTCAGCCAGGTGGGAGACATTCACCATAATTTCCGTAAAGCCATGCTCCTTGAGCAATTCCACCAAAAATTCCATCACCGGCTTTTGCAAGATGGGAATCATGGGTTTGGGAATTGTATGGGTAATGGGCTGTACACGGGTGCCCTTGCCAGCGGCAAGAATCATCGCCTTCATGAGCGACCTTGTCTTGAGAACCTTGAATGTACCAAGCCCCTCTAGGCGGCGCGTGGTGGAGCCATACGCCGAGCCGTCAGCCGCCTGGGGCGAGGGGCCTCCTCCCCACCGACCTGGGCCCGGGGCAGCACCTGAACCGTGAGGGGACCATAGAGGCCCTGGTCCTGCCGGAGATCCACCCTCCCCCGACCACAGAGGAACAGTAAAGCCCAGAACACCCCCACCCGATCCCGGTCCAGATCGGCAGGCGCCGCCTGGGCCCAGGCGCAGACCAATCCCTCAAACGCACCACCGCCATTGGGCCAATGGTCCAAAAACCGATCCAGTGCGGCGGTGGTTTCCGGTAACTTCTCCCGATGGGCCAGGGCTGCCACCTGGGCCATGGCATGGCGGCGGCTGAAGGCCTTGGCGCGACTCCGGCTTCTGCTGGTGGTGGTGTCCTGCTGTTCCAACTGATCGGCCATGGTCTCAAGGCTCTGGATCAACTCCCCCAGGGTCACAGGTCGCTGCAGCATGGGGGGCGCCGCCACAGGACGGCGTTTCAGGTGGTCTTCGGTCCGGGGGGACAAGTTCAGCATTGATTCCGATTCCCCAGCCTCCAGACCATCCATGTGGTCAACACTGTCCTCCATGTCCCTGTCTTCCCCATCAGGCTCTGGAGGCAGGATGTGCTGCTCCAGAATCCTGGCCTTCAGCGCCACCAACATGGAGGCGGCCAAAAAAGCCTCGCTGCTCTCCGCCAGATCCTGCTCGTAGCTGCCACCGTGGCCACTGGCCAGCTTCGGCAAGGCCATGCGCGCCTGCAACTGGTCGAGGAAGCCATCCACCACAGCGATCACATCCACGTCCCACGGGTCCAGGTCGCCCCGCTCGGCAGCCTCCTGGAGAAGGCGAATGGCCACTCTGCTGCCGTGGTTGCTGCCCAAGCGTTACCCCCTTCTTGGCCCCTGTGACAACAACGGCCATGCTGGCCTAAGGATAAGCCTGTCTTGACCCGGGATCCAGTGGGGGCAGGGAGGGAGTCCCATGGGGCAGGGCAGCCGCTGCCAAAGCTGGGGAAACCCGACTCGGGGGGATCCCTGTGGAGGTGACCAGGGCATTGCGGTTCTGCTCCACCAGGGCTTCAATACTGGCGCGGTAGGTCTCTGTGGTGAGGCGCGGGTAGAGGCCGATGCTGATGATGGGCACCAGTAGACAGGAAATGATGTAGATCTCCCGGGGTTCCGCATCCCGGAGACGGTTATGCTCCAGGAGGCTTGGGTTGTCCTGGCCAAAGAAAATCTCCCGCAGCATGGACAGGAGATAGATGGGGGTCAGGATCACCCCCACAGCCGCCATGGACACGATCACCACCCGGAAAACCAAGGTGTAGGCATCACTGGTGGCAAACCCCACAAACACCATCAACTCCGCCACAAAGCCACTCATGCCAGGGAGGGCCAGGGAGGCGAGGGAGCAGGTGGTCCAGAGGGCAAACATCTTGCGCATCTGCTGGCCCACGCCCCCCATTTCATCCAGCATCAGGGTGTGGGTGCGGTCATAGGTGGCCCCCACCAGGAAGAAGAGGCTGGCGCCGATGAGACCGTGGCTGATCATCTGCAGCATGGCGCCACTGGTGGCCAGCGGAGAAAAGCTGGCCACACCAATGAGCACAAAACCCATGTGGCTGATGGAGCTGTAGGCGATTTTGCGTTTCAGGTTGCGCTGGGCAAAGGAGGTCAATGCGGCATAGATGATATTCACCACTCCCAACACCACCAGAAGCGGCGCGAACTGGGCATGGGCATCGGGAAGCATCTGGGCGTTGAAGCGGAGCAGGGCATACCCCCCCATCTTGAGGAGGATGCCAGCCAGGAGCATGTGGACAGGGGCGGTGGCTTCCCCATGGGCATCCGGCAGCCAGGTGTGGAGCGGCACAACGGGCAGCTTGACGCCAAAGGCAATGAGAAGGCCGGAGTAGCAGAGCACCTGGAAGGCCAGTCCCAGGGGTTTGGCGGCAATGTCTCCATAGGCAAAGCTGGGGGGACCATCCCCCTGGAAGCCCATGGCTAGGCCCACCACCAGGATGAACAAGGAGCTGCCCGCGGTGTAGAGGATGAATTTGGTGGCCGCATACTGCCGCTTCTTCCCCCCCCAGATGGCCAGCAGCAGATAGACGGGAATCAACTCCAACTCCCAGGCCAGGAAGAAGAGCAACATGTCCTGAACGGCAAACACAGCCACCTGGCCGCCGCACATGGCCAGCATGAGCACATGGAAGAGCCGCGGCTTGAAGGTGACGGGCCAGGCCGCCAGGATGGCCAGGCTGGTGATGAATGTGGTCAGCAGAATGAGGGGCATGGAGAGCCCATCGGCCCCCACGGACCAACCCAACCCCAGCTCCGGCAGCCAACGCACCTGCTCAACCAACTGCAAACCATCCACAGCAGGGTCGTAGCCATTGAGAAAGCCCGCCACCGTTACGAGGAAATCTGCCAAGGCGATGGTCAGGGCATACCAGCGGATGCGGGAGCCATCGCCAGGGTCAGGGAGGAAGGGGACGAGGAACGCCGCTGCAATGGGAAACAGGATGGCGACGCTCAGATAGGGAAAACTCTCCACTACGGCGGATTAACAAGGCCTCACCTGCGCAGGTTAGGGAGATGCCAGCCTGGTTCAAGCCTTAGGTCTGCGTTCCCAAACATTTCCATGGGCGTGGTGGCCCTTGCCCATGGGCCTTGTGCATCGGCCGCCTTCACCATGCTGCGTCCCATGCCAGGTCCTCCTGAAAAGCCGGCGCTGAAGCAACTCCCCAGCTTCGACAACGTCGCAAAGACCACCTTCGCTACTGGACTGGGGGAGAGATTAAACAGACATGGAGCCCCATGTCAAGACCGCCCCTGCGGCGTCAGCAGGCTGTGAAGCACCCCACCTGGTCCGCTGGAGCAATCCCATGCACAGCACAGAAGGACGCTCTGCCCTCCTAGGACGGGGAGGAGATCAAGTCATCAGTAGGGCCTCTGCGGGAGAGCACATCTATCCGTCATGTCCCCCTTCCCCGTGGTCAAGCCCACCAGTCCCCCATCTGCAGCGGACAGGAGAACCCTTGATGCTCAGGTTTGAATCTGAGCAGGCTGCCTGGTTCCATCTGCCTTCTGCCAATGAGACTGCGTTGGCATTGGATGTGCTCGAAGACGTCAAGCCGGGTAGCAGAGTTGTCGGGATCACGCCTGCTGAGGCTGTGGATGTGGTTGCAGTTTGAGTGGATGGGCAACGAGGCAATCAATAATGTTGTCTACCAGACCACGGCTGGACCCGTCGGCGAGGCAACACTTTTCCGCAGCGATGAGCACCGCCTTGCCATCAAGAGTCGTGGCCGCCCGTGGTCATTGGATGGTGATGGGGCACTACTGCGCCTCGTGACAGAGGCAAACCGGATCAAGCTGGCCCACCTCTTTGACCCCTGTCTCGCCATCCACACCAGCGACTGGCGTCAAGGCCCCGCCACAGACGGCGGGCGCCACCTCCCGCACCAGAACGGTGAAAATTGTCGGAGAAAGAAGCAAGCCGGCTGTTAGGTGTCGGCTCCCTTCTGACGAGAGGGGAAGACCCGAACCCAGACGGGGACTCGGATTGCCTTAGGCAGCGCCATGGGAACCCAGGGGGGATGGGGGCGCTCATCCTCTTGCCCACTGAAGTCCACTGAAGGAGGCAGACCCGTGCAGACGCAAGGGGGGTGGTCCTGTGGTTCCAGGGTCAGGACCCATCATGTGAGGAATGATCCTCTCACCAGAGAGGGAGCCCCAAGAGAGCACCAGGAGGAGATGGGTGATGGCCCAGTTGTTTGGGCTCAGCGGAGAGGGTGGACGGGTTGATGGCATCCGCCCCTTGTTCCCCAAGGAACGGGGTGGGAAGTGGGTGGATGACAGGAAGGTGTTAAGTGGCATCATCCATAGTCATTCAGAAGGGGCTGTGCTAGGTGGATGCCCCTGCTGCCTACAATCCCCACAAAACCCTCGACAACCGTTGCCGCCGCTGGTCAGACAAGGGTGTTTTTGATCTGATCTTTTCTGAATTGTCAGCATCCGATGCCCCGGAGCCAGAGGTGATGATGCTTGACGCCACTGACATCAAAGCCCATCCCACGGCGTCCAGCCTCAACAAAGGGGGGTGCCCCCCGCCTGGTTGGTGGCGCCAAGGGGGGGGTATGGCCAGCAAGCTCTATGGGGTCTGCCACAGCAAAGGTGGTCCCCTGCGACTCCACCTGAATGAGAGGCAATGTAGTGACTTCACCGGGCTGATGTGTTGCGCAAAGACCTGCCGCCTGCGGCAACGGTGAGCGGGGATCAAGGGCATGATAGCGACAAAATTCGTAAGATGCTGTCCCAGCAGGGCATCACGCCTTGCATTCCGCCCCGTCGCTGCCGCAAGAAACCAGTCCACTACAGCAAGAGGTTGGATCGCAAGGGTCACAAAATCGAGACGCTCTTTTCCCGACAGAAGGACTGGCGGCGTGTTGCAACCCGCTACGACCACTGCGCCCACGTCTTCCGTTCTGCCATCCTCCTGGCCCCCATCGCTGCCTGATAGAGGAGGAGGTACGCCTCATCCTGGACAGGACGGTCACCAAGACGCGGCTGGACAAGACAGCCACTACCCACCATCTCGGTGCTGGGTGCCGTGGGCGTACGACGTGATGGGCAGAAGGTGCTTCTCTCCATCGGCAACAGGGGAGGGGAGAGCACTGCGGCCTGGCGATAGTTCCTTGAGGATCCGGATGCCCGTGGTCTGCGGCGCCCGGAACTGGTGATTGCTGATGAGGTATCTGGTCTTGAGGCGGCCCTCACCGCCCTCTGGGGTGAGGACCTGCCAAGGGTGCGCTGCACGGTTCATCACACCGCAACGTGCTGGCTCATGCTCCCAAGCGCCTGCATGAGGAACTGAGGACCGATTACCGGGACATGGACTATGTCCATGCCCATAGGGCCGCTGAGGTGGAGGCAGGCCGCAAAGCCTTTCTGCCTCAATGGCAGCTCAGGTGCCGGCCGTCCCAGTGGAGATCAGTGGGCACCACCAACACCATCGAATGGCTCAATGGGAAGTTCCGACGACGGATCAAGACCCGGACAGCTCTCCCCTCAGCCGAGACCGTCCCCATGCTCCTCTGGGCATTGTTGGCATCAGGACAGATTCCCCATTCAAAGCAGCGTCACCTCAATTTCCACCAACTTCGAGACACAATCCATGGAATTAAAATAGCCCAGGCTGTGGAAGGCTGACTGTCCCTCACCATCAACTGGCGTAGGCCTCGACTGAGGGGCAGGTGCAGATGAGCGTCCGATCCCCGCGGGCATTATCAATGCGGGCAACAGCGGGCCAGAGCTTTTCTGCAGGGTCCTGGTTGCCGGGGAGCCCGCCCTGCTGTCGGCTGTAGGGACGACCCCATGAATCAGCGGTGAGGGCCGCGATGGTGTGTGGGGCCCGCTTGAGGGGATTGTTGTGGCGATCCATGGCGCCGGAGGCAATGGCGGCTACCTCCTGACGCACAGCAACCATGGCATCGCAAAAGCGGTCCAGCTCGGCTTTGTGCTCGCTTTCCGTGGGCTCCACCATCATGGCGCCAGCCACCGGCCAACTCACAGTAGGGGCATGGAAACCGTAGTCTATCAGCCGCTTGGCCACATCTTCCACCCCCACCCCCGCTTCCGACCGCAGGGGGCGTAGATCCAGGATGCATTCATGGGCCACCCGCCCCTTCTCACCACGGAACAGCACGGGATAGAACCCTTCCAGGCGGTGGGCGATGTAGTTGGCATTGAGGATGGCCACGGCGCTGGCCTGGCGCAGGCCAACCGCACCCATCATCCGCAGGTACATCCAACTGATGGTCAAGATGCTGGCGCTGCCGAAGGGGGCGGCCGATACTGGCCCAATGGCCTGCTCCCCGCCACAGGCGAGGAGGGGATGGCTGGGCAGGAACGGGACCAGATGGGCTGCCACGGCAATGGGGCCCACCCCTGGCCCACCCCCCCCATGGGGAATACAAAAGCTCTTGTGCAGGTTCAGATGGCAAAGATCCGCGCCGTAGTCGCCAGGGCGGCACAACTCCAGTTGGGCATTCAGATTGGCCCCATCCAGGTAAACCTGTCCCCCATGGTCATGGATGATGGCGCAGATCTCCCGAATGGCCACCTCAAACACCCCATGGGTGGAGGGATAGGTGACCATCAAAGCTGCCAGGTGGTCGCTGTGGGCGGCGGCTTTCCGGTGCAGGTCTTCCAGGTCGATATTGCCTTGGGGATCACAGGCCACCGGCGCCACATGCAGGCCTGCCATCACTGCACTGGCGGGGTTGGTGCCGTGGGCGCTGGTGGGAATGAGGCAAACCCGGCGATGGGCCTGGCCACGGCTGGCCTGCCAGGCACGAATCACCAACAGCCCCGCCAACTCCCCTTGGGAGCCTGCATTGGGCTGCAGGCTGACCCCGTCAAACCCCGTCAACTCCGCCAGCCAGTCTTGCAATTGGCGGATCATGGTCCCATAGCCCTGGGTATCTTCCACAGGGGCAAAGGGATGCAGTTCCCCCACGCTGGACCAACTCAGGGGCAACAATTCAGCGGCCGCATTGAGTTTCATGGTGCAGCTTCCCAGGGGGATCATGCCATGGATCAGGGAAAAGTCCTTGGCGGCCAGGGTCTGGATATAGCGGAGGAGTGCGGTTTCACTGCGGTATTTGTGGAAGGGATCCTGCTGAAGCCAAGGATCGTGGCGCTCTGGCACGGGCAGTGCGCCATCGCTGGCCGCCAATAACTCCGTGATGGGAGCATGGGGGTGCCCCGGCGCCATGAGCGCCAGCAGTTGCTCCAGCTCCTCCACTGTGGAGCGCTCATCCAGACTGAAACCCAAGCCTTTGCCATCGCCCATTGCCCGCAGGGCAAAGCCCGCCCCTCGGCAGCGCTTCAGGATGTCTGCCGCCGCTGGGGTCTCCACCACAATGGTGTCAAAACCGGGCTCCAGGGCGGGAGCCAAGCCCACCTGAGCCAAGGCGGCGGCCATAGCCTGGGTCAGGCGGCGCATCCGGCGGGCCATGGCCGTGAGACCGTCAGGGCCGTGGTAGACGGCGTAAAAGCTCACCAGCACCGCCAGCAGCACCTGGGCCGTGCAGATGTTGCTGGTGGCCTTATCCCGTCGGATGTGCTGCTCCCGGGTCTGGAGCGCCAGGCGCAGGGCGGAGCGCCCCTCGGCATCCACGGATAGCCCCACAATCCGGCCGGGTACCTGCCGCTTGTAGTGTTCACGGGTGGCAAAGAAGGCGGCATGGGGGCCTCCATAGCCCAGAGGTAAACCCAGCCGCTGGGCAGAACCCACTGCCACATCAGCGCCAAGGGCCCCCACAGGGGCCATGAGCACCTGGGCCAAAGGATCCACAGCAACGGTGACCAGGGCGCCGCAGGCATGGGCAGCGCTGATGAGTGACCTGGGATCCTGGAGCCGCCCTTGCTGGTCCGGGAGTTGCAGCAGGACGCCAAACACATCTTCATCGAAGACAAAGGCGCTGGGCGCCTTCAACTCCAACTGGATGCCCAGGGGTTCAGCCCGGGTTTGCAGCACCCCCATGGTTTGGGGATAGATATTCCGATCCACCAGAAATCGCCGTGCCCGGGGCCGCTTGCACACCGCAAAACTCAGCCCCATGGCCTCTGCTGCTGCCGTGGCCTCATCCAACAGGGAGGCATTGGCCACCGGCAGGCCCGTCAACTCGCAGACAAGGGTTTGAAAATTGAGCAGGGCTTCCAGACGCCCCTGGGCTATTTCTGCCTGATAGGGGGTGTAGGCGGTCAGCCAAGCGGGATTCTCCAGCACATGGCGGCGCACCACAGCCGGCATCACCGCCCCAAAGTACCCCAGACCAACAAGGCTGCGGCTGATGCGATTCCGACCCATCACGGCTTCCAACTCAGTGAGGGCCTGCTGCTCACTGACCCCTGGCGGCAGGCTTTGGGTGGTGTGGTCTTGAGGAAGGCGGATGCTGGTGGGAATTGCCTCCTCCAGCAACTCCTCCATGGAGGCGAGGTTTAATGTCTGGAGCATCTGCTCCTGTTCCGCGGCGCTGGGGCCCAGGTGGCGGCGCAGAAACGACTGTTGGGGTGTTGACGTTGGAAGTGAAGTCAAAGGAGCGAAAACCAGGGCCGCCTTGAGGAATCCTAAAACCATGGGTTGCCCGCTGGATTCACTCCCGGCATCAATTCCATGCCTGGCTTCGTAAAAGCCCTTGACGAGACTTGAACTCGTGACCTCTCCCTTACCAAGGGAGTGCTCTACCGCTGAGCTACAAGGGCAAATGGGCCGGGTTGGATTTGAACCAACGTAGGCAGAGCCAGCGGATTTACAGTCCGCCCCCATTA
>JAJDUS010000107.1 GCA_022826535.1 Prochlorococcaceae cyanobacterium jk18x1bzbins.87
CACCACCAACTGGTAAGGACCGCCGTTGTAGAGCCACTCATCCAGGGAGGCTGCTTCCCAGATGGGATAGAAGTGCAGGCCGATGGCGTTGGAGGAGGGGACAACAGCACCGGAGATGATGTTGTTGCCGTACATCAGGGAACCGGCGACGGGCTCACGGATGCCGTCAATGTCCACCGGAGGGGCGGCAATGAAGGCGATGATGAAGCAGGTGGTGGCAGTGAGCAGGGTGGGGATCATCAGCACACCGAACCAACCCACATAGAGGCGGTTGTCGGTGCTGGTCACCCAGTCGCAGAAGGACTGCCATCCAGAAGCGCCTTGGCGCTGCCGAAGTGTGGTGGTCATCAGGACAGATGGTTAGGAGGTAAGCAAGGCGGAATTTCCGCCCCACAGAGCGTAACATAAAATTGCGATTGGTGTGGAAATGTTGCGCAATTGGGCAGATGCCCCTTGGGGACAGGGAAAATGACCTGTCAATGCAGCAAAGCTTCCCCCAAGCAACAAGCCCCTCCCTTGCCCAAGCCACACCCCATGGACTTGAGCCCATGACCCAACCTCCCAACCTGCAGTCCCAAGCCCACCGGAATTGCGGTTCCCCATGGGGTAGGATGAAGAGATGGGGAAGTTCCATGGCGGCAGATGGATCTGGATGGTTGCCATCCCTGTGATGGTGGTGCCCGCTGCAATCGTCGGGGAAATCAAATTCGATCCCATCGGAAAATACCTCATGGACACTGGCGCTCAGGCTCCTTCCATGGCGATAGGCCAGTCGCACCATGGGATGCGCTACGCTGGTGGCCAACCGCTGAGCCCATCGAGGATTGAATATTGGATTCTTTACTATACGAACGCCGAGCGGGAAGCGGCTGGCCTAAGGCCACTAACCCATGATCCTGCCATCTCGAAGATTGCCAGGGGACATAGCCGGAATATGGTTTCACTCGGAGTATATGCCCACGAGATTCATGGCAAAGACCCGACGGACCGGGCTTTGGAAGCGGGGTACACTTGTCGGGCCTACCGTGGGGACGGCTCCTATTCCTACGGGCTGAGTGAGAATATCTCTCGGCAGCCCAGAATGACCAGGTGGTCGGTAGGATCGACAGCAATCACCCCTCAAATTTTTTCCAGAGATTTCCAGGATATGGCCTTAAGTATCGTGCAAGGATGGATGAACAGCCCCGGCCACAGGAAGAACATATTAGACAGGGACACACGTAGAATAGGGGTCGGTGTGGCTGTCAGATATGAAAAGATCACACAGTCTGCTCACCTGACCCAGGAGACGGTATTTGCGACTCAGAACTTCTCTGCCTGCCAATAGAAGCCCTGTGATTATAGAGAGGTGAGCATCATAAACCCCAGTTCCGGATCAGGGGCCATCAGAGAAGAGGCCACCCGCTGCAGTGGGAGCCCCTCCACGGAGGAAAGCCTCTGTTGGAGAATGCTGTTCTGCTCCAGCAGGCTCCTCAGCCTGGGAAAGGCAATGTCTCCAGGAGCCCAGGAGGGACACACCACCACCTGATCCCCCCAGACCGTCAGCGCCAGCGCGGCGGCAAGTTCTCCCTCGGTGAGATGCCCTCTTCATCATGGTCCTGCTCCCCCTCTCCCCCCACAAGGACTGCAAGTATTTCTGGCGCCATGGCCTGGAACAGGAGTTGGGCCACTGCTTTGCTGATCTCCCCAGCACCGGCAAGGTTTGTGGCCCTGATGCTGCAGCTCCTGCTGCCCTTTGACCTCCTGCTCCATGATTCCCGTGGCCAGAGAACCAGGATCCATGTTGTCGATAGCACCAAGCTGGTGGTCCGTCACAACCCAAAGATCAGGCGGAACAAGCTGTTCCAAGGGCTGGCTCTCAACAGGGGGCCGCGCCACCATGGGGGAGCCGCTGTGCAGGGGGCAATACGGATGGATGACCGTCACACTTTGCGGCCAGGGCTTCGCTGATCGGGGATAGATTGCCAAGCCACCCATGAAGCACCTGTGGCAGGACGGTCTGTGTTGGATCATCAGCATCCACCGCACCATGAAAAGCCACCTCATCCCCTTGCTGGACAAGCCCCTGTCGGGCAAAGGATCCATCATCACCCCCCCTTGACAAGCTGAAGTCGAGGGTGGGGGTTGGAGCACACCTGCCACCTAATCTCCCACCAATATCTCCGTTCCTGTTCTCTGATTCCCGTGGCCAGAGAGCCGGGATCCATGTTGTCGATAGCACCAAGCTGGTGGTCCGTCACAACCCACGGATCAGGCGGAACAAGCTGTTCCAAGGGCTGGCCAGGGGGCCGCGCCACCATGGGGGAGCCGCTGCGTAGGGGGCAATACGGATGGATGACCGTCGCACTTTGCGGCCAGGGCTTCGCTGATCGGGGATAGATTGCCAAGCCACCCATGAAGCACCTGTGGCAGGACGGTCTGCGTTGGATCATCAGCATCCACCGCACCATGAAAAGCCACCTCATCCCCTTGCTGGGCAAGCTCCTGCCGGGCAAAGGATCCATCATCACCCCCCTTTGACAAGCTGAAGTCGAGGGTGGGGTTGGAGCACACCCGCCACCCATCTCCCACCAATATCTCCGTTCCTGTTCTCTCTTGTCTGGCTGGATCCATGACTGGGGTTACACTGGTCTTTACACACCACATCCTGCTCCCTGGCAGGCCATGCTCCATGTGGCAGGAACCACAGCCAAGCCTCGTCCGGGAAGAGGGGGGCACCGCACCGCAGCCGGCCCTGGTGACCATGGTGGAGGCCAATAGCATTGCCGCGGAGCTTGGTGTCCAGCCAGGGGACAGGATTCTGCGGATCAATGGTGTGGCCCCCCGTGACTTGATTGACTATCGCATCTTGATTGGTGAAGAGGAATTGACACTTGAGGTGATGGATCAAGAAGGACGACACCATTGCATCGCCTTTGAGAAGGATATGGATGGGGATTTGGGTTTAGAATTCAGCGAGGCTTTATTTGATGGTTTACGGCAATGCAATAACCACTGCCCATTTTGTTTTATTGACCAGCAACCGGCAGGCAAGCGCCCTACCCTCTACATCAAAGACGATGACTATCGCCTCAGCTTTCTCTATGGCTCCTATCTCACCCTCACCAACCTGGGCCCAGCAGATTGGCGACGCATTGAGACCCAGCGTCTCTCGCCGCTGTATGTCTCTGTCCATGCAACAGATCCGGATTTACGTTGTCGTCTGTTGCGCAATAAGCGTGCTGGCATGTTACTTCAACAACTGGAGTGGTTTGCCCGGAGACGGCTACAGATCCATGCCCAAGTGGTGATTTGCCCCGGCCTCAATGACGGCCATCAGTTACACCAAACCTTACAGGATTTGGCCCATTGGGGTGTTGGAGATTGGCCAACTGTGCTCTCCACCGCTGTTGTGCCGGTGGGCCTGACCCGGTTCCGTCCCCCCCACGCCGCCGACTTGACGCCGGTGACGCCCCCTCTGGCCCACCAGGTCATTGCCCAGGTGGAGGCCCTGCAACAGGAATTCTGCCCCCGATTGGGAAGCCGCTTTGCCTGGCTGGCGGATGAGTGGTATCTCATGGCGGCCCAGCCCCTGCCACCCCGCTCCACCTATGGGGACTGGCCCCAGCAGGCCAATGGGGTGGGCAGCATTCGCGCCTTTCTGGAGGCGCTGGACCAGGCCACAACCCAGCTTCCCACCGCCCTCCCCATCGCCCGCCGTTGCAGTTGGGTGGTGGGCGCCCTTGTGGGACCGGCATTGGGGCCAGCGGCCCGGCGTCTCCAGGGCATCCAGGGCTTGGAGTTGTTGTTTTATGCCCTACCCAGCCCCTATTGGGGCCAGGATCTTGTGGTCACCGGCCTCCTGACGGGGGCTGACCTGATTGACGGCCTGGCGGGGCAGGATCTGGGGGATCAACTGTTGTTGCCCACCGTCATGCTCCGCCATGGCTCCCCCCTCTTCCTGGATGACCTGACCGTAGACCAGGTGGCCGTCAGATTGGGGGTTCCCATCCTCCCTGTGGCCGATGCCCAAGACCTGGTGGCCGGCTGCTTGGGATTGAAACGGTCCGGGCCGCACTAGGCGGAGGCAAATTTAGCGGAACCCCAATTCCCGCTGCAGTTGCCCGGTCCGCCCCCCAGTTGCAAACGCCGTTGGAGGCCATGGCGACGGCTGTGCCAGTCTCCATGGAGATTGGGGACGGTGGTCCTTTTGGGGAACACTAGCCATGGCCTCCAGGGTGGACATCCCTTGCCTCTGGAGACAGCGCCTGTTATGGAGTCGTGGTCTGCTCGCGGGATGCCCTATCAACGGATTGGGCCAACATCACCCCGTCCACCTCTGCCGCCAAAGCGGTGCGCAGGAGGGTGGTCAGATTACCCGGATCCTGGATGTGGTTCAGGGCCAGAGGGAACCGGGGCCGCTGGGGCCATGGCGACTGGGGTAACAGGGCCGTGGCCACCCCACTGACGAGTTGGTGGAATCAGGGGGGGACCTGGGCCAGCAGAGCGGGACGGTTCTCAGATCAGCGCTGGGTGAAGACCAACCGCTGGAGAGCCTGCCGATGGCGCAAAGCCTCCTCCAGCAGGTGGGTCCCCTCCAACAGCACTCCCCCGCTTCCCGCTGGCCCCGGGTTGTGTGGAGTTGCCGCAGGTGTTTCACCAGCGGATTGCGCCGGCTGGTGGTAGGGGGTTGTTGCTGGCCATGGTCTGGCAAGGGTGGGGACCTGGGAGGTGGTAGGGCGTCGGAACAGTGGTGGCTGATGCGGTGGCGTGGGGCTGTGGGGCTATCTCCCAAGTGCAAACGCCGTCAGAGGCAACGACAGCAAGGGCCGTGAGGGCAATTGGCTGGACCAGTCTCCATGGGGTTTGGGGTCGGTGTTCATGTTCAGCGGTGCTGGCCATGGGACCCATGGCGGACATCCCTCGCGTTGGGAGTCGGCGCTTGTGATTGAGTCGTGGTCTGCTCATGGGAAGCCCTATCAACAGGGTGCCCTTGTTGCACAGGGGTTGTTGGGCCAACAGCAGCGTTTCTATGAGATTTTTTCCGTAGCCGGGGAAGACTGCTAAATCTTAAATTTCTGTAACGGTTAACGAAGAGGTTGTAAGGGCTTGCTGAAAGTTTGCCATCATTGGATTGCCTGACAGAACTTCCCGATGCAAGGCTTCCCCAGTCCCCAGTCCCCAGTCCCCAGTCCCCAGTCCCCAGTCCCCAGTCCCCAGTCTAATCAGTAGACAGGACAGTAGAGGTTCCTATCGTTCCAGCAGCAATGTTTCTCAAGGAACTTCGGTGTGGCAGAGGAAAAAAGGGGTTCCCCAGGCTTTCTCGTCAAGGCAGCTCCATTCCCTTGGAAGTGCTCTTGAAAGAGCACTTCCAAGGGAACCTCGAAAAAAATTGGGCAGCCTTTCCCATGGGATGCCCTTTCGCCATGAGGAAGTCAGTCTTGGAGGGAGGTTGTATGGGCAAGTAGCCTTGTCCGATCAGGGAACCAGCAATTTTCGTGGTGCCCTAAAGTTAAATTACACTACGAATACAAACAAGTCTCCACAGCTTGTCTTCACAGCAGCCATCACTGCTGCCTCGCTTCAACTCTTTGCGCTCTTTACACTTCCTGGCTTAACTATTGAGCCCCAGCAAAATAGTACTCAACGGCCACTCCAAGGTGATGCGGTGGTATGCGAGAAGGATCAGAATCATCAGCATGTCTTGTGCAGTCTTCTTCAGGAGGCCGAAAAAGCTAATGCATCTAATAAGTTGAAATGGATTATGAATTCCATAGAAACTTTCGCATCATTAGTCAGCGCAATTAGTGTTATCATAATATTCTATCAAATAAGAGATCTAAATGCCAAATTGACAAAAGAAAAAGATGAAATGGGCCAAATTCTAATTGATGCGGGCACAAAGTTAAAAAGTTAAAGAATCAAGGGAGCCTCGAAAAGTCGCTGCCTCCAAGCCCAAGTCTCACCCCTTTCTCACCATGGAAGCGCTACGGACGACTCTGACTTGGTCAGATGTTCCCTAAGCCCTCAATCCCTCCCCTTAACTTTGCCAGAGATCTCAATCTGTCCCCTCGCGCCCTGCCCCATGGACAACTCACTCACACTCCCTCCATGGGCTGAGCATCTACGCGAGTATGACATATCCCCACTAGGGGAGAACCCGTCCCCCTCGCTTCTCCATCTTTACTACTCCCTTTAATCCTTTTCTATTAAAAATGTCTTATTGCACCAATGCTTCCCAAAAAGCCCGTACAGGGCAGCAGGCAGCGGCAGTTTCCCGGACTTTCTCGCTAAGACGGTTCCGCTCCTTTGGAAGTGCTCTTCTGGTCTTGCCTCTCATACTATTAACTGCCTGCGGCAATGGTGGTGGCGGTGGCGGTGGCGGTGGCGGTGACAGAGCTTCAACCCCAACCCCAACGCCCCCAACCCCAACCCCAACCCCAACCCCAACGCCAACTCCGACGCCAACTCCGACGCCAACGCCAACACCTCCAGCACCTCGGCGATGCGTCCAAACCCGTCAAGGCTGTCTTACACAGAGCGAACTTAGTTCTCAAAGAATAAGACTAGCATCAGAGTACAGATCTTGGGGCGGTCAGGCTTATCGTAATAGCTCCTTCCTTGACAAAATTAATGCTGATGACGCTTATGCATATCTAAAATTGACTAAAGGTATAAGCAGTCCAGCTTCACTAGGTGCAGGTACAAGCATAGGATTTATATATTGGACTTCTTCTGGTAGTGGAGGGATTCGAGCAGATCATGACTCTTTTATTAGTAGTAATTTTGATGGCAGTTGTCGCAGTTCATCTTGCAGCAATTATCGGGCAATGGGATTAGTTAGTGTTGCAGTCGGTAATCGCTATCTTGCATCTAGAGGCATGTTCGGTGTGGCACCAGGGGCAGGGTGGTACACTAGGCCTTTTAACAGTTCATATTCACGAAGTGATGTGATTTCAGATATAAATTACTTACAAAATAATGCAGATATTATAGTAATTCCCTCATGGTCTCTAGGTGATAGAGGGATTAAAGTTGGATTAGACAATGCAAATCGTAGCAGCAGAATTAATTTTTCTAGAAACACGTCGAATATTTTCGTCTCCGATGTTGGTGATAAAGGTAATACACTAATAAGCGAATCCAATGCAGGAGATATAATTTTAGTTATGGCATCCAGACAGGGTGGCAGCAATACATGTGGAAGTATGAGCTCTATTTGTATTACTGTACCAACTCAGTCTAGTGGTGCAATCTATGCAGCCGATAACGATACTGATTTTGACTTTCTCAATCATGGTACCAACCTTTCCTCAGGCGTCGTCGCAGGTGGTTTAGCGGTCATGAAGCAGCAGTTCCGTGGTCAGCTTAATGCCAGACAGTTAAGAAGCCGTCTCTTCTCCACCGCTAACGATAGTGGCTATTCCAACGCCTCACTTTGGGGCCACGGTCTCATGGACCTGGGCGCCGCCACTAACCCCTGGGGCGTCCTGCGCATGGGCACCAAATCATTGTCCACCGGCTCTACCGGAGCCAGTATTGATTCATCTTTCCTTCAGTTGGGTGGTCCCCTGGGTGACGGCCTCGCCCAATCCCTGGGTCAGCAGGAAGTTGCTGCTTTCGATACCCTCGGCGCCCCCTTCTGGTTCGAGGCCGCCAGCTTCACTGTTCCCTCCCAAGGCGTTTCCCTCGCTACCCGCCTGCACCGTTTCCTCAGACCTGCTTCCATCCGCTCCATCCCCGACGCCTGGCAGTTCAGCCTCCAGGAAGACGCTACCGCCACGGAGATGGGCCACCTTGCCCTCACCAACGGGGCTTCAAGGCTCGTCATGGACGCTCCCCAGGGTTTTTCCGCCACCCTCTTCCACGATCCACAGGACATGGAAGGGCTCACCCTCTCCTGGTCCCCTGCGGCTCTCCCCGCCTTCACCATGGAGACCGGTTATCTCAAGGAGCACCAATCCCTGCTGGGCAGTCAGGCCAGCGGCGCCTTTGGCCAGCTCTCCGGCCAAACCCTCTTCCTCAACGCAGGGGTGAACACCACCACCCCCTGGGGTTGGCAGTTGGCCGCACAAGGGGAACTGGGCATGGTCGATCCATCCGTTGGCTCCAGCCCCTTCATTGACGATCTCTCCCCCCTCGCTACCAGCGCTTTCCGGCTACAGGCCAGTAAGCCCTTCCTGGGTGGCGGCGCCTTCCGCCTCTCCCTCGCCCAACCCCTGCGGGTAGATAGCGGCGCCGCAGACCTCTCCCTACCCACCGGTCGCACCCCGGAGGGCGCAGTGGTGGGGCAGGAGGTCTCCGCCTCCCTTGTGCCCAGCGGTCGCCAACTGGACCTGACCGCCATGGTGGAGCTTCCCCTGGCGGAAGACACCACCCTGTCCCTGGGCGCCACCAGAAGCCAGCAACCCCAGCACCAACAAGCTGCTGAGGCGGAGTGGACCTTCTTCACCGGCTGGCGCGCCAAGTGGTGAGTTGGTCTGTCTCTGCTTATTGCCTCGGCCAGCTTAACAACTGGCCCTTCCTCTCCATTTCCCACCCATGTCTTTCAATCTTCTCAACTTTGCCAGGGATCTCAAGCAGACCCTTCCTCGCCTTGATGCTACCAGGGAAGTTAGACTCTCAGAATTGTGGGCTGCTTCAGGAATCTCACAAATCTCTCCCTTGAGCGATCTTTCCGTCATGGGGTTATCTGGGGATCAGAAAGCTTCTTCAGACAGAAAAAGAAAGGCAATTGTTGAAGGTGCCCTGAAGATGTCATACATTCTTCTATTTCCTTTCGCGCTTGCTTTGTTACCTGCTATTCCGGCTTTCAGCCATTATGCGCTTTATCCGCATTGTATTGATCATCCTCCTGGTCAGCCCACAAATTGTAGCTCAACTGAATGGATCGATCCTCCTAGCCGTCCCAACCCTTATGAACTAACATTTAAAATAGAAAGCGACTTTCCTAGACCTGTTTATCTGAAATTTTACAGTCAGGATTACAATACTGTCTGGCCTGGTTCTGATACAGTCTACGTCATCAATGATTATGACCTACATTCCTACAGCTTGAGCTGTAGCAGGTACGAGAAAATATGCTACGGTGCTTGGGAAAAAGGAAACAGTAACCGCTATTGGGGGGTAGGCAGAGACGGCACAGAAAGCTGCAGAGGCTGCTGCTATACTTGCGGCGCCGGGGATGCTGGCCCAATCAATTTGACAAGATAAAGATTAGGACCAAGAGGATGCAGGGAAGGTTAATCAGTGCCTTTCCAGTGCCTTATGGATAAAACACGGGATGCTCAAGACCTGTTGGCAAACTAGCCCAACTCAAGTGTCCATGCCGTCGCGCCCTGCCCCATGGACAACTCACCCACGCTCCCCGTGACCTGGCTTACATCAACAGGCCAGGTCAGCTCCTCTCTACCTCTTCACCATTTCTCTTTGTTCTCATGTCCCCTCTCCATCCGACTGTGGCTATCAGAAACCTCTCAAAAAATCCGGGAGCCCACCCTCTGGTCTACCACAATGACAATGCAATGAAGCAGAAGAAGGCATTCCCAAGGGACTTGCTTCTGGGCGCCTTACTCACTGCCATCACTGCCGGGCTGGCACTATGCCTGGATTATCGGCCTGCTCATGCAGACCTTATAGTTTGCAATGGAAGTGATCGGGATGTAGAATTCTCTTATGGTATATATGTTAGCTCCAACGATGGCTGGACTGCTTATGGTCATTATTCTATAGACAATGAAGACTGTGATGCTATTAGGAATGGAGATCTTCATCAAACAATTTATTATTATGCACAATCTCCGTATGATCAGGATGTAATATATCCCGGTTCTAGTGTTACTGGGAAGGCAAGTTTCTGTGTAGATACCCTGCATGACTATGAAACAGTATGGGATGGAGATGATAATATTCCTTACTATAAAGATTTAGAGCTTGCTAATCCTGAATTTGATTCATGCGAAGATCTTGGAAATAGATACAGAAGAACAGGTTTTGGCAAGTTAGAACTCGCAAAAGACTATGATCATTGTGTAATTCTTCTTAGAGATGGCGGAACTTCTTACAGACATTGCTTTAATGATTAGAAAAACAGATCTTTCTGAAAGAGTTCTCAAACCGCCCCGCGAGCACCACCATCCATCAACCATCAAAACCTGCCTTCTCAGCTTTTCCCCTTTATCCAAAAAACCATGCCTTCCAAGCCTCTGAATCTCTTACCAGGAATGAAGTACTTCCCAGCTTTATGGAGACTCACATTGACTCCTGGTTGTTTGACTTCTTCCTTCCTTGACTCAGCTCACTGTGTATCAAGAGAAGTAAAAGAAACCCTGAAACCTCTCTTCCCCCTCCCCCACCCCTTTCCCTTTGCGCCACAGACTTACACCCCGGCCAGGATCCCGCTGGCCCCCGCTCCATTCCAACCCTTGGCAAAGCTTCCCCCGTTGACCCCAAGGAACCATCGCCCATCTCCCTCCACGTCTTCCCAGCGGGGTGAAGCACGAGGGAAGCCACCAGCACGCCCTCCTCCAGCCAGGGGACATGGATATTAAACTCCTTTTTACAAAATGACCACCCTCAGAGATTCAGCAATGTCAAGTTTCCTCAACGGAACCAGGTGGGTTCCAGCGACCCTGCCCTTGGCCGTGGTGTTGTCCTTGGTGAGCGCTTATGGCCAGCCATCTGCTTTGCCAGGACAGTCGGCAGGTGCGCCATTGGAAGAACTGGATGAGCAGGGCAATGGTGACCCTGCCGAGCCGTTGCAGACTATGGAAAACTCGCCTTCAGAGTTCAGGGAGTTGCACCGTGCAGCAGCAGGGGATGTGGAATCTCTGCTGGCCAATGGCTCAGCCGAGACGCGCTCCCGGTTGCACCGTGCAGCAGGAATAGGGGATGTGGAATCGGTGAAGCGACTCATCGGTGAAAATCCGGACGGGATCAACAGCAAGGACTCTCCTGGTGGCCTCACTCCACTGCATGAGGCGACCAGGGCGGGTCATGGGGACGTGGCTCAGGTGCTCATTGCGGCAGGGGCTGATCCCAATGACACAACCACCCATGGCAATCGGACTCCTCTACATCTTGCCGCTAGAATTGGTGCAGAAGAAGTCTGTAAGATCCTTCTTGAGGCAGGGGCTGGGCTTTGGTTTGAAGATGAAGATGAAACAACTGCAATGGAAGTCGCAATACAGGAAAATAATGTAGAGCTTGTTAAGCTTTTTGCAGATGCCAATGTGAAATGGCTTTCCCGTCCGAGACCGTATAGATTTAATATTAATTATTTACATTCACCATTATTAGTTGCTTTACATTCAGCAGCGTCTAGTAAAAATATAGAAATCATGAAAGTTTTGTTGGAAAATAGAAAGATTTGGCTAAGGGAAGTAGATAAAGAATTTGGTGGACTGTATTTTGAAGATATACTTGATAGAGGAGATCGCTCTGTAAATAATACTGCACTTCATCTAGCCGCCTACAATGGACACACAGAAATTGCCAGGCTATTAGTTCAAGCAGGAGCCTATGTCATGACTGAAAATGGTGATCATAAAACTCCCAAAACTCCCAAAACTCCCAAAACTCCCATTGACCTTGCCTATGAGCAGGGGCATGTGAACCTGGCGCAGATGCTTGAGCGAACCCCTGAATTGCTTGAGGCGGTTACGGCTGGTGATGTGGGGACAGTGGAGCAACTGATTGATGAGGAGCAAAGTGTCAACGTAAAACACCCCCTTGATGGCTACACTCCATTGCACGAGGCGGCCAGGATGGGCCATACAGACGTGGTTCAGGTGCTTCTTGATGCCGGAGCTGATGTTTATTTGCAAGATAAGAATCATGCGACCGCACTTGATATTGCACTCAAAAAAGGTTATATAGAAATAGCTAAAATCCTCAGTGATGCAGGTGGATATATTAATAAACATATCGATTATGTATTGGAGTCAGCAGTGTCGAATGAAAATACAGAACTAGTGAAATTTTTAACTGAAAAAGAACTTCCGTATGAACTTATTAATAATTCTAACACAGATGTTCGTGACATAACGCATGAAAAGTCACTAACTTTACTTCACGTAGCAGCCGCTAATGGTTACACAGAAATTGCCAAGCTCTTAGTTCAAGCAGGAGCCTATGTCATGGCTAAAAATAATGACAATAAAACTCCTATTGACCTTGCTTATGAACAGGGACATGTAAGCTTAGCGCAGATGCTTGAGAAGACCCTTAAGTTGCGTGAGGCAGCAGTAACTGGTAATGTAGAAAAAGTTAAAGAATTACTTGCAGTAGGTGTTCTTACTGGCGCTAAAGATCCTACTGGGGCAACAGTGCTTTATCGCGTCATTGAAGCTTATCTTGAGCCTCCATATTCTAGTGCATCATATCCTGCAACAGAAGAGCACATAGATATAATCAGGGCTCTTATTGAAGCTGGAGCAAAAGTTGATTCATTTACACGTTGGGGAAGAATGCACGAAGATCTTAATTTCTCTAGTACCACCCCATTGCATGTGGCTGCCGTGGCAGGTCACCCAGAAATCGTCAGACTTCTCATTGAGGCAGGGAAAGATATCAATGGTTATATCAATTTCCGGAATCATCGTTCTTACCACAATGCGCTATCTTTGGGGTTAGAGGAGAACCCGAACCAAGAGGTTGCCAAGCTACTGATCCAGGCCGGAGCCGATGTCAATGCTTTCAATCTTTTTAACAAGACACCATTACATACTGTTGCAGCTATGCACGAAGACGTAACGATGTCGGTCAACATTGCCACAGCCCTCATCAATGCTGGGGCGAATCTTAATCCTAAAACCAGTAGATTGAACTCATTCTCATTTCGTGTAGGTTATACACCACTTCATACGGCTGCATCTGTAAACCATATTGAAATGGTCAAGCTACTGATCAAGCATGGAGCACATATTAATTCCAAAGATGAAGCTGATAATTCTCCATTGCACTTGGCAATTTATAGTGGCCATGGGAAGCTGGCCAAGCTCCTAATTAAATCTGGAGCATATATCCATTCCAGAAATTATAATGGTAATCTCCCCATACAGATGGCCGCCTATGCTGGTCTGCCAGAGGTGATCCAGCAACTCATTGAGGCAGGATCTCCAATCAACGCTCAAGATCAGGTGGGGGACACACCGTTACACGATGCGGCCTTGCAAGGCCAAGTGGAAGCTGCCCAGGTCCTTCTTGGGGCTGGAGCCGATGTGAACGCCACAAACAACGCCGGCAAAACCCCCCTTGACCTTGCCGAGCAACAGGGACATGGCAGCTTGACTGAAGTCCTCAAAGCCGCCGGTGGCCAGCGGGGCATCTGAAACACTCTAGAATAATCTCGTTTTTTCTCTCCCCAGCTTTTCACCCAGTGACACCCCTCCCAATGGGCAAGGTTCATCACACCATTCCATTTCAGCTCTTGGCAAAGCCTCCCCAGGTGAAGGTTAGGCCTTCATGGGGAGCAAGGGTTCTCCTCGTCAATCTCCTGATCTTTTTTGTCGTGATCCCCGTGGCCCCAGCGCCAGCCTTGGCAACTCTGGAGTTTTGCAATCACACCAGTGATACATCTACCCTCTCTTTGGCGCTTGCCTATTATCATTTTGGCACATCACATGCAAGATCTCCTAATGATGGATCATCTGGCTTGACCATTACTATAAAGCCCAGATGGATCGTCAAAGGTTGGTGGGAGATTAAACAGAATGAATGCATTATAGCAATCAACGATGACCTCGATCAGACACATTATTACTATTATGCTTATTCTCAAGATTATTCATACGCTGATTCAGGGGATTATGAATTATGTGGTTATGAGCATGGTAAATTTCATGTTGAATATGAAATCAGTAACCACAAACTTACGCAAATCCTCACACTCAAATCCTCAGGCCTCCATTCCGCATCTATGGGTCCTGCAATGGATCTGAAACAGGCCTGCGCTGCCTTGGGCTATGACCTTCTTCCTTTTAGACAGCTTGACGTTGAAGGTTCTAATCATTACACATTCAATTTTACAAATTGAATACCATGATGAAATGAATCAGCTTAGAGAACCTCTAAACAAGCCGGAATTGTCCACCATCAGACTCCTGCTTTCCCTGTCTCTACTGAGCTTTCAATAGCTCTCAGAGCCTTAAGGGGACTTGTTCAGATATTCCTTAGATCTTGGTAACCTGCACCAGATGATCACCAGACCTGATGCCAGCCTGTTCAGCTTAACTACTGCATTCATCATCCGCTGATCTACTTGTAAGCATCTGCGCCCAGCTTCCAGGCAAGACCAAGATGGTCAAATGCTTCAGCAGGCAAGACTTCAAGAGTTTCTCTGGGAACTGGCTGATCCGAGAGGGAAGACGGTCTTGCCTTGGCATAGGTCCCGCTGCCAACATCCACCAGCTTGCCATTGTCCATCCACTGCTTCAGGACACGACTGGATTGAGAGGGGAGCGGCCTCCCTCCCATCTTGCAGGAAGGCCAACCCCCCAGAACAAAAATACCCTGCGCCATGGGCAACACCTGGGCTGGTTCACAGGTGAGTAATTGCCCATCGACGAACACCTCATAGGTTTGGGTGGGGACCACATGGATGGCAGGGGTGATGGTGTTCAGCTTCATGGCGGCTTGGCAGATTAGGACAGGTCAACTGCTCAGACCATCCCCTGCATCGTCAGAAGACAACAGATCATGGGCCAGAAGGCTAAACGCCCCACAGGCTTGGCTGAAACCGACGGTCTTACCCCACACAAGCTCTTCCAAGACACGATCATAGAGCTTTTCGAAATCTGACGAGTAGGCGTGTAGCTGCTCCAGTGAGCTACCAAGTCGCTCGGTAGGATTTTTTTGAAAGATCGGATCCCTTTGTCTCAATTGTTTCCTATCGTTTTCAATGATTCTCTGGAATAGTTGCTTGCGCTTGGCCTTGGCTTTCGGATCATTTGCCCCCGGCTGCAGCAACAACTGCTGCACATCATACAGATGGCGTACCAGCCGCTCATCATCTGGAGGGAGAGGCCGTTTCTTGGGCCAGCCATTGTCTTGCCAGCTGGCCGTGCGGCGCAAGAATGCCACGACCTTTTCCACAAGCGTCTCTTGGGGGGTCCACAGCTTGAAGACTGTTAACGCATTCAACAAAGGAGTGCATACATTAAATTCCAACTTGAGTTCAGATCGCAGGACCTCAAGCTCCGGGAAGCGAGACTGATAGCCCAGCGAGAGACAGAAATAGCAACCTTCATTTTTGACGACCGGATCTTTTTCCATTCCGAAGCCGGCCATGCAAAGATACTCAGCCAATTCTCTGCGCAGCTTACGCCGTCCCTCACGAGCCTGATTCTGACTTGTGCTTTGCGGCAGCAGCAGCTTGAAGTCAATGTCCTCTGACATCTGCTCAATCAACCCATATCCCTTGGATAAGGATGTGCCACCGCAGAAGACAGCAACACATTCACCCCAGTCGAAGGATTGCAGTAAGCCGAGAGTTTTGACGATCAACAAATCTTTCTCAAGAATTGTCGGCGGAAGTGTACCATAGCCCAGTTGATCAACTTCAAGGATGCGATGATAGTCGTTATCAGAGATGCTGGCCATGGTCACAAAGCCTCTCCTGCACCATCCCCAGCTCAAGCGATGGCCCAATCATCGAGACTGGGCATTGTTTTCGTAATTCACTATTCGCTGACCTACTTGTAAGCGTCGCCGGATCAGGCGATGCCCAGTATTAAATGTTGTCCGCCAGGGAACCTGGGTTGTCAGTCCGTCATTGTAAAGCCTCTGGGCTTCACCCAGCTTCCAGGCAATACCAAGACGGTCAAATGTTTCGGCAGCCAAGACCTCAAGGGTTTGTCTAGGAACTGGCTGACCTGAGAGGGGAGATGGTCTTGCCTTGGCATAGATCCCGCTGCCGACACGCACGAGTTTGCCGTCGCCTATCAACTGCTTCAGGGCACGACTCAGTTGAGAGGGGCTGGCCTGATCTTTCAGGTCACGACGTAGCACCACTTCCCCTTGGAAAGCAGCAATCACGCTCTCCAATTGCCGTGCCGTGGTGACTCTGCCGCGGCGTCTACTTGTGGACCGTGTCATGGTCTTGCCCAGAACCGTTCCCATGATCCTACAACACTCCCATGGGTGGGAGGGCGACCCGGCCTCCCACCCCTCCCGCAGGTTTCCAGAGCGAAGGGCAGGTCCCTAGGGTCAGGACTCATCATATGAGGAATGACCCTCTCACCAGAGAGGGAGCCCCAAGAGAGCACCAGGAGGAGATGGGTGATGGCCCAGTTGTTGGGGCTCAGCGCGGAGCAGGTTGCCCGTATCTGCCCCTTGTTTCCCAAGGAACGTAGGTGGTAAGCGGGTGGATGTCCCTGCTGCCTATAAGCCCCCATAAAACCCTCTACAACCGTTTTCGCCGCTGGTGAGACAAGGGTGTTTTTGATCTGATCTTTTCTGAGTTGTCAGCATCCGACTCCGCGGAGACAAGGGTGTTGATGATTGACGCCACTGACATCAAAGCCCATCCCACGGCGTGCAGCCTCAACAAAGGGGGGTGCCCCCCGCCTGATTGGTGGCACCAAGGGGGGCATGATCAGCAAGCTCCATGTGGTCTGTGACAGCAAAGGTGATCTCCTGCGACTCCACCTGCGTGAGGGGCCTTCACCGGTGCCGATGTGGTGCTCAAAGGCCTGCCGCCTGCGGCAACGGTGATGGGGGATCAAGGGTACGATAGGGACAAAATCCGTAAGATGCTGTTCCAGCAGGGCATCCCGCCTTGCATCCTGCTCCGTCGCTGCCGCAAGAAACCAGTGCATTACAGCAAGAGGCCGGATCGCAAGGGTCACAAAATCGAGAATCTTTTTTCCCAACAGTAAGGACTGGCGGTGCATTGCAACCCGCTACGACGGCTGCGCCCACGTCTTCCGTTCTGCCATCCTCCCGGCCGCCACCGTCCTCTTCTGGTGATGAGTCCTGATCCTAAGTGTAGGATTTTATCGCGTATTGTGGTCATGTCACCCGGCTGGACAACCCGAAATGCCGCTCCTCTCCTGATCCCCAGTCCCTGCTTGCAGCGGTCCCCTTGGCCTTGCTTGCTTTCCCCATAATTGGGCACTCGGCCTCAGGGTGGATTTCATGCTTGGTGGTGGCGCCCCATCATAGCAGGCAAGCACCAGCGCAGAGGGCATAACCATCTTGCTTGACCGCCGTCCCGCCCGGCGGACCTGTTGGGAGGGGCCGTCATCTTGGCTGGAGACCTTTTCCTTCCATTCTGGTGATACTCCCTGGCCTGCTCAACACCTGATGATCCGCCAGAGGGTTGCTCGTCAAGACAGGGTGAAACGACAGGATGGGCTTTCATTGGGGAAAGGCGCCATGCGCATTCTTGTTGTTTCCACAGCCGTGGGGCCCATTGGCCAGGGCCGTGGCGGTGGGGTGGAGGTGACCATTGGTTCCCTGGTGGGCGGCCTGGCGGATCGGGGGCATCAACTCATGGTGTTGGCGCCGGAAGGATCAGAGCCGTGTGGGTGCCCCATGGGCACAGTGGCTGGTCATCTCCAGCCCCCTTGGCAACAGCAGCCGCGGGATGCCCCCATCCTGCAGCCGCCCCACGGCGTGCTGGCCGCCATGTGGCGAGAGGCCTGGGCTTTACAAGGCCATCACCATGTGGTGTTGAATCTGGGCTACGACTGGCTGCCCCTCTGGCTTGGTCCCTGCTTTACCGTCCCCGTCCTCCATTTGATCAGCATGGGCAGCCTGAGCCGGGCCATGGATGAGGCCATTGCTGATGTGGCCAGCACCCACCCTGGACGTCTGGCGTTTCACAGCAAGAGCCAGATGGAAAGCTTTGGTATCCACCAGGGGGTGGTGGTGGGCAATGGATTTGATCTGAACACCTACCGCTTTGTCCAGGAGCCGGAGCCACTCCTGGGGTGGGTGGGGCGCATTGCACCGGAAAAAGGCCTTGGGGACGCCGCCGCGGCAGCGGCCCTGTTGCACATGCCGTTGGCTGTGTGGGGTCGGGTGGAAGACCCTGCCTACAAGGACCGGGTGATGGCGGACCATCCCAACTGTGACTTCCACTGGCAGGGTTTTCTGCCCCCCTTGCGGCTGCGGCAGGAGTTGGGGCACTGCGCAGCCTTGCTCATGACGCCCCACTGGCAAGAAGCCTTTGGCAATGCGGTGGTGGAGGCCATGGCTTGCGGTGTGCCCGTCGTGGCTTACCAGCGGGGCGGTCCCCAGGAAACCATTGACCATGGCCTCACAGGATTCTTGGTGGAGCCCGGCCAGGTGGCGCACCTGGCCGCCATGGCGGAGAAGGCCTGCCATCTGGATCGCCACAGGATTCGCCGCCGCTGTCGGGAGCGCTTTGGTATGGCCCCGTTTGCCCAGCGGCTGGAGGCCTGGATCCTGGCTGCCCTGTGCCAGGATCCGCCACTATGATCGGCGCATTCCATAAAATCAAGCCCAAGCCCTATGCCCATTCCCCTGGCCGAGCTCCACTGGCCGGAGCTGGTGGCATTGGTGGGCATGGGGGGGCTGGCCGGTTTTTGCGCAGGGTTGTTGGGGATTGGCGGCGGCTTGATTGTGGTGCCGGGCCTGCTGCTGTTGTTGCGCTACCATGGTTACCCCGCCGATGTGGTTCCCCTCATGGCAGCGGGCACCAGCTTGTCCCTGATGGTGTTCACCGCCACAGCTTCAGCACTGTCCCATTTGCGCCAGGGGACCGTCTGTCTGGCCGTGTTGCGCAAGTTGCTGCCCTGGGTGATGGCGTCTGAGCTATTGGGCATCTTCCTGGCCATCATCATCAATGGCCATATCCTGGAAACCCTGTTTGGCCTGCTGGTGATGGTGTTGGCCGTGGATCTGCTGCGCCGCTCTGTTCGGCCTGCATCCCCAGCCTCTCCCGCCATTGACCACCCCATGGCATTGCACATGATGGTGGGCAGCGCCATCGGCTTGAAAAGCGGCTTGTTTGGCGTGGGGGGGGGGGCCTTGGCGATTCCCTATTTCAACTGGCTTGGCCTTCCCCCCCGTGAGGTGGTGGGCACTACAGCCCTGCTCACATGGCCCGTGGCTATCGTGGGGGCGGTGACCTATGGCCTTAGTCCACTGCCCATGGACCATGCCCTGACGGGGGTTGTGGGCAGTGTGTATTGGCTGGGGGCGCTGGTGATGATTCCATCCACCATCCTGATGGCTCCCCTTGGCGCCATGGTCTGTCGGATCTTCCCCCAAGACCGACTCCGCCAGGTCTTTGGTCTGTTCCTGCTGGTGGCTGGGGTACGAATTCTGTTGTAGGGGATCCTGGCGCGTCAGGAAGACACCTGCTTCAATACACGTGCAACCGCTGCTCGCAGGACTCCCAAGCCTTGGGTCAGGATTCGCGCCACCCCTGTGATTCCCCCGTCAACGGTTCGCCTGTATCCCCATCCCTTGCCCACCTCCAGACCAGGACAACCCGCTCCAGCACAACAGGGGCATCCCCATCCGCCCACCACCTGTGCAGCTCCAGTCTGGAAGCGGCTCTGAACACCCCCAGCCTGGCGGCAGACCACGTGGGCGTCCAACTCAAACAGCGGCGGCACACCAGAATTGCCCTCAAAGCACACCGCACCAGAACCACCCTCCGGAAGTTGGTGTTATGGCTGCTGGTGAGCATTGTTGGCGGGTCTGCCATTACCGTGAGCGCCCTCATTGCCCTGGCCCCAAGGCTGGCGGATCGGGGGGAAGCCTGGCAGGGCCCGGCCCGGCCTTCACAAGGCGCTGCGGTGGCGGAGCCCCTGCGGGTCGCCTTGGATGGTGAGCACTTCTACCAACTGGATCTGGACCCACGCCTGGTGGAGTTTGGCCTGCTCCGTGGTTGGGATCGGGAACAGGAGGCTTTTGCAGATCCTGATGCGCTGGCCTTCTTCTCGGGTCCCATGTATGAGCGCTACCACTGGCCCGACCCCAGGCTTGAGCAGGTCATTGACCAGACAGTGCAGCCCAGCAGTCCCCAGCGGGCGGCAGATCAGGGTTACACCGTTCCCCTGGGGGATCTGAAATTCGGCCCTGAAATCTGGCGGGGTCTGAATCGGGCCGCTGCTGGCCAGAGGGCCTTCATCGGCATTGATTATGCCGGTGAGGCCATCTTTGGCTATGGAGAGTTGACGGCAGAGCGGGCTCGCGCCTTCGAGACGTTTATTGGGGGTCTTCATGTGCTCTACAACGACTTGCAACCTGTGCAGCCGGGCTACCAGGGGGCCTACAGTAAGGGGTTAGGCCAGAAAATTCGCTATTATCTGCCCCGGGTCCGGGTGGTCATCGGGCTGCGGCCGGATCGGCGTCTGGAAGTGCTCATGAGCAAGGACGGTCTCACCATGGAAGAAACCCGGGAACTGAGCCGTCAGCAGGGATTGGTTGCCGCCTACATCCCTGACCACGCCTCCAAGAGCCGCTTCATTGTTCCAGGCGTCAAAGGTTTCAGTGAAGAGGATGCCAACTGGATCAGTGGGGGGTCCACCAGCTACGTGCATGTGCCCTACATGATTCGCATCAGCCGGAGGCAGCAACCCGCTGTGCTTCAACCCGGCCCCATCATCACCCCACCCCATGCCCCCCAGCAGCCCGTTTGTGCAGGACTGTTGAGCTGCGTAAAAGACGGGGCACTCTGGGCTGGGGATCGCTCCCTCTCCGGCCTCAACCGTCTCATGGGGGTTGTGCTGGGGGGGAAATCCCTGCCGGAGCCCCCCATCACCGCGGATCCACCAGCCCCCCGGTTCAGATTCCCATCCACACCACCGCTGGCGTCCTTGCCCCAGGATGATCCGAACCCCATGCCCCAGCCATGGGAATCGGCCTGGATGCCCGGTCCCCAACGGATCCCGGCTGAGGGCGTGGGCGCTGCCCCAGAGGGGTGGCACGATATGGCGGAACCCATTGTGGTGCCCCAGAATGCCAGCGAGGACTTTTGGGAGCAAGCCTTTCCCCTGCCGCCGTCCTTACCCGCACTGGATCCTGACCAGGGGATTGGGCCCGCGGCGCCGCCGGAGAGCAAAACTGCGCTTCGCCAGCAGCCCCAGCCCCTTCCCCTGCCGGCACTGATACCCAATCCCCCTTCTCCAGGGAGCAGGCAACCACCCGAGTTCCCCTCGACACAGCCTGCCACCCAGGAAGAGTCTACTTCTAAACCACAGGTCCCGTCCCCCCCTGCACTGGATCCGGGTCTGGGTTGGGCACCGGCACTTCCTCGCCTTGATCTGGGGAACCTGCCATAGGGCACAGCAAATTTTATGGGCTGACCCGGTTCCGGATATAAGGCAAGGCGCCACGGAGAAACGGCTGCCGTTGCCGTGGACCCCATATCCCATGACTCCCGCTTGGGCGGGAATCCGCCACCCTTCACCACAGGGAACGCTGCCAACAGGCTGTTATGGGCTGATCACGGTGGAGAATCGCCGCGGAAGGCTGAATCATAGGGAAAGAAAGCAAGGCCAAAGGCCGCTGCAAGCAGGGGTCGGGAATCAAGGGAAGAGTGGTGTTTCCGGCTGATGCAGCCCGGTAACATGACGACCAAAAGAATTCTATATTTGCGTCGCCACGGTAACAATGGAGCAGGATCCGCGGCAGCAGGGCCGCAAACCTGCCGCCGCCAGGAAGGTAGCAACCAGTGGCGGAACTCCTGCTCCACCCCATAGCGCCGAAATGCTTGAAGTTCCTGTCAGGGGAGAGTAGGGAAGAGCACCAGGATGAAGAGCATCTCGCCGAGGGAGAGCTTGTTCGGTCCCTGGCGCTGACGATCTGAGGGGATCAAATGATGCTGCTGTCAGGCGCGGAACAGCTTGGCAAAGTCATCAAGACAGCAGAACAGCGCTCCTCTTCCTTCACGCTTGACAGGTCTTTCATTGATCACCCCTCCAGCCTACCCAAGCTGCCACCGTATCTGTATGGCCTCATGGTATTTGTTGAAGAGCGCCGGACTTCTCCCAACAGGAGGACTAGGGTCAGGACTCGTCATATGAGGAATGGCCCTCTTACCAGAGAGGGAGCCCCAAGAGAGCACCAGGAGGAGATGGGTGATGGCCCACTTGTTGGGGCTCAGCGCGGAGCAGGTTGATGGCATCCGCCCTTTGTTTCCCAAGGAACATGATGTGAAGCGGGTGGAGGACAGGCAGGTGTTGAGCGGCATCATCCCTGTCCTTCAGAAGGGTCTGCGCTGGGTGGATGCCCCTCCTGCCGATGGCCCCCACAAAACCCTCTACAACCGTTGCCGCCGCTGGTGAGGCAAGGGTGTTTTTGATCTGATCTTTTCTGCGTTGTCAGCATCCGACTCCGCAGAGCCGCCTGATGCCCCGGAGCCAGCGGTCCTGATGATTGACGCCACTGACATCAAAGCCCATCGCACGGCGTTCAGCCTCAACAAAATTGATCGTGCTATTGTCAGGAAGTTATTTGCTGAAACTGGAACTCAATGGGGGACAATTTATATTCAAAACGGTGTCAACAATTTGCTCAGGAAATTACCGGCTTACAACCGAAGTGCAAGATTCTGTCCATGGCTTGCCTTTATGCGACCTTGACCAGAAGCCCTGTGCCCCCAGTCTCCACCATGACATGATCCAGATCTTCCCAGGTGGACAACAGCCCGGACTGCGCATCTGCATCGCAGTCCGGGCTGTGGAGGCCTGGTTCATGGCTGATGGGGGGCTGCTGGCTCGGCACCTGCCCATTCCCCAGGGGAAGATCCCTGCCCAACCGGAGGAATTGAACAACCCCAAGCGGATCATGATGGATCTGGCGCGCCAATCACGATCTTCTGCAGTCAGGAATGATATGGTTCCGTCGGCGAACAGTGGCCGTTCTGTGGGGCTTGGCTATGAGTATACAGCATCCATGATTGAGTTTGTGCAGGACAAGTGGCGCCCCGTGCAGGCCAGCCAAACGGCCCCCAGTTTGGCCTGTGCCCTTACCGGCTGTCGGGCTTTGGGGCAGAGCACGGGATGACCCATCCTCAACCCGCTGGGGAGAAGACCAGTGGGTTTCCCAGATCCGTTTCTCGCGCACCTGGTGGTCGCTGATGGCGGCAGTGGCGTTGTGGGTCCAGATAGGGGATGGTCTGGTGTGGAGGGGAGGTGGACAGAGGGGGCAAAGGCATCTCGATGCAGTGTAGTGAAGCCCGTCGCTAGTGGCCTTGACCGTGAGGGTAGGGGATCACAGCAGCAGTCAGGGCAAGGCAGGGGAACCTGTGAAACGCCTTACCGCGCCGCGCCGTGAACTGCCCGTGAGGGTTACTAGAACGTCCCTGATCCACTCTCTGTCGCGCCGTGTTGTTTTAGGGAAAGTCTGGAAAACCCCAAAGCGCTTTCACCGAAGACTCTCACTCCTCTCTTACAGCAAGGCTTTTGAAAAACCAGGACTGAGCCAGAAAGGGGTTTCCCAGCGGTTCCTTAGCGGATTAACTATAAAATCCGTAAGATGCTGGCCCAGCAGGGCATTCTGCCTTGCATCCCACCCCGTCACTGCCGCAAAAAACCAGTCCATTACAGCAAGAGGCTATAGCGCAGGCGTCACAAAATCGAGAATCTCTTTTCCCGACTGAAGGACTGGTAGTGTCTTGCAACCCGCTACGACTAGCTGTGCCCATGTCTTCCGTTCTGCCGTCCTCCTGGCCGCCATTGGCCTCCTCTGGTGATGAGTCCTGATCCTGGCCCAATACCTGAGCAGAGCAGAACTTAATCTACTCTTGTCTAAATCCCGCAATGAGAACTGCTATTTTTACTTTTTGCTGGGTTATATGTCTCACTTTCCCACGATGATGGCGCTGCGACCTGAGCTCAAGTTGGATTTTACTGCCTTCCATATCCCTGACTCTCCTGCCCTTAGCCGCATCGGGTCAGACAAGATTCCTGTGCTGGGGACCGTGGTCACCCCCCGGTGTTCATCCGGAAACAGGCGCCGCCAGAGCGGTCTCCAGCACCTGCCCGTAATAGCGGCGTAATTGGGCACTGGCGGCGCCCCATCCCCAACGCTCCGCTTCGCGCCGGGCCGCAATCCGCATCTGGCCATGGTGTTTCCTCTGCTCCAGTAGACGGTGCGTGGCTATCAGGAGCCCATCGGCTTGATCCGGGTCATAGAGGCAGCCATTCTCCCCGTCGGTTACGATATCGGGGATGCCGCCCCGATTGGCGGCCACAACAGGGCAGCCTGCCGCCATGGCCTCCAACAACACCAGGCCCAGGGTTTCCGTGCTGGAGGGGAACAGGAAGGCATCCGCACTGGCATAGGCCCCCGCCAGATCTTCACCCCTCAGATAGCCCACAAAACGGGTAGCAGTGCCGGCAAAAGTTTTTTCCAGTTGCTGACGATGGGGGCCATCTCCCACAAGGGCCAGCCGGGAGCGGGGCAGGGCAGTCAGTACTGGGCGGATGGCCTCAATTTGCTTTTCCGCCGAGAGTCGGCCCACATAGAGCAGCAAAGGATCCCCATCCTGGTGGGGACCAAACAGGTGTTGCCGCCGCTGGGGCGAGGCCAGTCCTGGGTGAAACCCATCCGTATCCACGCCCCGTTGCCAGAGATCAATGTTGTGAATCCCCCGCTCTGAGAGTTCCTGGACCATGGCCGTAGAGGTGCAGAGGTTGAGACTGGCCTGGTTGTGGGCTGCCTTGAGCAGTTCCCATAGGAGGGGCTCCAACATGCCCATGCCGTAGTGCTCCAGGTATTTGGGCAGATGGGTGTGATAACTGGCCACCAAGGGAATGGCCTTGGTTTTGGCCAGCCAGATCCCCCCCAGTCCCAGGATGGCGGGATTGACCACATGGATGAGGTCCGCCTGGAAGCGGTCAATGGCTTCCGCCACCACGGGACGGGGCAAGGCCAGCTTAAGTTCTGGGTACAGGGGAAGAGGTACAGCAGGGATCCCCATCACCTGGGCGCCGCAGTAGGTGTCGGGTGCCCCTTCCGGGCAGAACACCAGCACCTCATCCCCAGCCGCCACCAGGTGCTCAATGGTTCTAGTGAGCCGGGTTACGATCCCATCCACCTTGGGCAGAAAGGTCTCGGTAAAAAACGCGATGTGCACGGCTATGGGTGAATGGTCTCCGCCTGGGTTCGGGTCCAGGCGGATGTGCAGGGGATCCGCCGACGGTCACAGCGCCCAGCGTAGTGACGGGCAATATCCACCACTTCCGTCAGCAGGCCATCATCCAGGGTGGTGGGCTCCAGACCCAAATCCAGAAAACAGCGATTGTTCACAGTGAGGTCATTGTCCTTGGCCTCGTTGCGGGGATTGGGCAGGTGGGACACCTCTGCGCCTGTCATGTCCGCCACTTTCCGGGCCAGTTGACCCACTTGATGGCTTTCCGTCATCTGGTTGAAGATTTTCACCTTCTCCCCAGGGGCTGGAGGGTTGTCCAGGGCCAGTTGGACACATTTGACCGAGTCGCGGATATGGATGAAGGCGCGAGTCTGCCCACCGGTGCCGTGGACGGTGAGAGGGTAGTCGATGGCCGCCTGCATCAGAAAGCGATTCAGCACGGTGCCGTAGTCCCCGTCATAGTCAAAGCGGTTGATCAGCCGCGGATCTTTTCCACAGAGTTCTGTGTTGGTTCCCCAGACAATGCCCTGGTGCAGGTCCGTAATGCGGAGGCCATCGTTCTTGTTGTAGTAGAAAAACAGCAACTGGTCCAGGGTTTTGCTCATGTGGTAGACGCTGCCTGGATTGGCGGGATGCAGGATCTGCTCCGTAAACCGGCTGCCATCCGGCTGGGGCACCTCCACGGTCAGGTAACCCTCCGGAATGGTGGCGCCCCGATGGGATCCATAGCCATAGACCCCCATGGTGCCCAGGTGAATCACGTGGGGAGCCAGACCGCTCTCCACAATGGCGCAGAGCAGGTTATGGGTGCCATTGACATTGTTGTCAATGGTGTAGCGCTTGCAGGCGGAGGACTTCATGGAGTAGGGCGCTGCCCGCTGCTCGGCAAAGTGGACCACCGCATCCGGGGCTTCATCCCGAAGCAGTTGCAGGAGGCGCTCATACTCCTGGGCCAGATCCAGGTGTGTAAAGCCAATGGGCCGTCCCCCGATCTCTTGCCAGGCCGTGAGCCGGTCCTCGATTGTGGCAATGGGAGTCAGGGAGGTGATGCCCAGCTCAACGTCGATTTTGCGACGGCTGAGGTTGTCGACAATGACCACATCATGTCCCTGGTCTGCAAGGTTTAGAGCACAGGGCCAGCCACAAAAGCCGTCACCACCAAGAACAAGAACCTTCACGCGTGCCTCTCCAGCCAAGGGCGTTCCAGGTAGGCAAGCTACACCAGACCACGACTCACCCAGGCCGTGATGGCCACCATGGCCACCACCAGCCCTGCACCCAGGCCATAGAGCCAAAGCCGCTGGCGTTGTTCCGCACCAGTGAGAGGTTGGGCAATCACCATCTTGGGCTCACGGGCAAACGCATTGAGGCGGCCTCCATCCTCATGGGTAACGGTCATGGCATGAAAGAAGAATACTTGGGCGAATGTATGGGGAACGGCGAGAGGGCCATGGACTGGCGTCACCCCACTGTTGCGAGACTTCACAGATGGCGGCCCCGATGGCGCTGGCTTAACTGCCGATGCGACCACCCTGCGGTGAACTGGCAATCCCCTGGCGGTGTTGGGGAATCCGGCCGCTCGCATGGGCAAGGCGCCCCGCCTGGGTGGCCAAAGCCATGGCCATGGCCATGGCCACCGGTGTACCGGCCTGGGCAATGGCGGTGTTGATGAGTACGGCATCGGCCCCTAACTCCATGGCCTCCGCCGCATCACTGGGAACGCCAATGCCGGCATCCACCACCACGGGCACGCCGGCACCCTCAATGATCAAGCTGATGTTGTCACGATTCCGTAAACCCTGGCCAGAGCCAATGGGGGAACCCAGGGGCATCACCGTGACGCAGCCCATCTCCTCCAGGCGGCGGGCCAGGAGTGGATCGGCATTGATGTAAGGCAGAACACTAAAGCCTTCCTTGACGAGCTGCTTGGCCGCCAGGAGCGTGCCGATGGGATCCGGCAGCAGGTACCGGGGGTCGGGGATGACCTCCAGCTTCACGAATGTATTGTCCTCCTGCCCTGCTAGGCGCACCAGTTCACGCCCCAGGCGGGCCGTGCGGACCGCCTCTTCTGCGGTGGTGCAGCCCGCGGTGTTGGGGAGCATCCACAACCGGGACCAGTCAATGGCCTCCATGAGACCCCGGTGGCCCGCCGCGCCACTCTGCACCCGCCGCACAGCCACAGTGACGATGGCGCAACCACTGGCCTCCAAACTGGCTTGCATGGTTGCCGGATCGGAATACTTTCCTGTTCCCGTCAGCAGACGGCTGCTGAAGGAGCGCCCTGCAATGTGCAGAGGCTGATCCTCAATAGTGCTTGGTAAAGGCAAGGCCGTTGTCCGTTATTGGTCCAGAGTAGAGGCCTGGGCTTTCTCCAGGCGCTGCAGACGGCGCTTGGCAACAGCATTGCCAGCATCCAGAGCCAAGGTTCGGGCATAGGCTTTGGCCGCCTCCTTCTGCTGTTGTTGGTGCTCCAGCGCATGGCCCAGGTTGTTCAGGGCCACGGGATAGTCCGGCTTGGCCTCCAATGCCTTGCGGTAGTGGCGAATGGCCTCGGTGTATTGCTTTTGGGCCGCAAGGGCATAGCCCAAGGCGTTGTGAATGAGCGCTTGCCCTTCCGGGGGCTCCTGGCCAGCCCTTTTGGCTGCTTTGCCGAGGGTGGTCACCGCTTGGGGGAAGAGGCGCTTGCGCAGTTGCACGGAGCCCAGTTCATAAAGCGTCACAGGACCAGCCTTGCCGTCACGGTTTTGCTGTTGCAGCCGTTGAAGCGTTGCTTCATCGCGGCGCACCTTCCATGCCTGAATGCCAATGACAACGCTGAGAATGGCCAACAAGCCCACCAAGCCCACCAGATAGAGGGACGGCAGAGGGGAATCCATGACGGCTGGAGCTGGGGATGATTTGATTCAGGATTGGGCGGCCGCCGCCACGGCTGCAAAGCTGAGGGGATCCAGGACGGCCAACTGGGCCAGCATTTTGCGGTTCAGGCGCACATCGGCCTTTTTTAAGCCGCCGATGAAGGTGCTGTAGCTCAGTCCATGGCCACGGGCTGCAGCATTGATGCGGGCAATCCATAGACGGCGAAAATCACGCTTGCGGCGGCGGCGATCCCGGTAGGCATTGCTGAGGGCCTTCATCACCCGCTGATTCGCAGTGCGAAACAGGGTGCCGTTGGATCCCACGAAGCCCTTGGCCAGCTTCAGGATCTTTTGGCGGCGTTTGCGGGCAACATTGCCTCTCTTGGTGCGGCTCATGGGTTGAGATTCCTGAGATGATTCGGCACGACGTCAAAGGTGCGGGTCAACTGCCGTAGGGCAACATTCCCTGGACCCGATCACGATCCGCAGGGTCCACCGTCGCTGCAGTGGCCAGAAAGCGCTTGCGCTTGGAACTCTTATGCCCCAGCAGGTGGTTGCGGAAAGCATGACGACGCTGGAGCTTACCAGTTCCCGTGATCCGGAAACGCTTGGCCGCGGCGCGGCGGGTTTTGAGTTTGGGCATGGCTGGGGGCTCAGCGGGGGAGGGAAATCTTAACCGACTTCTGTGGCATGATTAAGCCCATGGCTTGCCGCCTTTGAGGCGACCGCTATCCCGCTGAGTCAAGGTTTCAGGGTGCCAATGAATCCCATTGCTTGTTGGGAAGGAGGCCGTCGTCGCAAAGCGGCCCTGTTTGCAGCCACGTCTCTTTTCCTGGGACTGCTCCCCCACTGGCTCCATGGAGGCCCTTGGCCCGCAATGGTGGCGGCCCTGCTTCTGGGACGCCATATTTTTCCCACAGCGGGCCGCCAAACCGAGAGCGAATCTTCACCCAGACCAGTTCTGCCGTCTCCAGCCCCTTCTTACCGGGTTGATGTGCTGGTGGCGGCCAAAAACGAGGCCGCTGTGATCGAGCAGCTGGTCAACAATCTGCTGGCTCTACGGCACGGTGAGGAGCAGTTGCAAGTCTGGATTGTGGATGATGGCAGCGTGGATGGCACTGGAGAGATTCTGGACCGCCTGCAAGAGTGCCACAGTAGTCTCCATGTAATCCACCGTCCCCCTGAAGCCCAAGGATGGAAGTCTGGTGCCTTGAACGCGGTGCTGCCCCATTTGCAGGGAGACTGGGTTCTTGTGCTGGATGCCGATGCCCAGGTTGATCCGGAATTGCTGGAGCACTTAGATCCCCTGCTACAAGACAGCAGTCGTGCGCTTCAGTTGCGCAAGGCGGTTCATAATGCGGACTGCAATCTGCTCACCCGGGTTCAGGCCGTTGAGATGGCCTTGGATACCTTGATTCAGCAGGGCCGCATTGCCCATCAAGGCTGTGGCGAATTGCGGGGCAATGGCCAATTCATTCCCCGCCAAGCCCTGCTGCGGTGCGGAGGCTTCAATGAAGCCACCATTACCGATGACCTGGACCTCACCGTGCGGCTCCAGCTTCATGGTGTCCCCATTGCCGTGGTGTGGAATCCGCCGGTGGCGGAGGAAGCCGCCAGCTCCATCGGCGCGATTTGGCGACAGCATCAGCGCTGGATAGAAGGGGGACTGCAACGCTTTTTTGACTACTGGCCCGCTCTGCTGAGTTCCCGTCTCAAACCACGGCTCAAGCGGGACGTGCTGGCCTTTTTCCTGTTGCAATATGTTCAGCCGCTGGTGCTGGCAGGGGATGTGGTGGGAGCCGTGCTGTGGCGCTCCGGACCCCTTGCCTGGCCATTGACCACCATGACCCTCCTGTTCACGGCCACTGCCCTTTGGCGTTGTCCAACCCGTAACAGTGGCCCTCCCGTGCCGGCAACCCGCGGCTTCACCACCCTGATGACCCTGGTCTACGTCTTGCACTGGAGCCTGATCATTCCCCTGGTGGCCATGGGCATGGCCCTCAAACCCAAGCAGCACCGCCTTTGGGACAAGACCCTCCATGAGGGCTTGCCTGCTGGTGCTTAGGGTCCGGACTCATCATGTGAGGAATGATCCTCTCACCAGAGAGGCAGGGAGCCCCAAGAGAGCACCAGGAGGAGATGGGTGATGGCCCAGTTGTTTGGGCTCAGCGCACAGGTTGCCCCCGCATCTGCCCCTTGTTCCCCAAGGAACGGGATGTGAAGCGGCATCATCCCTGTCATTCAGAAGGGTCTGCGCTGGGTGGATGCCCCTGCTGCCTATAGTCCCCACAAAACCTTCTACAACCGTTGCCGCCGCTGGCGAGACAAGGGGGGGTGATCATCTGATCTTTCTGAGTTGTCAGCATCCGATGCCCCAGAGCCGCCTGATGCCCCAGAGCCAGAGGCCCTTGTGATGATTGACACCACTGACGTCAAAGCCCATCCCACAGCGTCCAGCCTCAACAAGGGGGGTGCCCCCCCGCCTGATTGGTGGCGCCAAGGGGGGTATGGCCAGCAAGCTCCATGGGGTCTGCCGCAGCAAAGGTGGTCCCCTGCGATTCGACTCCACCTGCGTGAGGGGCAATGCAGTGACTTCACCGGTGCTGATGTGTTGTGCAGCCCGCCGCAACGGTGATGGGGGATCAAGGGTATGACAGGGACAAAATCCGTAAGATGCTGGTCCAGCAGGGCATCCCACCTTGCATCATGCCCCATCGCTGCCGCAAGAAACCAGTCCATTACAGCAGCAAGAGGCTGTAGCGCAGGCGT
>JAJDUS010000079.1 GCA_022826535.1 Prochlorococcaceae cyanobacterium jk18x1bzbins.87
CAGGGCATCAGCGGTGAACTGAAGGGCCACACCCTTCTCACCCATACGGAAGAGAGCCTGCAGGAACAAGGCCTGTCCCTCTCCTTCTTCTGGGAGCCCTCCCCCTCCAATCGTGGCCCCTCCCTCTCCGTGAGTCATGCCATGGGCGCCATTGCATCGGGGGGCATGGATGCCCTTCTGAACCCCACCACCTTTGAGGGGCTGGATGCTAACCCCAACAGCGGGCAGCAGCAGTTTGAAGCAGAATTGGCCTATGGCTTCCCTGCCCATCACGACCACATCACCCTTACCCCTGCCCTGGCGTTGGCCCTCTCCCCCACCAGCAGAAACTACAGCCTCCTCTGGTCCTTGGCGCCCTACTCGGACCAGGAGCAGGGCCAGGCTGATCCTTGGGAACTCTCCCTGACGGGCGAGTGGCAGGAGCAGAATGGGGCCGCCTCACCAGTGGAGCATTCCCTGAAGCTGCGCTTCTCCTTGCTCTTCTGAGCTCTTCTGACGGGAAGGGGTCTCAACACTGTTCCATGGGTAGGGCATCCCACTCCCCATGGAGGGTTTCCCACGGCAACGGTGGGTTCCTTCTTTCCGGTGCGCTGATCCGGAACCGGGGCTACTGTAGTTTATCCCAAGATTCGGGTCACTGATCCATGAGGCGTTTTGCTGTTCTGCCCCTGCTGCTTGCGCTGGTTATTGCGCCAGAAAGCGGCGTTGGAGGGTCCAGTGCTGGGGCCCAGAGCACTGCTGGAGAGGGGGCGGATTCCCCCTCTGGGCAAACCCTGACCCTACGCCAGTGGCAAGCCCCGTCTCTGCTGGTTCCCTATCTCTCAGAGGGGAATAAGGATGTGGAAGCAGCCTCCATTAGCCTTGAACCTCTCGCCAACTACGGACCCGACGGTGGTTTGGTGCCCCGTCTTGCGGCGACGATTCCCAGCCGCGCCAATGGCGGCATCAGCGATGACGGTCGGTCCATCATCTGGACCATCAAGGATGGTGTGCGTTGGTCTGACGGCAGCCCCATGACCGCAGAGGATGTGGTTTTCAGTTGGAAATACTGCATTGCCCATGGCTCTGGTTGTCAAAGGCGGGATGTCTTTGATGATGTGGTGGCCATTGAGGCCTTGGATTCCCGGAGGGTGAACATTCAATTTGCTCAACCCAAGCCCTACCCTTACACCGCCTTTGTGGGGGCAGGGATGCCCATTATCAGTCAGCGCCAATTTGCTGATTGCCTGGGGGTGGTTGCCCGGTCCTGCGCAGAAGAGCAGCTTCCCCTGGGTACAGGACCCTACAGGATTACCGACTTTCTGGTGAATCAGGATGTGACCTATGTGAGAAATCCTTTCTTCCATGGGCCACAACCTTACTTTGACCGTGTCATCCTGAAAGGAGGTGGTACGGCCCTGGATGGGGCCCGGGCTGTTCTGGGCCACGGTACGGCGGACTATAGCTGGAATGTACAGGCAGACCCCCAGTTATTGCGCCAACTGGAGGACTTGGGTCTGGGACGGCTTGCCGTTGCTTTTGGTGGTCTGGTGGAGCGCATTTTCATGAATCAGACCAATCCGGATCCCGCCTTGGGTGAACAGCGCTCCGAGTATAACAATGGTGAAAATCCCCATCCCTTCCTCACCTTCCCACCCATTGTTCAGGCCATGTCCATGGCCATTGATCGCCAGATCATCGCAGAAAAACTTTATGGATTTGCAGGTCAACCTGAATGCAATGTTATTGCTGCCCCACCTGATTATGTCTCAATAACCAAGGATACCTGCCTCGTTCAGGATATTGCTGGAGCCAATGCCCTCCTTGATCACCATGGTGTGGTTGATCATGATGGGGACGGTATCCGTGAATATGGCGACGCTGCTTTGCACATCACTTTTCAAACATCAGACAATGCTGTCCGTAAGGACACCCACAGTCTGATTCGGGACTGGTGGAGACAGATTGGCATCTCTACAGATTTGATCCGGCATGAGGCAAGTGTATTTTTCGGGGGGGATCCAGTCCTGCAGAAAGGTCAAAGTTATGTTCGCTTCTTTGCAGATGTCCAGATGTTTGCAGATTCTACAACAGTGGATCCAGAACAATTTTTATCTGGTAAGCTTTGCAGCGCAATTCCAAAATCCGAGAACAGATGGACAGGGTCCAACACGAGCCGTGCTTGTAATGAAGACTATGATGTTCTCTTCAGCAAGCTGCGCCAAACACCCTTGGGAGCTGAACGCCAGCAATTGGTGAAGCAGCTCAATGATCTTGTGCTGCAGAGTGGCTATGAAATTCCCCTGGTCCACCGTGGCGACGCCTCAGCCGTGGCCAACACCCTGCAGGGATTTGAGCCCAACCCATGGGACACCCAGTTTTGGAACATTGCCCAGTGGTCCCGCCTGGACACTTCAGACCAGGACCAGGGGAAGTCGCTGGGGGTACAATAAAAGCTCAGCGGCTGGATCAATGGTGACCACACAAGGTTGGTGGAGCGCCAATGCGTTGCCCAGGGGCTGGCGAAGCTTGAGGATAAAGCGATCCATTTGAATGCGATACAGCCACACCTGGCCGAGGAATTCCCGGCAACTGACGCGGCCCGCCCCTTGGTCATCAGCCTTCAGTTGTAACTGTTCCGGTCGCAACAACACCTGCAATGGGGCATTGGGGGCAATGGCTGGGGCCCCCGATGGACAGCGCAACATCCCCAGAGGCGTGTCCACGGTCTGATCATCCAGCCGCTGGGCGGGCAAGAGGTTGGCCTGCAGCACAAAGCTGGCCACAAACCCTGTGGTGGGAGCCTCCACCAGTTGCCGGGGCTGGGCACACTGCTCCAGATGCCCCCCATTGAGCACGGCCACCCGATCACAGATGGCCAACGCCTCCTCAGGATCGTGGGTTACCATCAAACCAGTGGCGCCACAGCAGGACAGCACGTTGGGGAGTTCACTGCGCAGATGGAGCCGCACCTCCACGTCCAGGTTACTGAAGGGCTCATCCAGTAACACCAGGGAGGGGGCAGGCGCCAGGACACGGGCCAAGGCCAGTCGCTGCCGCTGGCCGCCGGACAGCTCGTGGGGATAGCGTTTCTCCAGTCCCGCCAGGCCCACCAGTTCCAGCAGCCAACTGGCCCGGCCCCGATCCTGACCCGGCCCCAGGCCAAAGCAGGCGTTGTCCCAGACGGAGAGGTGGGGAAACAGGGCATCGTCTTGGAAGACCATGCCAATGTTGCGCCGCTCCGGTGGTCGCAACCATGTGGGGCTTGACACCTCCTGTCCATCCAGCAGAACCCGCCCCCGGCAGGGACGGTCAAATCCCACAATGAGGCGAAGCAGGCTGGTTTTACCGCAGCCGGATGGGCCAAGGAGTCCCACCAGTTCCCGCTCCTGGAGCTGCAAGTCAATCCCTTGCAGGATCCATGGGGCCCCGTTGCCCCCGAACCGGTGCCATAACCCTTCCACCTGCAACCGCTGCGGTCTGGGCTGGTGGATCACCCTTTCACCCCCGGACAAGGAGGGATTGGGTTGATCCATTGTGGCGCATGGGGAAGGGGAGCCTAGTCTAGGCTCTCCATGATTTGGTCGTCAACCCCCATGGACCCCAGCCGCCAGTTGTATGACACCATCAGTCAGGATCCCCAACTCACGGCCTCCCTCTATCGCCAGGCGCTCAATGACCCTGGCGGCACAGTCAAACGCCTGGTGGCCCTGGCGGCTGAGCAGGGACTGTCTGTCTCAGCAGAGGAGGTGCGGCGCTTTGTGGCTGAACTGGAGGATCCCGGTAGCCGCCGCTGGCTGGACAAGGCCCGTGGAGGACTTTAGGCCCCAGGGCGGCCCGTGTCCGCCGGGCTGGCCGCCGCCCCCCATGGCCCATGGTGGACCGCCTGGGATCGGGGGCGTTGGCGATTTTGAGCATCCCCGCCTCCAGCCCAACTGAAAAACAGCCAATAGCTCACCAGGGCCAGGCCCACAGCCACAACGATGGCGGAAATCTGCTCCAGTCGTTTGAGCACCTCCTCACCATTGACATGGGCTTGAAAATTATGGCATTCCATGGACTTTCAATGGATACCAAAGCAGGTATCTTTAAGGGAGGCGCATAAGCTTCAAGGGAAGGTGGCGCAATCATTCGCAACAGAGATCTAGGCAACAAGACTTATTTTTCTTGTGGAGAAACCAGGATCTCCGTAGGTTGGATGCAACCATCAATTCCCCGCCAGAGGAGGCTTCCGACCCGATGCAACACACAGAACAACAGGTGGAACGCTGGGACGCCATTGAGCAGTATTTCATCTGCATCTCCGAATGCTCCCTCCATGACGGTGAGTGCGTCACCCACTGTGTCGAGGTGCTCAAGACCCAACAAACCGATTCCGGCTAAGTCGGCTGTTGACAAAGACGATCCAGGGCAAGGCGGGCCGCACCGGTTCGCCCAGCCCCACTGCCCAATGCACAGGGCAGGATGGTCATCCCCTGACGAAATATTGGCAGCAGCCGCTGGGCCAATTCCTGCTCCAGAGCAGGGCGGAAATGGGTCAACGCACCGGCAATTCCTCCCCCCAGGAGGACCCGCTCCGGCGTAAAGAGATAGGCCAGGGAAGCGATAGCCATCCCCAAATGGCGTCCATAGGTTTGCCAATGGGCAAGGGCTGTTTCCTCCTGCTGCGCTGCCCGCTCCGCCAGGGCGGCAGGCTCCAGCCCCGAGAGGCGCTTGAGGGCGGCAATGGAGCAATGCTGCTCCAGGGAGCCATGGTTACCGCTGTTGCAGGGGGGGCCAGAGGGATCCAGGAGGATCAGGCCAGGCTCCGTGGCAATTCCCAAGCGCCCCGTCAAGAGCCTGCCCCCCATGATCACGGCTCCCCCCACACCGGTCCCCAGGGAGAGCAGCAGGAGATCCTGCACACCCCGTCCAGCGCCCCGCCAGAGTTCTCCGAGGGCGGCGCAGTTGGCATCATTGGCGAGGGTCACGGGGCGTTCCTGCTGGGCCTCCAACCAATCCGCAAGTGGCACATCACGCCAACCGGGCAGGTTGATGGCCAGTTGGGCCCTGCGGCCGGCCAGATCCGTTGGGCCGGGAACACCCACCCCGACGGCAGACGCCTGATGCTGGGGATCCAGTTGCTCCAGCCCCGCCAGGAGCGCTGTGGTGACAGCCCCTGGCGTGGCCGGTTGCGGGGTGGGCCTCTCCAGGTGGGCACGACAGTGCCCCGTGGCGTCAAAGCGCCCCAACTTCAAGGCTGTGCCACCCACATCAACGCCAATGACCTGGGGCATCAGAACCGGGAAGAGAACTCCAGAATACCCTTGACATAGCCCCCTTGGCCTGTTGTGATTTCGGTGGCCAGGGCAGGGGTGAGCTGGATGCTCAGTTTGGCTTGTGGGGGCAGGTCGTCCCGGTTCAAGGCCCCCAGAATTGCCGTGTCTACACGGTCGTTCAGATTCAAACCCAATTCCCCTGCCAAGACAAATTCCGGCGTGGCCTGCTGGCTGTTACCGTCGGTCGGCGGGGTAAAGGATGTGGGACTGACGGCAAAAACCACTCGCCGACCCAAAGCAGGTCCCACCCGATTCAGAATGGGCTCCAACAAAGGCTGGCCAACAACGGAAAATAACCTCGAGTTGGTGCTGCCTTGCACCAGCCGGTTCACGGAATTGCCGCCAATCAAGTCAATCAGCTCCTCTTGAGAGCGTGGCGGTCTGCTCTGCAGGCGCAGGATGGCGGGAAAGTCATCTGCAGGGCCTTCCACCACAGCCTGGATGCGCACCAGATTCAGTTGATCAAAGGTGATGGTGTTTCCTGTGATCTCAGCAGCACTGATGGAGGCCAGTTGCTGGCCTTGCCCTTGGCGTGTATCCGCCTCCTGGGACCACATGGCCACATCAAGATAGGGAATGAGCCCCCCTGATGGGGTGAAGAGCGCCACATTGCGGGCGTTGGGCTCCAGGCGGAACTGACTGGTAAACAGATTGATCCGGCCTTGAAGAAACTCCACCAGGCCAATAGCCTGGAGATCAGGACCCATGGGTCCGGTGAGGCGCACCTGCCCGGCGATGGTGAAGTTTGCCACTGTGGAGGCTTCCAACCCCAGCTTCGGCCCCAAAACCACGGTCAGAGATTGCAAGTCGATGGAGGGGAGTTGGGCCATGGCCTGCAACAAGGAACGCTCCAACCGGGAGGTTTCATCCAGGTCCACCAGGTCCAGGGGGTCTTGCCAGTCCCAACCTTGGAGCAGGTCGTCCACGGGATGCCCCGGCAGTCCGGGTCCAGCCCCATGGTCTGCCACGGAATTGGGGCTGGCTGCGATGGCGGTGGTCTCCCCATTGCCATCCGTGCGAATGACCCCGTTGCTGAGTTGTAAGCGTCCACCCAACCCCGGATCCTGCACACTGCCATGGAGAACAAGCTCGCCACTGGCCATCAGTTGGGCGCCGAGGGCGCTGATGTCCATGTCCTGAAACTGCACGGTCAAGGGGGCATCGGTTGTCAACGGCTGGCTGATGCCCAGGTAACCCCCACCGCTGAGCTGGCCTCCAGCCTCGCCGATTGTGGCTTCCAGGGCATCAATGAAGAGGGTGTTCATGTCAAACAGGGCCACACTGCTCAGGTTGTGGATGGGGACATCCGCCACGCGGCCCTCCACCTCACGCAAGCGCAAATAGCCATAGAAGAGCGGTTCCCCCAGCGCCCCCCGAATGATCAAAGTGGTGCGGGCCTCCCCTTGGGTCCAGGACACGGCCCCATCACTGAGTGACGGCAGCAAAGCCATGGCCCCATCTCCTGCGGAGAGGCGCAGTTGGAACGCCTCGTCCCCACCCGCCAGATTGACCTGGCCGTTGGCGGTCACCAGGGATGTGGCGTCCGTGGTTTGCAGGTCCAGATCCACAGCGACGGTGGCGCCCTTCAGCGTCAGACTGGCTGGCTCCAGTTGAATGGCGCGGCCCTGAAGTTGCCCGTCCTGCAAGTCCAGCGTCAGGCTGACCAGCCGCTGACCCAGAAGATCCTGGTGCTGCCCCCGTCCCGCCAGTGAACCCTGCCAGGGCAACTGGAGATTGGCCAGCAGATTGAGGAGCTTGAGGGGCAGACCGGAAAATTGCACCATGCCTGTGCCCGCCCCCTGCAACGGCCCCTCCATGTGCAGATGAAGGGGAGCATAATTGGCGGCAAGGGCATGGTTGACCCCATCGTCCGCCAACCAGAGGTGGAGATCAGTACGCACCGCTACCTGGACCGGCTGGTGGGTAGCGCCGTGGATGCGCACATCACCGTAGAGTTGGCCTGCCAGGCTCCGGAGTTGTCGGCCATTGATCTGCTCCAGCAGAGCCTCCAGGGTCTGCAAACGCTCCTGGGCCATGGCCAGGCGTTCCACTTGGGCAGCCAGAGTCTCCCCCGGCGCACCGATCACCAGTGGGCCCAGATCCTGGCTGGAGCCCGCTTGGGACGGGACACTCTGCAGCAGTTCCCGGGTCAACGCCACCCCCTGACGCAGGACCCGCAGGGGGACACCGTCAAAATCCCCATGGACGGACCAGGGTTGCGGGGTGTCCGGTTGCTGGTCTACCCGCACCGCCCAAGCCAGTTGCCCATGGGTCGGGTCCGTCAGCAACTGCCCATCCAACTGAAGCTGGTGGTCCTGCTGCGCCAGACGCAACTCCAGTTGATGACCATGTAGCGGTCCCCAGCGGGGCCTGTTGATGGTCATGTCCCCGTGAATCTGCCCAGGGCCCAGGGAAAGCTCCCCCTTCCCATGGAGGGTGCCCGCAATCTCCACCTGATGGGTCCCACTGTCTTGTAGGCCCACCAACCGCAACCATGACAGGGGCAAGTCCTGGGCCATCCAGCGGTAGCCCGCCTCCGTGGGTGCCACCTCCAACTGCCCCTCTCCAGCACGGAACTTCAGGTCCGTCAACTGCAAGGCCGAGTTGACGTGAACATCAAGGGTGGGTCCCCCTGTAGTGGGGGAGTTGTCCTGGTTCTCGGCTGCCAGATGGAGAGCATGGCCGTTGTCCAGAGACAGAATCCTGCCGCGCCACTGCTGGGGAGAGCGAATCAAGGCCAAGCCTGGATCGGCCATGATCAGTTCCCCATCAAACCGGGGTTGCGCCAGGGATCCCCCCAGTTGTCCCGTGATGGTCAGCTCCCCATCCAGGGGGCTTGAAAGGGCCAGGGGAACATCCTCCAAGGCGAGACTCAGATGAAGACCCGCCTCCTGCCATGGCTGCCCTGGCCACCAATCCACAACGCCATGGCCCTGCAGTTGGGGGGCCTCCATCCCCAAGGCCCACTGCTGCTGCGCCGTGGTTCGGAGTTGAAGCTGGGTGGAGCCCAGGAGGAGGCCGTCAGGGGTGCTGAGGCCATGGGGAAGCCTGGCGGTGAGCTGGGCCTGCTCCATTTGTAGGGATCTGTCCTGGCCGGAATCAGGGGATGGGCCATAGCGTCCCCGGGCCGTGGCCGCCCCACTCAGGGGAGAGGGCAACAGGGAAAGCGGCAGCGCCCCATTCAACACAGGAGCCACATCCATCCCGGTCAAATTGGCCTCCAACTGCCACTGCCCCGCTGCGGCATGGCCCGTGAGCCCCAGATGCTGACCGGCGGCCAACTCCAGACTGCCATTGACCTGAAGATGATCCTCCGTCAACTGCAGGGTGAAATCCTGCTGCAGAGAGGGGTTGCGGAGCCATAGTTTCAGCTCTGGCGTTGCCCCTGCCTGGGCCACGGTTAAAGTGCCTGTGTAGGGTTGATCCGGCCAGAAATCAGGGTTCAGCCAATCCCGGGGCTGGAGATTGATGGCGCTGCTCTGCAGTTGCAGCGTGGGGGTGAGTTGGCCAGCCACCGCCAACTGGCTCTCCCCCGCTTCAGCCTGGAGAGAGGCCCGGAGTTGCCGTTGGCCTTCAGCCGAGCGCCACTGGCTGGCCAGTTGCAGGCTCAGTGGGGGGAATGGCTGGGGGGGGACCTCTGCCCCTGCATGGGAAGGCGCTTGCCAGTCGGTGATGGTGAGGCGCAACTGACTCTCCGGCGCCGCTAACGGTCCCAGGAGCCGTAGATCCGCTGTCCCGGTCCCCCCCAGGGCCGTCAACGGCGGTGGAAGGGGCCCCTGCAGATGGGCCTGGAGATCCAGGTGCTGATCCAGCCCCAGGGTCCCCTCCACCTGACCGGTCAGGGGCCCCACATGGAAAGCACTGGGGGAGAGCCGGAGATGGCGGCCATCACAATGCAGGGATAGGGGATCGAAGCGCAATGCCCCCAGCTCCCCGGTGGGGTCCATTCCCTGCAACGGAAGCTGGAGGTTGTTGAACGCCACCACGGAGCCCTGGCATGTGCTGTCTTGGGACTTCCAATTCTCCAGGGTCATGGCGCCATCCACTTGGCCGGAGAGTCCTTCCCCTGGTGTGTTGGCCAGCAGAGGGCCCAGCCCATCCAACTGGATGCCGCGGGCATGGCCTTGCACTGTCCAGCCGTCGCTGAAGGGAACCCCATGGCTTCCCAGGGAAAGCCTGCCCCCTGAGCCCAGATCCAGTTGACCCTTGATCACCATACCGTGCTGGAGATGGCCGAACGCCATCCGGCCCACAAAAGCCCCCATAAGATCCGGTGGGGAGGGCCCGTTGACTTCGGCAGGTTGCCACCACAATCGCAATTGGGCCGGATCGTGGGTGTGGAGCCAAAGCTCCACCGGCATGGGGCCTCCCCCTTGGCTGGGGGGAAGGGTCCACACATTGCCCAGGGCATTGCGGCGCCAGTCCGCTTCCAATGTGCGGAGATGGAGATGAACCACCCAGCGGCGCTGCCACAGGCTGGCCAACGGGTCCACGGACACAATCAGCCCATCCGCCGCCAACCGGGTCAGATCCACCCCATTGGGCAGGATCCGACTGGGGCCCACATGGAGTCCGGACCAGCGCAGACCACGGTAAGGCCCCAACTTCAGGGGACGGCCCAGGGCACGGCCATAGCTTTCCTCAAGGTTGGGGCGTAGGCTGTGGTACAGCCTGCCCAGGGCCTGATCTATGGCCAGCCCCCCCAACAGCAGAGCCACAGCAACCACCAGGACGCCCTGGGCCGGGCGCTGCAACCGCTGAGAGCAGAGTGGCGGCCCAAAGCGAAGCCCATGAACCATCAAGCCCGCCTCTGCTCCATGGAATCAAACCCTAGCCCTACATTGAACCCTGTGCTGTCAACGGCCTGGAGTTCCCCCATGGTGGTAGATGTTCTGCTCTTGAAGGCTGGTGTGGTGATTGGCGCCATGGCCCTTCTCTTTGTGGCGCTCACCGTGGCTGGCTTCCTGGCCCGTTGGGGGATTCGCTTCCGCCTGGTGGGGATCAGCAGTTTTACGATGCTTCTGGCCCTGGCCTGCATGGCCTTTGCCCTGAGCTATGAAGACCGCCAAACCGTTCCTGGCGCCGTGAATACACCGATTGTCTTTGATAACAGCCGTGGCCTCATCACTGCTGCTCCCCAGGAGCCGCTGCCGGTGGCGGCCATTGCCCCCACCCTCCAACAACTGGCCCTCAACCAGGCCCGGCGTCCCCAATCCGCCGCCAATGGACAGGTCATCGTGCGTCTACGCCAGGTGGAACCTACGGATGAGGCCGGGGTGAGCCGCCCCCGCCTCCTGGGGGAGGCCCGGCTTCCCCTTGGGGGCCAACTGGAGGACATCCAGCTTCTGATCCTGTCCCCCACCTGAAAGTCATCTCCATCCAGTCACCGCCATCCAGTCACCGCCATCCAGTCACCCCTATGGTGCCCTTTAAGCTCAAGCTGCTGCACAAGCTTTTGTGATCACCGTTGCCCTGGCCAAAGGAGCACTGTTGCAGGACAGCATCACATGCCTGCAAGCGGCGGGATTGGACTTCACCCCCTTGGCGGCGCCCGGCAACCGGCAGTTGATGGTGGATAGCCCCTGTGGCCGGGCCAGGGCTTTGCTGGTGCGCAATGCTGATGTGCCGGTTTATGTGGCCTATGGTCAGGCCCAGCTGGGGGTGGTGGGGGACGACGTGCTACGGGAACACCCCTTGGAGCTGGCCAGGTTGGCGGATCTGGGATTCGGGAGCTGTCGCATGGCCGTCGCCGTAAAACGGGACAGCCCCTATCGTCGTGCGGCTGATCTGCCGCCCCACTGCCGTGTGGCCAGCAAGTTCATCCACTGCGCCCGCACGTTTTTTGATCATCTGGATCTCCCCGTGGATCTGATCCAGTTGCAGGGCTCAGTGGAGTTGGGTCCCCTCACCGGCATGGCGGAAGCCATTGTGGACCTGGTGGCCACGGGCCGTACGTTGCAGGAGAACGGCCTGATGGCCATTGAAGACCTGTTCTTCAGCACCGCTCGACTGGTGGGGAACCCCCTGGCGTTGCGCATGGACCACGGCCAGCTTCAGGAAATGGTGGAGGCGGTGGGTCGTGGGGTGCAGGCCCCGTCCCGGCAGCGATAACCATGGTGCCCCCAGCCCCGGATCAACAGCGGCGTGGCGGTCCCGGCAGCCCCATGGGCTGGCGGCGGGTGGGGCGCTACTTCCGGATGGAGCGCCAGTCCATTGCCGTGGCGCTGGTCCTGCTGCTGCCCGTGGCGCTGGGCAATGCCCTGCAACCGTTGCTGGTGGGCCAGGCAGTGTCCCTTCTGCGCCAGGAGCCAATTGTTCCCTGGCTGCAGCCGGTCATGGCCTGGCTGCAGCACCTGAGCGGCGCCAGCCCCTTCAATTTGCTCATCGGACTGTTGGCCCTCACCATGGTCATGGGTCTGGCATTGCAAGGACTGCTCAGCTATACGGTGCAAAGCGTGGGTCAGATGATCACAGCCCGCATCCGCAGCGATCTATTTGACCATGCCCTTGGGTTGGACCTGGGCTTTCATGTGCGCACCCCTGTGGGCTTGCTGTTGACCCGTCTCACCAACGACGTGGAGGCGGTGGCCGACATGTTTGGCAACGGCGCCATCGGGGTTTTGGCGGAGTTGGTGTCCCTGCTGGTGAGCGGAGCCGCCATGGTGCTGGTGGACTGGCGGCTGGGCCTGCTGTTGCTGCTCACCCTGATGCCGGTCACCTGGATCGTCATCCACCTGCAAACCCGTTACCGACGGGCCAACTATCGGGTGCGGGAAGAGTTGGGCGCCCTCAATGCGGATCTACAGGAAAATCTCCAGGGGCTGGAGGTGGTGCAGATGTTTCGCCGTCAGGCCCGCAACAGCGCCCGCACCGCCGCCAACGTGGCCCGCTATCGGCGGTTCACCATGACCACCATCGCCCTGGACGCCACCATTTCCTCCCTGTTGGAGTGGGTGTCCATTGCGGCCATTGCCCTGGTGATCAGCCTGGGGGGCTGGCTGGTGCTCCGGGACGCCCTGGCCCTGGGCACACTGGTCACCTTTGTGCTCTATGCCCAGCGGCTGTTCAATCCCCTGCGCCAGGTGGCTGAGCGTTTTACGTTCATTCAATCGGGCCTGACGGGGTTGCAGCGCATTGGTGAATTGCTGGATGAACCCATCCGGATTCAGGACAGACCAGGGGCAATTCCCTTACCCCGTCCCATCCCTGCCGGAGAGGTGGTGTTTGATCATGTCACCTTTGCCTACAATGTGCGGGATCATGTTCCGGTGATCCGGGATCTGAGCTTCCGCATTGCCCCTGGAGAGACCGTCGCCCTGGTGGGGGCCACCGGTTCCGGCAAGAGCACGGTGATCAACCTGCTGTGCCGTCTGTGGGAACCCCAGGAGGGGCGCATTCTTCTGGATGGGGTCAATATCCAGGATCTGCCGCAACAGGACCTGCGGCGGCACCTGGGGGTGGTGCTGCAGGACACCTTTCTCTTCAGCGGGGACGTGGCCGCCAATTTGCGCCTGGGGCAAACCATGGGCCGGGCCCAGCTGCAACAGGCCTGTGGGGAGTTGGGGTTGGGGCCGTTGATTGCGAGCCTGCCCCAGGGGCTGGATACGGAGCTACGGGAACGGGGCGCCAATCTTTCCGCAGGGGAACGACAACTCCTGGGGGTGGCGCGGGTGGCCTTGCGCCAGCCGGAGGTGTTGGTGATGGACGAGGCCACAGCCCACCTGGATCCCTCCACGGAAGCCGCCCTGCAGCGCAACCTGGCGGGCCTCCTGCAGCAGAAAACCGCCATCGTCATTGCCCACCGTCTGAGCACGGTGGAAGCCGCCGACCGCATCCTGGTGCTCCGCCATGGCGCATTGATCGAATCAGGCACCCACGCAGCGCTGAAAGCCCAAGGTGGCCTTTATGCACGGCTGGTCAGCTTACAAGACCTGGGGGCCCCGTCCCGCTGAGGAACCCCGCTGGAGACTCATCTATTTTTTCTCCAGGGGCCAAGCCCCGCGGCTGCACTTGAGGAAGGGCATTGCTGTGCCCCGTCTTCGTCTTCCATCCTACCATCGGCCTGAGCGCTACCATTACCTTGTGGTGATGCGGCCTGACCCTGGGGCCCCATTGGGAAAGCAGGGCCTCCAGTTGGCGGAGAACTGCCTGACGGTTTTTGGGAGGGGGTGGATTGGGGCTTCGCCCCCTATTGAGCCGTGGGCCGCTTAACGGATTAGCGCCAGGGGCTTCCCCTATGGTGGGGTGGGACAACCCCAGTGCCCCGGCCATGGTCTGAGCCGGTAACGAGATGTCTCAAGCTGGAGGAAAGGTTGTTGAGTTGGGAAGGAGGTTGCAGGTTATGGGCAGCTTGGACTTCCCCTCCATGCCTCTTCACTTCCTGAGCGCAAAGCCCTCAAGGCAAGGGCCTTCTGCAAAGGCTAGGTGAGGGGCCGCCCCACAATACAAAGCCAAAGAATTATTACAGTTATCCCTCCCTGAAAACATTTCTCAACATTTGGCTGCTGCTGAAGCAGTCTCTCAGTCTCAACCTCCCCTTCGACTCTCAACAGAGCCTCAGCCCTTCCTCCTCCCACATCACAGAAGGACACAGACAAAAGCTCACGTTACAGAAACTACAGTCCTGTTCACATCTTCTCCAATCGACCCAGCAGGGGAAGCGCAAAAGAAGACAACATCACACAAACTCACCTCAGCAGCACACCCCCACTCCGGAATCACTGTCCCCAGGCACGGGTCAGTGCCTGTTGGTCGCCTCGAATCTCTTCTGAGACAGGAGATCCAGCCATGGGCTTCCTGGAGCACTCCCCTCTTCCTCTCTCCACCTCCCCCGGCTTGGGCAGAATATTGTTATCGCGATTCTCACGGCATCCACTACAAAGGAATCAGTGGAGAGAAGATATATTCAAAAGCAGAATGTACAACCTTAGATATGAAAGATAATGACTTAAAAGAACTATCGCCAGAAATCTTTAATGGGCTTAACAATCTACGAAATCTCTATCTGGATCAGAATAAGCTAACAAATCTACCAGAAGGCATCTTCAATGAGCTTCATTGTGGCGCCAGAGTCCAAATATCTTCAACAGTCTTCATAACTTAAAGGCACTCTGGCTGTGGGGAAATGACTTAACCTGTCTGCCTATCTTGGGAACCTCTGAATTAGCCGACAAGGACGTGGCATTCAAGATCTTGGATTGTGATTCGTGACATATGCTCCTCAAAGCTGGCTAACAGGAGTCATAAGCCTTGTTGCATGGTCTGATTTGGCTGATTCACCTCAATCA
>JAJDUS010000143.1 GCA_022826535.1 Prochlorococcaceae cyanobacterium jk18x1bzbins.87
CGTGGTTTCAAGCCCGGGCGTTTCTGGCGAGAGCATCGTAGCCATGGGAGCTGTCCCATGGTTGTTCTGGCACCGTCGGGATTTGCGCTTGGCCGATAATCTGGGCTTGGCGCAGTTGGCGGCGCACACCACCGCCATCACGGGCCTGGTGGTGCTGGAGACCGGGTGCCACCCTATCCTCCTTCCTGATTCACAGAGTTCACTCCCCAGGGGGATGGAGTTGGCTCCATGGGCTTAGCCCCTGGACCTTGATCTGCATGGGCTGGAGCATCTTGGCCATTCGGCAGGGCAACGTGAAACGCCATGCCAAGTTTGATGAAGGGCGTCATGGTTGGCGCCATCGCAGCAGGGACAGCAGCCCTGGTGCCAGGCCGTTTTCTGGCCGGGGTCTTGGGTTACTGATGGGGTAGGGATCAGAAACCCAGCACAGGCAATGGATGCGGCGCTCGGGGTTCTGCCCAAGGCTGGCCAGGTCGGGGCTCTTCTAAGTAGGTCACGCAAGGGTAAAAATCATCCAGAGCAATGAAGCGGCCCTTCTCCCCAGCCCACTCCTGCATGCGGTGGTTGCAACTGCGACGCCACGACAGGATTTCGATCCGCCATCCCTTCTTGTGCATCCGCTCCAGATCGGCATGGAATCCGCAGCCATCGGCAAAACCAGCCCCATCCCCACTGAGGAGCACAGCAATGCCAGGGTCACCATTGTTGTCGCTGAGATCACGCAGCATGGCGGTCTGCAACGCCTGATCCACACCCTGCTCCCGCCCCCCCAGTTGGCCCCGTTCAAAAAGCTGCACCTGAATCCCTTCAGCTTCAAGCCTGTTCCAGATGCCACGCAACTCCGGGGGAACTGATCCCACCGCCAGAGCTCGCCCGATGGACCTTTGCCGGCAAGCCAGCTCTTTCATGGCGGGGAAATGGATGCGTACCCGGCTACGGGCGCCCCAGCCTTCCCGCTCTACGGCCACGTCCTGGGCACTGATAAAAATGTTCGAGTTGTCCCAATAGAGAAAATCTTGTCCATGGAGGGGCTTGACGATCTTCAACTGAAGAGGAATATTAGGCCTTGACAATCCTCCTCTGTGTGGTCTCTCGACCCTGTGCCGAGTCATGCCAAGCCGAAACGTGGATCCACAAATCCTTGCTCTATGCAGGAAAGTGACAGCCAAGCGTCCTCGCACAGTGATCGAGCATATCCTCCAACACGGTTTCATAACCAGCGAAGAGTTGCAAAGCATCTACGGATATGATCACCCGCCCAGGGCAGCCCGCGATGTGCGTGAGTGCGGTATCCCCCTTGAGACGTTTCGAGTGTCCAGTGAGAGAACTGGGCGCAGAATCGGGGCCTACCGCTTCGGCAGCCCAGACGAGATTATTCGCGGGCGAATCGGTGGCCGCAAGGCGTTTTCAAAGCCCTTCCGGGAGGCGCTCATCAAGCGGTATGGCTCGTGCGACGCCATCACGGGTGAGAAACTGGAAGCGCGTTATCTCCAGATCGACCACCGGATCCCTTATGCAGTAGCTGGTGACTCTTCCCATAATGAAGATAATTTAGAGGCCTACATGCTTCTGGATGCTTCAAGCCAGCGGGCAAAGTCCTGGTCTTGCGAGCGATGTCGGAATTGGCAAAACGACAAGGATGAAGCCACGTGCCGCTCCTGTTTCTGGGCCTCTCCCGAAAATTATACCCACATTGCAGGAGAGCAGGTGCGTCGTGTTGATATCGAGTGGCGGGGATCGCAGGTGGAGGCCTTCGAGAGAATTCGAGACCGCGCAGAAAAAGAGAATACGACGGTTGTGGCCTTCATCAAGACGCTTCTGGCGAAAACCCTAGGCTGATTTGTCTACCCACTGGTGACGTCAACCCACCTGACGGCACAGCCAAGCCAGGGGTTAGATACAGGCTCTCGACGGTTTCTTCCTTGCGACCGACAAGGGTTGCCTGGGCCGATGGGCCAGCGTGGAGCAAGAGGCGTGTGAGACCAAGACTGTCCGGCAGTGGCGGGCCGTATGGGCGTCCACCTGTTGTGCCATCGTAAGAGAGGGCAAACGGGACCCGGCGCTGCATCAGGTCTTCGAGGCCACCCATCAATGTGCTCTGCATCATCTGCTGGTGGTATCGCTTGTCCCGTCCTACGGAGGTGCCGAGATAGGGGGGATCCATATAGAGAAAATCCCCGAGTTGTGCGTCTGCTGTTGTTTCCAGCCAATCCCCAACACGGAACTCAACTCGCCCTCGTAGGATGGACGAGACACCAAGAATTGCGGTGCGCATTTTGTCTGGGTGCATGCCGAGACGTCGCTTGTCTACAGACTGTGTAAAGTGCCCACGCTTGTTGAACCTGATGGCATTCTTCACGCAGCGGCAGATCAAATATAATAAATCAACATGGTGCCGCTCCTTATTGTAGCGATCTCGTATGCTATTAAAGTACTCATGATCGCCATTTCTTTGTCCCTTCCATAGAATTTCATACTGATTCGCGGTCTCTTCTGGTTCATCAACCATGGTCTGGAGAAGTATGACCATGGGTTCGAAGCTGTCTGCAATCACAAAACGTGATGCACGACGATCATGTGCGGCATAGATTGTCATCGCAGCAGATCCAGCGAAAGGCTCATAGAAGGTGCTAATTCCCTGCGGGAGATACCGACCAATGACCGGCGCGAGCTTGCGCTTGCTTCCCTGATAGGGAACTGGGTGGGGCATTTTCATTCCTTGCCTCCAAGTGCCATGGGCATCATCATCTCATCAGCATTGGGGAGAGGGCTCTGAAGATCGGTCTTGAAGGGGCACCAATTTGTGAGGCTAAACTCTAGCCTAGTCACCGCTGACAAGCAAGTACTCCTTGCGTTTAAGGCCAAGCGCCCCCCAGTCCGGCAGCAGGATTCAGCCTTGCCTGTGTCCATGGGCTGGCTATGGTCTTGGGAAGCGGTCCCTGTTGGGGTGATGTCCTGCCCTGAACCTGTCGCCATTGCCCTGGGCAGCAATCTGGGGGATCCCCTGTCCACCTTGCCCTGGGCTGTCTCAGCCCTCCAATCCATGGCTGAAGGTGGTGCATTGCGCTGCTCCCCCTGGTTTCGCTCCGGGGCAGTGGGGGGTCCACCCAATCAGCCGGATTACATCAATGGCGTGGTGCTG
>JAJDUS010000013.1 GCA_022826535.1 Prochlorococcaceae cyanobacterium jk18x1bzbins.87
CCTGGTCTGCTTCTTCACAAAGCTGCGCTCATAATCGCCAAAATCCAGCTGACCCTCCTTGCTCCACATAGCCTCTCTTTCAATTCCTCACCATTCTAACCTCTTCCCCAAGGCACTGCGACGTTTTCCAGGGTTTCCTTAATATCGTCTGGAGGTGGGTCATGGTTTTCGCCGCGACGATAGCGTGATAATCTTCTGGGGGAATATCTCCTTGGCATCCAATTGTCAGCGCCAAAATGCTTGTGGAGAGCATAAATCAAGATTGCCAGATAGGATTTTCCGGTGTTGCTCGGTCCCACAAATACCGTGAGCGGGCGCAAGTCAATGTTTGCCTTGGCAATCGGCCCAAAGTAGCTGACTTCCAGTTGAAGGGGGTTTCCTTCTGGCTTCATTGGCCTGGCCTGGTGCTCGTTGTTTGCCGCTTCCCCCACTCCAGCAGGCCCTGGCGCACACCTGAGTGCCCTTCAGAGGGAAGGGGCGCTGCTGGGGACATGCCGCGGATGGCGCAGGGCGGATGGACTTTACCCTTGCCCACAGGAGATTCGGGTAAGCTGAGTTTCTCGTGCCCATGGAGTGAGGCGATGCCCTTTTGGTGTCTGTTCATCCTCATGTTGGCGGTCCTGGCTTGGCTTTTCGCCTTGGTGAGGCCTATGGGCTTCATCTGAGGGTCACAAGGAGCTTAGGGCATGGGCTCGCCATCTACATCTACAAGTGATGATCGTGGGTTTCAGACAAGCCTCCGTAGATGGACAGTCCCCCCTCTGTCCCAAAACTCTTGACCCGGTGGTTACAGTCCGGCGCCCGGCTAGCGCCGTTGGGGGCCTGGGGCTGATCTGAAGGAGGAGATGCGGGAGATCAAGGCACTGCTGATCCAGGTGTTGCAGCTTTCACCAGCGGCCAAGCCTTGAGTCGGAGGCCAGTAGGAAGAAGAGACACCATGGGGGTGAGGGGCACCGCCACATGGGATTCAATTCCCCAACCACCACCCGTAGCCACTGGATTGGATTGAATCAGAAATAAACCATAGTACTCGATTTCAGACTCAATTCTCCGCGAAACTCCCATGGTGACTGGGTTTAATTGAATCTGCAATACGCTGTGGAACCCATCTCAGATTCGATGGCTCACAGAGCGTTACCTGGGCAAGATGTCAACGAGGTCCTCTGACCTTGCCTTGGGCGTGCCCGGTGGCCCTCAGTAAGGGCTCTCCCGTCCGTTGCAGATGGGGACTGGTGGGCTTGACCCTGTGGAAGGGGGCATGGCGGATAGATGTCCTCTCCCACAGAGGCCCTACTGATGACTTGACCTCCTTTCTGTCCTGAGAGGGCAGAGAGTCCTTTTATGCTGTGCATGGGATTCCCTGGCGGATCAGGTGGGGTGCGCCTCATGGCGTGCTGGCACCGCAGGGACGGTCGTATCCTGGGGGCTCCATGTCTGTTTAACTGCGCCAGTCCAGCGCCAGGATGGTCTTTGCGGCGTTGCTGTCGCGGCCGTGGACTGCGTGACAGCTTGGACACTGCAGGACCTGACTGATCACTCCTTCATGGCTGGATCACTGATGTTGTAGAAGAGCTGGACACAATGCACGCCCAAGATGGACGCCAACCCATAGGGCGCTCTCCCCTTACCAGCTTTTGGGTAGTACGGCCTGATCTACTCCAACAGACCCTCCCAGGGAGTCAGCACCTCCATCCACTCCGGAAATCGCCCCCTCCCCGTCTTACGCTTCTTCCTCTTCTGCTCAAGGTCCGCAAAGCTCTTCTCCATGCTCTTCATGCCAGCAACGCTCCAAATCATGGCTTCATCCGAACACCCGCAGGAGACCTGTTCAGAGATGCCGCAGGATGCTTCACTAGCGGTGAAATGACCAGCCCCTCCACACAACCAGCAATCCAACGCAAAGGACGCCAATCAAGGGACCTGGGGGAAGATTCAGCAGGAGGGCCAACAGGAATCCGCCGCCACTGAGCACCATGCCTGTTGCAGAAGCCCTGAAGGCTGCTTGCCCCAAGCTGGTGGCTCCAGCAAGGCCAAACAACGCGGGCGCGCACATGAGACCGATCACCAGCACCACCCCCACGGCGGCCATGCTGCTGACCACCACAAAGGCTGTAATCCCGGCCAGGGCCAATTGCAGCGCCCGCAGCGGCAGACCACTGGCCGCCGCCCCCACCGGATCCACCCCTAAAAACACCAGAGGGCGGTAGCAGGCTGCAAAAAAGAGTCCCTGCAACAGGAGGCTACCCCCGGTTTGGAGCAGGTCTACTGGCCTGGTGAGCAGCAGATCCCCAAACAGAGTCGCCTCCAGATCGATCCTGATACCCAACAGGGGAACCAGCAAAACCCCAAGACCCAGAAACCCGGCCAGTACAGTGTTCATCACGGCTCCATGGTGGGCTGTGCTGTGTCTGGTGCCGTCCAGAAGTCGCTCCGCCACAAGGGCGCCCAGGAGGCTACTGAGCAATCCGCCCACACTGGTGGGGAGGCCAAACGCCACCGCCAGGGCCAGGCCCGGCAGCACTGCGTGGGAGATGAGGTTGGCCTGCATGACCCGTCCCTGTACAATCAACAAGGTGCCGCTGATGGGACAGAGCGCGCCGGTCAACAGGGCCAGCAGCAGGGGCAGGATCCACCAGCTCATGGACGGCCACCTCTTGGATCACACCCCATCCACACCCCGACTGGCCAAGGTTTAACCACAGTAATGGTTCCCCATGGTCACATCATCAAGGGCATGTCGCACCTGATCGGGGGTGCCGTCAGCGCGGAGCACCTGGTCCAACACCAGCACCCGGTCATAGGCATTCAAGGCAGGACCCCAATCGTGACTGCTGACAAGCAATGTGAGCCCTGCATCACTGAGTTGACGCATCAGGCCCAGCAGCAACTGGCGGGACGGTGGATCAATGGCGGCGCAGGGTTCATCCAGCAGCAACACCTCAGCGGGCTGCACCAGGGTGCGGCCCAGCAGGGCCCGCTGCTGCTGTCCACCGGAGAGTTGATCAAGGCGCTTGCCCGCCATGGCCCCCAGACCAACCCTCTGCAAGGCCCCATCCACATCACAACAGCCAGGGCGGGGGGATGTCAACCGCCCCAGTCCGGCAAACTCCGCCACCGTGATGGGGAAATGCCAGTCAATTTCCCCCTTCTGGGGCATGAGGGCAATCCGCCGCCGACACCGCTGCACCGGGACTCCATCCAGCTCCACCGCACCGGCGCTGGGCTGGAGTTGTGCCTGCAGCAGATGAAGCAGAGTGGATTTGCCAGCCCCGTTGGGACCCACCAGAGCGGTCAGGCTGCCGGGGCGCAGGTGGAAGGTAATCTGATGGAGCACCCGCTGCTGACTATAGTGGTAACTGACACCACAGGCGCGCAGCCCTGGCATGGCGAGAGGGATCCTCTTCGCAGGGTCAGCGGTCCCTTGGGCACGTCTGAAAAGAGCCATGGAGCGAATGGGTCCACCTTCCATGAATCTGCTACCTTCTTGAACGTATTCTCAAGTGTACCCAATGGATTGCAAAAATTCCATGGCCCAACCTCTCAACAGCTTTGCTTTGGCAGTAGTGGTGTTGCTGGGCGGCCTGGCTGCGGGTTGCGGCCGCCTGCGATCATTGCAGCCATTCAGCCCGGCTGAATCCGGGACAGACAATCCCCAGGTGGTGGCAGCCGATGGGGTGCTGTGTGACCTGACACGCACCCTGGCCGCACCTTCCATCACCGTTCATTGCATCCTCTCTGGTGGAGAGGATCCCCACACATTTTCCCTGTCCCCGGAGCAGCGGGACCGCCTGGAGCAGGCTGATCTTGTGCTCATTAACGGCCTGAACCTCACCCCGGCCCTGGCCACACTTGCGGAACAGGACAAAGCGCTGGCTGTAGCAGAAGCCATTGAACTCCAGCCATTGGAGACCGATGGACTCTCCATGGACAATGACCACGATGCCCATGATGATGGTCACGGTACTGTGGATGACCATGGCCATGGGGGCCACCATGGGTTGAGCCATGACGAGGGCCACCACGACGATCATGAAGATGATGGCCATCGAGACGACCATGACCTGAGCCACAGGGACAGCCCCGATCCACACCAAGACCACCACCATGCCCATGACCACGGCGGTGTGGATCCCCATGTGTGGCATGATCCCGGGAACACCCAGGCCATGGCCATGGTGATCACCCAGGAGTTGACTCAACTGGCGCCGGAAGAGGCAACCGCCCTCCAGGCGCTGAATCAGGGGGCAATTGCTGTGTTGAAGGATCTGGATGCGTGGACTGAGCAGCAAGTGGAGGCGATCCCACCCCAACAGAGGGTCCTGGCCACCCGCCATAAGGCGTTCGGGTATTATGCCCGCCGCTACGGGTTCAGGGAGTTGGCGATTCTGGACTCCTTTAGCACCACCGAGGCGCTACGGCCAGCGGCGTTGTCCAAGCTGCGCCGGGAGCTGGTGGAGGCCAAGGTGGTTGCTCTCTTCCCGGAGCAGGACCCGCCCGGTCAATCCCTGCAGGTGATTTCCCAGCAGAGTGGCATTCCCCTCAGCCCCCAACACCTGATTGCCGATGGCCTTGCCCCTGGTCAGAGCACCGTGGCAACCTTTGTGGCCAACACCTGTGCCATTGGCAACGGATTGTCAGGTCAGTGCGATGAGGCGGCAGGAGAAGACCTGGCCAGGCGTTGGCGCGCCCTGGCGGATCACGGTCATTCCACTGCCGATGGCGAAGGGGATCCATTGTCCAGTGCCCCATGAGACGTTGATGGCAGCGGGGTCTTCACCTGCTCACCGGCATTGGCCGCACCATGGAGAACTCCCTTCTGTCCCTGTTGGACAAGCTGCTGCCGACCCTGTCTGGCGGCCTGCTCCTTAATCCCTCACCACAGGAACCCTTGACAAACCACTACCAGGAGGTTAGAGTAACACCGTCAGCCTCTTGCCTGCCTCTGTCCCATGGACTGCTTAACACCTAGGAACTGTGTGCTACTGCTCTCCCCTGTGGTGGAAGGGCAAGCGATCCTGAAGTGCGGTCTTTCAGGTGGAGGACTGAGAAGCTAGTACACCCGTATGGAGCGCACCAGCACCGTCTTTATGATGATTCCCCAATCTCAATCTCAGCCTGTCTCTAAAACCACTTTAAACCCCATGTCCCAGCAATCCAGGCCTATCCACCTGCGCAGGTTCCGATCTTTCCTTCCTGCCCCTGCCGCCGGCGGTGGTTTTGTCTTGGGCGGCTTGCGGGGTGCTGCAGTGGTTCTGTTGGGGCTGGTGGTGGCACTGACTGCCAGGGCCCAAGCCCAAACCACACACACAGTATCCATAAGTATTGCGGCGACCCAAGGGCAGGAGGGGAACTCAGGATCCACTGATCATCTGGTCACTGTGTCGGTTTCGCCACCATACAGTAGGAGCTTCGATATAGATCTTTGTCTATCGGGCACGGCCAACTTCGGTGACTCAGGCGACGGCAATCCGGATCTACGATCAGCTAACTCTGATCTGGGCTTCGACTACGCGTTAATGATCCATGGTGCCCCTAATAGTTATTATTCGTATATTGGTACTGTCCCTGACAAGTGCCAATCAGGTGGATTCCGGCTTGGTACCAGCGGCAGCGATCACCAGGTGTTACGTGTGTGGGGGGATAGGGATATAGAGGGTGACGAGACGGTGACCATGACGCTAAAGAGGCACAACAACACCCCGTCGGACGTGGCGATTTCCTCAACGAGCGCGTCGGTCACGTACCGGATACAGAATGACGACACTGCTAAGGCCCTGATCATAACAGAGACAGAGCCAAGCGAGACCAGCTTCGTCCGTTCCACCGCCGTACCAGAGGGTGGAAGTGACAACTACCTGGTGAGATTAAATGACCAGCCGACGACCCATAATGTGAGGGTGATAATGAGTGGGGGGAGCGGGTTAAGTATATCCCCACAGACGCTGACGTTCACCTCTGCCAACTACAACACGAATCAGACGGTGACGGTCACAGCCCCGGAAGACTCTACGGACAGTCGTAGTCCAAGATCTGTGAGTATCGGCCATAGCTCTTTTTCATCCGACTCCAGCTTTCACGATCTGACGGGCAGTGTTAGTGCGCTGGTAATAGACAATGATCCGACCCATGTAACGTTGACGATACCGGATAACGCGGCAACAGAAGAGGATACGGCAAAGTATGCTTTGATCAGACTAACGCTGAACAGGAATCTTGTGACCGGGGAGGGTCTGGTGGTGCCGGTTGGTTTTAGCGGAGGGGCGCTGGGAACAGGCTTCACGATTGCGTGTTACAGTCCACCCAGCGGTATCAGTTGTCAGAATACGGGAGGGGCTACGCATGTAACATTTACGGGTCCTACTGGCAACAGGATGGTGCGGCTCACGTTTTTGGCATTGGCGGACGCCAATAGCTCTGGGGAGACGGTGACAGTGTCAATTCCAACATCTTCAACGGGAAGTGCGCCGATTCTGTCTGCAACGAATCTTGATGGTGGCGCGACAGGTTCCCGCACAGGGAACGGTCAGATGATGATTGAGGACAATGATTCGCCGAGTGTGAGCCTGACTGAGTCAAGCGGTACCACGGTAGTAGAAGGAGGCGCCAGTGACAGTTATGACATCGTGCTTGGCACGCAGCCCACCCACGATGTGATGGTAACGGCAACAGCGGGGGCGGGGTTGCAGGTGGCGAAGAGCGGCGGCAGCGCCGGGTCAACAGCAACCTTAACCTTCACCAGTGTCAACTACAGCATGGCGCAGAGCATCACGGTGACGGGGACGGACAACAACGTGGATGATCCCCGTGGCAGGACCCAGGACATCACCCACAGTACTACATCAACGGACGCTGGCTACAACAATTTCAGTATAGATGCAGTGACAGTGGGAATCATTGATAATGACCCGACGAGTGTAACACTTGGCGGTGGTGGTGCTGTTGCAGAGGGCGGGGGTAACACAGCGGATGTGACAGTGACGCTGGGAAGAAATCTCGTAGTGAATGAATCGGTGACAGTGCCGCTTAGCATCACTGGAACAGATATCGCGTCAGGAGACTATCGTATAGAGCTTAAGCCGGGGAGCAGTCTGAACACTGGCGTGACATTAAATAGATCCAGTCCCCACAGCGCGGCGCGGCCTGCGGTGGTGTTCACGGGTCATGGCACGAACACGGTGCAGACGGCTACGTTGCGGGTGAGGGCGCAAGATGATTTTGTAGACGAGGGGACGTCGGAGGCGCTGACGGTGGGATTCGGGACCGGCAACCGGGCGGTCATGAGCAACCTGGACCGGGCCTCCGGCAGCGGTACGGGGGGCACCACCACCACGGGCTCGGCCATGGTGACCATCACCGACAATGATTCTGCCGGGATAGCCATTGAGGAGTCATTGGGTTCCACCTTGGTGAGGGAGGGGACAGTAAAG
>JAJDUS010000077.1 GCA_022826535.1 Prochlorococcaceae cyanobacterium jk18x1bzbins.87
CGCGCCATTTGGGCCAGGGGTTTTCAGACAAGCCTGGCGGCGGATGATGGTCTTGTGGGCAGTGGCTTTGATAGCACCAGTGAATCCCCCACGCCCTCATAACCCATGGGCAAGTTTGGGCGAATTGTTGATGGACCTTGACCTGGACATGGGCTGGCTGCCCCCTGAATCACATGCCCTCATCATCCCCCAACAGGGCTTCAAAGGCTCTGTATTGCTCCTGCTCACAGCGCATCCCGTCCTGATTGGCGGCCTGCCCGTCAGCCCCCTCGCCCCGCTGCTGCTCCAAGCCCCGTAAGCGCTCCAGAAGGTGCTGGGGGACTGCCCATCCGGGCTGGCATTGATCAGCTCCGCGAAGAGTTTTTCAGGGTCCTGGGTTGTTTCCAGGGGATGCCGGCCCATGGGTTGGCCCCGGGCTGGCTTTGGCTCCGGCAGGGACAGCTCTGATCAACCCGGCTGAGCCCCTGCCCTGGCTTTGAAGCTCTCTCAAAGCCGGGTCTTGCAGATGAGCAACTGCCAGAACACACTCATCACGGCAGCCATTGCTGGTCTGGTGGGCAGCATGGCGCGAGAGGTTTCTGCGATCTTTCGTTCACCCAGTTCTTTCCTGGCTGGCCAAGCAGTTCCCCTTTCGTGGTGCGGAAGAGCCGGAAGAGAGCCTGAGGGTCATCAGGCTACTGGATGAGATCTGTGAACGCGGCAAGTTACTCAACGAAGCGGAACTTCTAGGGATTCTCGGAATCAGCAAGAAGAGACTGCATCAACTCTGGAAGCAGGACAACGCAATCCGACCTGGCTACAACACGGTCAAGCATCAGGAAGGGTACTGGCTGGTTCAGCATGATCAGTCCGAGCCATAGCAGGCGTTACAAAGACCACAGGACTTCAGCAGCCATTGCCAGAATCTGGTTGGTCATCTGCCGTCCTGGGTTCAACCTGAAGGCTTTCCTCAGCACGAAACATCACCATGTCCAACACACGTGGCACCTTGTCCCAGGATCTGAAAGCGCCAAGCTTCTCCTTGGGTCTGAAAGTGCCAAGCTTCTCCTTGCTGGCACGTCGTGAGCGACGCCAGGCAAGGGAAGGGAAAATCCAGGGTGCTTTGCAGAAGGCAGCCAGGTTAAACGCCTGGTTCACCAGTGAGGAGGTGGCGATCATGGTCAATGTTGCGCCTTTCGCTGTTCGTCTTTGGCGTCATGGCCACCGGCCACGGCCTGGCTACCGGTTGACACGACGTCAAGAGGGGCAGCAAGTCTGGTGGCGCGTGAGCAGTTCGACTAGACGAGGCCCAGATCTGCAGCAACGCGGTGGGAACAGGCATAGCCACTGAAGGCCACCGCATTGAGACCCTGGCCTGGGAAGCAGGAGTCCCCAACGCAGTAGAGCCCTGGAATGCCGGTGCGGTTCAAGGGCATGGGCAACAACCCTGACAAACGCCGGGCAGGCACTGGACCATAACTGCCCTGGCTGCGGCCTAGAAAACGGCGGTGGGTGCGGGGCGTGCCAATGTCCTGATGCTCAATGGCGTCCTCCAGACCAGGCCAGAGGCGCTCCAGGCGCTTCACCAGCTGGCGGGCATCGGCCTCCTTTTTTTGGCGGTAGGCAGATGGACCCAGGCCTTCCCAATGCGCAAGGTTGCTGGGGGTGAATGTGTGGACAATGTGGCGACCCGGTGGGGCCAGATCAGGATCCAGCAGGGTGGGGATGGACACAAAGGCAGTGCCCTGCTCGGCATCCATCTGCTCCCAGTGCTCCAGCAACAGGTGGTGACAATGGCTGTGGGGAGGGATGACCTCGGACTTCACCCCCAGATGCAGGGAGAGAAAGGAAGGGGAGGGTTTATAGCGCCGTCGCCACACTTTCTCCCGATGGGGCATGGCCTTCTCCGACACCAGACCCCCGAAGGTGTCCCAACGGGTGGCATTGGAAATCACCCGCCGGGCGTGCAGTTGCTCCCCATTGGCCAGGGCCACCCCAACGGCGCGGTTCCGCTCCAACAGCACCTGGGTCACCCGGGCGCCATAGCGGATCTCTCCCCCATGGCGTTGCAGGCCCCGCACCAGGCGGCGGCTGATTTCTCCCACGCCCCCCTTGGGATAGTTCACCCCCCCCGCATGGCGGTCCGCGAAGACCATGCCACCGTTGATCATGGGGGTGCGCTCCGCCGGCATCACAGACCAGCAGTAGCACTCCATGTCAATGAGGCGCAGCAGTTGGGGATCATGGATGTGACGCCGTGCCACATCCCCCACATTCACAGGGAGCCAGCGGGCCAGCCCCAAACAAGCCAGGGGATTGCGGAAAAACACCTGGGCCAGGTAGCGGGGCTCCTCAAGGGACTTGAGGGGAATGGCGTCCAGACAGCGAAACACCTGCCAGCAGGTGTCGTAAAAAGCGCGAATGCCGCGGGCTTCAAACGGAAACTGCTCCGTCAGGGTGGCAAGCCAGGTGTTGTAGTCCCGATTCACCGCCAAGTCCAGGTGATCCGGCAAGTGGTAGTGCAACTGGACGGGATCGGGGATGGTCTCCAGGGATTCCCCCACATCCGCCAAGGCCCTGGTCAACAGGTTGGTGGTGCCCCCCTTGCCAAAGCCAAAAATCATGGAGGCGCCCACATCAAAGCGGTAGCCGGGGCGATCAAAGCTGCCGGCACTACCACCAGGAATCAGATAACGCTCCAGAACGAGGGGGCGGGCCCCCTTGGCCGCCAGTTGGGAGGCTGTCACCAGGCCGCCGATGCCTGCACCAATGACAATGGCATCCCACGAGGGGATGGAGTGGGTCACCCCCATGGCTGGTGGCGGGTCAGCGGAATTCCTTCATGGTGCGTTGGAACTGGTTGAGGGCGTCCCGACCAATGATAAAGACCACCCAACTCAGGGCAGCCAGCACGGGGAAGGCAACGAGGAGCAGGCGCCAATCCACAGGTTCAGCAAAAATGTTGATGCATACCCTACAAGCGGGGTCCTTCAGGTGCGGGGTTGTGGGCTGCCTGGCCACAATCTGTGACCAACCCGTGACCAAAAATGCCCGCCGGTCCCAGCATTCCATGGGTACGAGCCAGTTGGGCATAGCGATCCCCATGGCGGCGCTGCTCCTCCAGGGCCTCTTCCTGAAGGGAGCGCACCGGCCTTGCAGGAACACCAGCCACCAGCATCCCAGGGGGCACATCCCTGGTGACCACAGCCCCAGCGGCCACCACGGCCCCAGCCCCCACGGTGACCCCGTTGAGGACAATGGCGCCGATGCCCACCACGGCCCCATCCTGCACACTGGCGCCATGGATCACGGCGCGATGACCAATGGTGACATGGGCCCCAATAACCACGGGGACGCCAGGGTCCCCATGGAGGATGGCCCCATCCTGAACATTGCTGTTGGGGCCGATGCGGATGGAGGCCAGATCCCCCCGAAGCACTGCCGTGGGCCAGACCGAAGTGCCGGAGGCCAGTTCCACGTCCCCCACCACAACGGCAGAGGTGGCCACCCAACTGTCTGGGGCCTGGCGGGGTGAGGCCCAGGGAACCGGAGCGGATGAGGACATGGTCAACGTGGCGCTTGCGTGATAGTCTCCATGGGATTGCCCCATCAGGGTCGCTAGCTCAGCGGTAGAGCATCCGGCTTTTAACCGGCTGGTCCTGAGTTCGAATCTCAGGCGACCCATGCTTTTCCCCGGAAGTGTTTCCAGGCCTGAAGTGTTTTCACGGCCAGCCGTCCGTTGCGGAATGGGATTCAACAGACTTTCTTCCAATCCGGTAAGCTTTCCGTGACCACCGGATACCTTCTTCACTGCCATGGCGCTGGTTCCCCTTCGACTTCTTCTTGACCATGCCGCTGAGAACGGCTATGGGATTCCTGCTTTCAACGTCAATAACCTCGAGCAGGTGCAGGCGATCATGGAAGCAGCCCATGAAACCGACAGCCCGGTCATCCTGCAGGCCTCACGAGGCGCCCGCAAGTATGCAGGCGAAATCTTCCTCCGGCACCTCATCCTGGCCGCCACCGAGACTTACCCCCACATCCCCGTGGTGATGCATCAGGACCACGGCAATGCCCCCAACACCTGCTACTCCGCCATCACCAATGGCTTCACATCGGTGATGATGGATGGCTCCCTGGAAGCCGACGCCAAGACCCCCGCCAGCTACGACTACAACGTGAAGGTCACCCGAACAGTGGTGGATGTGGCCCACGCGGTGGGTGTGAGTGTGGAAGGGGAGCTGGGTTGCTTGGGATCTCTGGAAACAGGCAAGGGGGATGCCGAAGATGGCCATGGCTTTGAAGGGGAACTCTCCCGGGACCAGTTGCTGACGGATCCCGGCGAAGCCGCCGACTTCGTGGCCAAGACCAAGGTGGACGCCCTGGCCATTGCCATCGGAACCAGCCACGGCGCCTACAAGTTCACCCGCAAGCCCACAGGTGAGGTGCTGGCCATCTCCCGCATCGCGGAAATCCACAAGGCCCTGCCCAATACCCACTTGGTGATGCATGGCTCCAGCTCAGTGCCCAAGGAGTGGCTGGACATGATCAACCAGCACGGCGGGGACATCCCCGAGACCTATGGGGTGCCCGTGGAGGAGATCCAGGAAGGCATCCGCAACGGCGTGCGCAAGGTGAACATTGACACGGACAACCGCCTCGCCTTCACCGCAGCGGTGCGGGAGGCTGCTGGTGCTGACCCCAGCAACTTCGACCCCCGCCACTTCAACAAGCCGGCCCGCCAGTACATGAAGCAGGTGTGCCTTGACCGCTACCAGCAGTTCTGGTCTGCCGGCAAGGCCAGCACCATCAACCAGAAACCCATCAGTGTCTACGCGGATCTCTATGCCAAAGGCAGTCTGGATCCCCGCGTGGCCGTGGCGGCCTGAGGGGAAGTTCCCAAGGGGGGAGGGCTGACAGGCCAGCCCTTCCTTCTCCCTTATCTCGTGAATGAACCCATCCTATTTGTAATGCGTGTATCCTGAGTGGCAGGGGCTACAACAGGACCTGACTTCGATGGCCAACCGGGTTCCTTTAGCATCAATCCAGCAGTACTCACAGGAGCATCTGCGGGAGGTTCTGAATACGGCGGGTCATCGGCTAACTCCTCAGCGGGAAAAGGTGCTCTCCCTGTTTCAAAGGCTTGGGCCTGGCAACCATCTCACCGCTGATGATGTCCATCACCATCTAAAGCAGTCAGGGAAGAAGGTATCCCTGGCCACCGTTTATCGCAGCCTCAAGCTCCTGGTGACCATGAGATTATTGGATGAGGGGGAATGGCAAGAGGGTTTGCGTTGCTATGAATTGCGCCAGGGTGGTAGCAAGGTGGTGCATCACCATATGGTCTGTATGCGCTGTGATCATACGGAGGAATTTACCAGCGAGGTCATTACCGCAGCCTCCAGGGATGTGGCTCAAGTCACGGGCTTTGAATTAACAGAGGTGCGCCTCACCCTCCGGGGAATCTGTAGACGCTGTCGGCAGCGCAGCAAGGCCGCAGCAGAAACAGTTCCCTAGGGTCAGGATTCATCATACGAGGAGTGATCCTCTCACCAGAGAGGGACCCCCAAGAGAGCACCAGGAGGAGATGGGTGATGGCCCAGTTGTTGGGGCTCACCGTGGAGCAGGTTGATGGCATCTGCCCCTTGTTCCCCAAGGAACGGGGTGGGAAGCGGGTCGATGACAGGAAGGTGTTGAGTGGCATCATCCATGTCACTTGGAAAGGGCTGCGCTGGGTGGATGCCCCTGCTGCCGATGGCCCCCACAAAACCCTCTACAACACGTTTCCGGCGCTGGTGAGACAAGGGTGTTTTTGAGCTGATCTTTTCTGAGTTGTCACCATCCGATGCCGCAGAGCCACCCGATGCTACAGAGCCAGAGGTCCTGATGATTGACGCCACTGACATCAAAGTCCATCCCACGGCGTCCAGCCTCAACAAGGGGGGGTGCCCCCCGCCTGATTGGTTGTACCAAGGGGGGCATGACCAGCAAGCTCCATGTGCTCTGTGACAGTGTAAGGCGATCCCCTGCGACTCCACCTGAGTGAGGGGCAATGCAGTGACTTCACCGGTGCTG
>JAJDUS010000138.1 GCA_022826535.1 Prochlorococcaceae cyanobacterium jk18x1bzbins.87
CGCCTGGTCTGCTTCTTCACAAAGCTGCGCTCATAATCGCCAAAATCCAGCTGACCCTCCTTGCTCCACATAGCCTCTCTTTCAATTCCTCACCATTCTAACCTCTTCCCCAAGGCACTGCGAGGTTTTCCAGGGTTTCCCTTGTTAATGAGATCAGCTATCGCGATGCCATGGTTATGATGAGCCGAGGTGATCCGGGTGATAAGGTGGGGATCGAGCACAAGATCATTAAACTTGCTCAACGAGGCCGCAATAGCCCCACCCACCGTTGCCATGGCACCAGAGGCCGCAATAGCCCCACTTGCCGTTGCCATGGTCTCACCGGCTGTCTTTACAGCATGACCTGCAGCAGTTGCAGCGCCCTTCCCAGTAACCTCAAGCCCATGGCGTGCCTTCTGACTCGCGGCCTTGATCTTTGCTTTGAGATCAAACTTCTGGAATCCGCGAAGCCATGAGAGGCCAATGTAGGAAGAGCACACCATACCATAGGTGGGTACTATTGCCGGTGGCCGGTGGCCCTCCGGGCTGCTATTGCTGCCTGGCTAAGGCAACCAGGGATGATCCTGATACTGGGGAGACCGTTTCTCAAGAAAGGCATTACGGCCTTCTTGCGCTTCATCTGTGCGGTAAAAGAGGCTGGTGGTCTGACCGGCCAACTCCTGGAGCCCCATCATGCCATCGGTTTCGGCGTTGAAGCCGGCCTTGAGGCAGCGGATGGCAGTGGGACTCATGGTCATAATGCGCCGCGCCCAGTTCACCCCCTCCTGTTCCAGGGTCTTGAGGGGAACCACCCGATTCACCAACCCCATGGCCAAGGCGGCAGCGGCGTCATAGCGCTGGCAGAGAAACCAGATCTCCCGGGCTTTGCGTTGCCCCACCAGGCGGGCCAAGTGGGCGGCCCCCAAGCCGGCGTCAAAGCTCCCCACCTGGGGTCCGGTTTGGCCGAAGACGGCATTCTCGGCCGCCAGGCTGAGATCACAGAGGGCGTGGAGCACCTGGCCACCGCCAATGGCATAGCCAGCCACCAGGGCAATCACCACCTTGGGCAGGCTCCGGATCAACCGTTGTAGATCCAGCACATTCAGCCGGGGTAACCCTGTTTCATCCACATACCCCCCTCCACCCCGCACGGACTGATCGCCACCGGAACAGAAGGCAAAGCCCCCATCCGCAGCAGGTCCCACACCGGTGAACAGCACAACCCCCAGATGGGGATTGTCGCGTACACGGGAGAAGGCATCAAACAGTTCCACCACCGTGCGCGGCCGAAAGGCATTGCGCTTGGCGGGGCGGTTGATAGCAACCCGGGCAAATCCCTCGCTGCAAAGGTCAAAGCGAATGTCCCCATAGGGGCGCCCCATGTGCCAGAGCACATCACTGGTCCCCGGCAGGACGGGTCCAGGTTGGGGATGGGTGGGAGTTTGGTGCGGATTCGTCACTGTGATAGGGATCGTGATAAGGGAGTTCCCCAGTCTCTAATGGCGCAGCGCCATGGCCAGCCAGGCAGCCCGCAGCCGTTGGCGCTGCTGGTGGTCCCGCTGGGCATGGGTGGGGCAGTGGAGAAGGGCCATGCCATGGCATCGAGCCTGCTGGCTGCCGTGCTCCAGCGCCCCTGTCAACTGATGGGGGTGGTCCAGGGTCTGGCTGGGTACGCCATGGGCGGCAGCCAATGCCAACTGATCCACGCTTTGGGGCATGGTGAAGAGCTCTTCCATGGAAAACTCCCCATTGCGAATGGGCAATTGCTCAAAAATGCCCCCACCCCCATTGGCAATGAGGACCACCAGAAGCCGGGCGCCACAGGCCTGCAACTGGCGGCGCCACAACCAGCCATTGCTGTCGTGGAGCAGGGCCAGATCACCACTCACCAGAATGGCGCCCTGGGAGGGGGCCGCGGCCATGGCCAGGCCCACCGCCAAGGACAGGGTGCCATCAATACCGGACACCCCACGGAAACAGGTGACCTGGTGGTGGGAGCGGGGCTGGGCAAAGCTTTCCCAATCGCGAATGGGGGAACTGTTGGCCAGAAGCACTGTGGTGGGAGGCTGCTGATCCAACCAGCGGGAGATGGCCCAGGCCAGCCATGGTTCCGTGATGGGGGATGCCTCCAACTGGTGGCTCAACCACTGCTGTAGGCGGTGCTGCCAATGCCGCCACCCCTGCTGCAGGGCCATGGATGCCACTGAAGGCTGGCCGGAGCTGAGTTGGGCCACCAGGGTGTCCAGGCCATGTCCTGATCGCCAACGGATCCGTCCCAGGGGATCCCAAAGGCGTTGATCCTGTTCACAAACCTGCACCTGGACCGCTGTGGCCTTCTCCAGCCATGTCAATAGCCGACGGCTGGGGCTACAGGGACCCAGGCGCAGGATCTGGCTGGGGATCGGCAGTCTCCGGGGGGCCATCAGCAGCAGGTCATAGCCGCTGACCACGGGTAGATTCCCCAGACCTCGCAAACCACTACAGGGATCCGCCAGGACAGGCCAACCCGTGCGCCCCACCAGTTGACCCATGTACTGCTGGTAGGCCGCCAGATCTTGCCCCCGGTAGGGGCCAGCAACAATGAGTCCAGGCTCATCCCAGTCCAGGGGTGGCGGAGAACAGGCCGCCACCGGTTGATCAACGCCGGAGCCGCCTCCACTGCTGCGGGGGGCCATGCCGGATGGGGATGGCACTGAATCGGCCTGCCGGGCACACCATTGGCGCTGAACAGCCTGCAATTGTTCACTGGTTGTGTGAAGAGGTTCCTCAAAGGCCTGGTTGATGTGGATGGGGCCTGGCGCCTGCACGCCGCCATGACGCTGTGGACCATGGGCAGCAGCCAGGGCCTCCTGGAGCCTCTCCCTGGGAAACCCTGTGGTCCCTGGCGGGGGCAGTTGCACCATGCGCCGAACACAGGCCAGGAGAAAGTTCTCTTGGGGAGCAGTCTGGTTAGCCCCGCAGTGCTTGCGGTGGGGCGGACGATCAGCGGTGAGCAGGATCAGGGGCATCCCCCCCAGGTCGGCTTCACTGCAGGCGGGCAGCAGATGGGCCACGGCTGAGCCGGAGGTGGTGAGCACCGCAACAGGGGCTCCAGTTCCCCGAATCAAGCCCAGGGCCAGGAAGGCCGCGGAGCGCTCGTCAATGCTGGTGTGGCGGATGAGGCCAGGGGTGAGTGTTGCCGCCACGGCCAAGGGCCCTGAGCGGCTCCCTGGACAGAGCACCCCATGGGTCACGCCATCTCCACGCAACACTTGCCACAACTGCAAGGACCAGAGGAGGTTGATGGCAGCCTGATCCATACCGTAATTCTGCTGGTTGTCTTGCCTGCTTCCCAATCGGACTCGGACCACTCCCCCATGGGAGAACCATGGCGCCATGGGTGGCGGACCCTATTGAGCCTGGCCCTGGTGGTGGTGCTCACCATGGCTGTGCGCCACTGGGTCATGGAACCCCGCTGGATCCCCTCCGGCTCCATGGCACCCACTTTACAGGTGCGGGACCTGCTGGTGGTGGATAAATTGGGCCTTCGCCTGGGCTGCAGCCCCCAACTGGGTGATGTGGTGGTGTTCCAACCGCCTGATGCCTTGCTGGCCATGGGCTACGACCCGTCCCAGGCGTTGATCAAGCGGGTCGTGGGTCTGGCTGGGGATCGGGTGGCTGTCCATGGGGGCCACCTGGAGCGCAATGGCCAAGCCCTCAGGGAGCCCTGGACCCTTGCACCCATGGCCTACGAGCAGTCGGAGGTGACGGTTCCACCCCGCCACCTTTGGGTGTTGGGCGATAACCGCAACAACAGCCTGGATTCCCATGTTTGGGGACCCTTGCCCCGGAACCGCGTGGCGGGCCGCGCCCTCATCCGCTACTGGCCTCCACAGCGCTGGGGTGGGCTTGCAGGTGCTCCCCGAATTGGGTGTGGTGATCACCACCCTCGTGCCTTGACCTCAGCAGAGGGGGCCCTGGAAAGGGTGGGTTAGGATTGGGAGAGTAACGTGCCATGTCTCAATGTTCAATGTGGAGTTTCTGACGAGCGATACTGAGGCCATCCATGGCAACCCTCTGATTCAGTATCTGCAACAGCAAAATCCGGAAGTGTTGCAGCGGGTTGCCCACGCCGCCAGTGGAGACATTCAGGACATCATTCGTCACAATGTCCAGGGTTTGCTGGGCATGATTCCTGGCGAGCAGTTTGACGTGAAGATCAGCACCAATCGGGACAACCTGGCCAGCCTCCTGGCCTCTGCCATGATGACCGGCTACTTCCTGCGCCAGATGGAGCAGCGCATGGAACTGGACAAAACCATGTTCATGGGTCTTTCGGAGGAAAACAACTCCCTCTCCTGAACCGATCACCCACCAGTCCTTACGGGGACGGCGGCTTACCATTCCCCCTGTTTGCCTTTGACACAAGCGATCCATGGCCAACCTTGACCTGGCGCCACGCCGCACCATGCCCAATCTTCTCCATGTGCTGCCGGCCTTTGCCGATGAGGGGCAGTTGCGCCTCAATGTGATCGTGGAACTCAATGCCGGCACCATCAACAAGTATGAACTCATCACGGAGACGGGGCACTTGAAGCTGGATCGGGTTGGTTTCTCATCTCTGGCCTACCCCTTTGCCTACGGCTGTATCCCTTCCACCTGGGATGAAGATGGGGATCCCCTGGATGTGGAGATTGTTGGCGTGACCGAGCCCTTGATTCCAGGATCCGTCTGCGAGGCTCGCATCATCGGCGTCATGAAGTTTGACGATGGGGGCGAGGTGGATGACAAGGTGATTGCCGTGCTGGCTGACGATAAGCGCATGGACCATCTCCATAGCCACCAACAACTGGGGGACCACTGGCGCAAGGAAACCACCTACTACTGGGAGCACTACAAGGACCTGAAAAAACCCGGCACCTGCTCAGTGAACGGGTTCTTCGACACGGAAGAGGCCCTGAAGGTGATTAAGGCTTGTGAGCATCGCTACCAGGAGACCGTTGCTCCGCTGCTGGTGGACTAGCACCCTGTGGCCACTGTTGATGTGGCAACCATCGGCACCCCAGGGTCAGGGCTCATCATATGAGGAATGACCCTCTCAGCAGAGAGGGAGCCCCAAGAGAGCACCAGGAGGAGATGGGTGGTGGCCCAGTTGTTGGGGCTCAGCGCGGAGCAGGTTGATGGCATCCGCCCTTTAGTTTCCCAAGGAACGGGGTGTGAAGCGGGTGGATGACAGGAAGGTGTTGAGCGGCATCATCCCTGTCATTCAGAAGGGGCTGCGCTGGGTGGATGCCGGCCCGCCTATGGTCCCCACAAAACCCTCTACAACCGTTTCCGCCGCTGGTGAGACAAGGGTGTTTTTGATCTGATCTTTTCTGAGTTGTCAGCATCCGACTCCGCAGAGCCAGAGGTTCTGACGATTGACGCCACTGACATCAAAGCCCATCCCACGGCGTGCAGCCCCTCAACAAAGGGGGGCGCCCCCGCCTGATTGGTGGCACCAAGGGGGGCATGACCAGCAAGCTCCATGGGGTCTGTGACAGTAAAGATCGTCCCCTGCGACTCCACCTGGGTGAGGGGGCAATGCAGTGACTTCACCGGTGCCGATATGGTGCTCAAGACTGCCGCCTACAGCAACGGTGATCGGGGATCAAGTGTAGGACAGGGACAAAATCCGTAAGATGCTGTCCCAGCAGGGCATCCCGCCTTGTATCCTGCCCCGTCGCTGCCGCAAGAAACCAGTGCATTACAGCAAGAGGCTAGATCGCAAGGGTCACAAAATCGAGACGCTCTTTTACCGACAGAAGGACTGGCGGCGCATTGCAACCCGCTACGACCGCTAGCGACCACGTCTTTCCGTTCTGCCATCCTCCTGGCCGCCATTGTCCTCTTCTGGTGATGAGTCCTGACCCTAGGCATCTGGTCTTGCTTGGGTTTTCATCCAAAAAATGCCCCCACGCCACCAAGCTGGTGAAGTGGGGGCATGGATTGGTGGACCCCAGGGGTCTTGGGCGGATCAGCCGATGGTTGGAGCGGTGAGCGCCACGGTGGTGGACTGGGCAGAAGCCAGGTCCAGGGGGAAGTTGTGGGCATTACGCTCGTGCATCACTTCCAAGCCGAGATTGGCACGATTCACCACATCAGCCCAGGTGCCCACCACCCGGCCTTGACCATCCAGGACGGACTGGTTGAAGTTGAAGCCGTTGAGGTTGAAGGCCATGGTGGACACCCCCATGGAGGTGAACCAGATGCCGATCACCGGCCAGGCCGCCAGGAAGAAGTGGAGGCTACGGCTGTTGTTGAAGGAGGCGTACTGGAAGAT
>JAJDUS010000103.1 GCA_022826535.1 Prochlorococcaceae cyanobacterium jk18x1bzbins.87
TCACAGAGGAACTTCTCCTTTCTGGTCTGCTTCCTCACGCGGCTACGCTCCCAGTCGCTGAACCCCAACTGCTGCTCCTTCACTTCCATCCTTTCCATCCCAATTCACACTCAGTCTAGCCACTCTCAGGCCGCTGGGGAGGGACAGGGTTCCTTTTGGGGTTTTCCAGATTTTCCCTGGTGGTCCAAAGTCCTGGACCTCAAGGCTGCTTCGGTGACTTGGAAATGTATCCCTTATCGCCAATACATTGCCCCGGAGTTCGTCAGTCATGAGCTCCAGCGGTTGCCGGTCATTCGTATTGCCCCCTGGATCTTGAAGACCATGATCTGGCCCTGATGGTTGAGAGCAGGTGGAGCTTGAAGCCAAAGAACCAGCCCATGATCGATAACCGCTACACCCACAAACACGCCGAGGTGAAGGAGTGGCTGGCGCGGTAGCGCAGTTTCCACCTGCATGTCACTCCCATTACGCCCCATGGATCAATCAAGCCATTCGGCAAGGATCACTTCCCAATGTTCGAGAACTCATTCAGAAAATCAATGCCTTCGTGGAGGCATGCAACGCCCCAAGCACCCCCTTCCTCCGGGGCGCTACCGCGGAATCCATCCCTGTCAAGATGGAACGACTTTGTACACTTATCTCCGGGACATGACACTAGTTGGCCAACAGGGTCTTCAGACAACGACCTGTATGGCTATTGGGGTGTTCAGCTACCTGCTCAGGCGTTCCGCAGACCACTTGCTCTCCACCACGATCTCCCCCTTCAGGTCCTAAATCAATCAGCCAGTCAGCACAGCGTATCACATCTAGATTGTGCTCAATAACAATGATGGAGTTTGCTTTATCTACCAAGCGTTGTAAAATATTCATGAGTGTATGAACATCATAAAAACTGAGTCCTGTGGTGGGCTCATCAATGAGATAGAGGGTTTTACCTGTGGCCCGCTTTGAAAGTTCCGTTGCCAACTTCATCCGCTGGGCCTCTCCACCAGAAAGTGTTGGGGCAGGCTGTCCCAGTCGCATATACCCTAAGCCAACATCCACTAAGCTCTGCAGCCGCTGCACGGCTGGTGGGACAGATGAAAAAACATCCTTAGCTTCTTCAATGGTCATTTCTAAAATATCAGAAATCGAATAGTTTTTATAACGAACTTGTAACGTTTCCCGATCATATCGCTTACCTTTACACACGTCACATTGAACATAGACATCAGGTAGAAAATTCATGGAAATTACATTCACACCTTGTCCTCCGCAGGCTTCGCAGCGTCCTCCTTTGACATTAAAGCTAAATTGACCAGCCCGGTAACCTCTGGCCTTGGCCTCAACAGTTGCGGCAAAACACTGGCGAATTGCATCAAAGGCTCCCACGTAAGTGGCCGGGTTGGAGCGTGGAGTGCGGCCAATGGGGGATTGATCAATCACAATCACCTTGTCAAGGGCCTGGGCTCCCTGGAGGGCGCCCAAGCCGTCAGGAAAGGGTGTTCTGTGGCCAAGGTGGTTTTCAAGAGCGGGCTGAAGAAGCTCATTCACCAAAGTGCTTTTGCCACTACCACTCACCCCGGTAATACACACCAGTCGTCCCAGGGGAATATCAACATTTAGGTTTTTTAAGTTATTGCGGTGACAGTTGATCATCCGAAGGCAACGCCGATTACGGTCGCGGCGTTGCTCTGGTGTGGGGAGGTGACAACGGCCGGATAGATAGGCTCCCGTCAGGGAATCCTCACTGGCCAGCACATCGCCAAGAGAGCCGGAAGCGATGATCTTCCCCCCGTGGACACCAGCGCCAGGGCCAATATCTACCAGATAATCTGCGGCTCGGATTGTTTCTTCATCATGCTCCACCACAATGAGGGTATTGCCCAGATCCCGCAGCCGGAAGAGAGTTTGCAAGAGGCGATAATTATCCCTTTGATGCAATCCAATACTGGGCTCATCCAGCACATAGAGCACACCGGTTAGACCAGAACCAATTTGGGTGGCCAGACGAATCCGCTGCGCCTCTCCGCCAGAGAGGGTGATGGCGGCACGGTCCAGACTCAAATAATCCAATCCCACATCCAAAAGAAATCGGAGACGCCCATGAATTTCCACCAGGACCTGCTTGGCAATCTGCAACTGGCGCGGCGTGAGTAAGGGGGGGGATGATTGTTCTTCTCCCATGCCGCCTAATGCTTCAATACTGGCCAGGCATTGGTCAATGGTCATGCTGGTGAGATCGTGAATTCCGTAGGGACCAACCAGTACGGCCAATGCTTCTGGTCGCAGGCGTTTTCCGGAACAACTCCTGCAGACTACAGCTTCCCGATACTGTTCCAGCTTCTGGCGCACGGCCTCAGAGCCTGTCTCCTGATACTGGCATTCCAACATGGCAAGCACACCATGGAATTTTCGCCTGTAACCTTGGCCAGATCGGTATCGGCTATCCCCATGGACAAGAATCAAATCTCTCACGCCATGGAGAATCGCTTGCTCCTGGGTGGAATTCAGTTGACACCAAGGAGTCTGCAGGTCAAATCCAAGCTCTTTGCCGAGGCTATAAAGTAGGGAGTATGAATAATGATCGTCACGATGACTCCATGGTTCAATCGCTGCATAGATGGGTTGCTTGGGATCAGGAATCACCCGTTCCGCAGTAAAGCAACGGCGATGGCCAATACCATGACAATCAGGACAGGCCCCGTAGGGAGAATTGAAAGAGAACAACCGTGGGGAGAGCTCTTCCATGACTGCCCCATGCACTGGACAGGCAAAGTGTTCGGAGAACGTCCACTCCTGCTCCATGCCAGGCGGCAGCTCCTCCCCTGGGCGCAACACCACGTTCACCACTGCCAGACCATCCCCCCGCTGGAGACACGTGCGCAGGGAGTCATGGAGGCGCTCGTGAAGCGTGGGACGCGCAACGAGGCGATCCACCACCACCTCAATGGTGTGGTGATGATTTTTCTCAAGCACAATATTGTCATTCAGCTCCCTCACTTCCCCATTGATTCGCACACGGGCAAAGCCCTCAGCCACCAGATTGGCCAACAGCCGAGCGTGGCTCCCCTGCTGACCCCGCACCACAGGGGCCAGCAATTGAAAGCGCACCCCCTCCGGCAACTGGACAATGGCGTCCACCATCTCATCAATGGTTTGGGGCCGAATGGGACGACTACACTGGGGGCAATGGGGTTGTCCGACCCGGCCAAACAGAAGACGCAGGTGATCATAGATCTCTGTCACCGTACCCACCGTGGAGCGGGGATTATGGCTGGTGGACTTCTGGTCAATGGAAATGGCGGGAGAGAGCCCCTCAATGGCATCCACATCGGGCTTATCCAGTTGGCCAAGGAACTGGCGTGCATAGGTGGACAGGCTCTCCACATAGCGCCGCTGACCTTCAGCAAAAATGGTGTCAAACGCCAGGGACGACTTGCCGCTGCCGCTGACGCCCGTGAACACCACCAGGCGATTGCGAGGAATGGTGAGGTCGATATTCCGAAGGTTATGCTGACGAGCGCCACGAATGCAGATCCCGTTCTCCGGGGATGGCTTCCCAGGGCTCTCCGTGGGTGCCATGGCCTGTAGATCAAGGGGGGGGTCCGTAGCTGGCCGCTCAACGGGCATGAACCGGCAGTTTGGGAGGCCATGGCATCCTACCGCTCCGTGAGACGGCAGCCCACCCGCACCATGGGTCGGACCACATTCCGGATGGCGATTCCCTGGGGCCGGATTGGGCCCGGCACTCGGACCCGTTCCGGCGCTCCCGCTGTTCGGGGGACTTTCAATCAATCATTTTCAAAGCAATCCCGCAGGAGACTGGCCGCATAGCGCCGTGCCTCTTGGGGGTTGCCGCCCGCCAGCTGGGCCAGCTCCTCTTCCCGGTCAGCCACGGTAGTCAGCGCCATGACCTGGGTGCAGGTGCGCCCCCCCTCCATGTGCTTACTCACCCGGAAATGGTAATCGGCACGGGCAGCAATGAGGGGCTGGTGGGTCACACAAAACACCTGATGGCGCTGCGCAAGACGGTGGAGAAGCTGGGCCATGGCAACACTGACGCGGCCACTCACGCCGCTGTCAATCTCATCAAACAAAAGGGTCATGGGGAAATCCGCCTTGGCAAGGCAGGTTTTTAATGACAGGAGAAAGCGGGACATTTCGCCACCGGAGGCCACATCCCCAAGGGGGGCCATGGCTTCACCAGGATTGGCGGAAAAGAGGAAGCACACCTGCTCACTGCCATGCTCGGTCGGGGGTTGGGGCTTCAGATCCACGGCAAAGCGCATCTGCTCCAAGCCCATGGGGCTCAGCGCGTCCATGAGGTGGGCCACAAGGTGATCCGCTGCCCGCCGACGGCATTGGCGCAGCGGGCCACAGGCCTGGCGCAGTTGGTCATGGGCAGCGCGCTCCTTCTGCTCAAGGCCCTGTTGCCGTGCGTCCCAATCCAACGCTGTTGTGGCCGTCTCCAGTTCACTGCGGCGGTGGATGAGGGCGGCCAAGCTTTGGCCATAGCGCCGCTCCAGCCGTTGAAGCTGGGCGATGCGCTCCTGAAGATCAGCGAGGGCCTGGGGATGGCTCTCCAGTTCCTGGCCATAGTCCTGGAGCGCCACTGCCACGCCTTGCACCTCATCCTGGGCCAGTTGAAGGCGCTGCAGGAGCGGTTGAAGTGTGGGATCAATGGCAGCCATGGCCTGCAACTCCCCCTCCGCCTGTCCAAGGAGGTCCATGGCTGCCGCCTGATCAGGCAAGGGCTCCTGAATGTGCTGCACTACAGACCAACTCCCCTGTTTTAGGCGCAGGGCATGGGCAAGACGATCCTGACACCGCTTCAGGATCGCCAACTCCTGGGGATCCTCCAGGGCAGCCTGCTGCAGGTCCGTGAGCATCCGGGTGTTCTCCTGCCAACGCTGTTGAAAGTCCTTCCGTTCCATCTTCAGTTGGTCCAGGGCGGAGCGACGCTGAACCCAGTTTTCATAGGCCGCCGCCACCCGATTGAGGGCCCGTTGATGGTGGAGATCGCCAAAGCCGTCCAGCCAACGGCGTTGCTGGGCTTGGCGCCCCAACACCTGGGTTTGACCCTGAACCGTGAGATCAATGAGCAGGGGCCGTAATTCCAGGAGGGTCTGGCGGTTCACGCTGATGCCGTTAATGCGCCCGCGGCTCCTGATCCGTCCACTGCGACGGACAAGCTGGCGGGTCACCACCAATGGCGACGGCTGTGACTCCACTGCACCAAGGCCCCGCTGCGCCAGCAGGAGAGACAGGTGCTGATGGGGGGCAAAGCGGCCTTGAATCAGGGCCTGATCCTGACCGTGGCGCAGCAAATGCCTGGGCGGCTCCCCACCCAACAGCACATCCAGGGAATCCAGAAGCAAGGATTTTCCCGCTCCGGTTTCCCCGGTCAGGACGGTCAGGCCGGGAGAACACGTAAGGTCAAGGGCATCAATCAGGGCAATGTTTTCCAGCTTCAGCGCCAGAAGCACAGGCCCAAGGGCAATGGATGCCCCATCCTAATCCCATGACCACCATCAAAGGCCCTTCAGGTTTTCCTAGGATTATCCCCATCACCGCGTCTGCCAGGCCGTGACCAGTTTGTCCAGCTCCGTGACCGCAAAGGACAATGGCCATCCAAGGGACCGCATTGGCGCAGCCAATCTGAATCGTTATGATCCCGAGGCTGTAGCCAGGCTCTACCATGGCCGCCCCCGGCAATTGCTCCGGCGCCTCTGGCAGACTTTAATCCCCATCGGAGCTTTTCTTCTGGCTGTGCTGATGGACCGGCTCACCGGTCGGTTGCGCCAGGAGGACCAGGTGCGGGGGCGGGGGCGTGAGTTGCGTGAGCTGCTCACCCAACTGGGTCCTGCTTTTATCAAGGCTGGCCAGGCCCTATCCACCCGCCCTGACCTGGTCTCCCCCGTGGTTCTGGAAGAGCTATCTGCTCTCCAGGATCAGTTGCCCCCCTTCAGCAATACCATGGCCATGGCCTGCATCGCCGAAGATCTGGGGGCCCCTGCTGAGGAGTTGTTCACCCACTTGAGTGGGGGGCCCATTTCCGCCGCATCGTTGGGTCAGGTGTATAAGGGGCAATTGCCAGATGGACGGGCAGTGGCCGTCAAGGTGCAGCGGCCAGGCTTGCGGGAGCAGATCACATTGGATCTTTACATCGTCCGCAATATGGCCCTGTGGATCAAGCGTTACACCCGCTTTGTGCGCAGCGACCTGGTGGGCTTGGTGGATGAGCTGGGAACACGGATTTTTGAAGAGATGGACTATATCCATGAAGCGGAGAACGCAGCACGTTTTGCAGCACTGCATCGCCATAACCAGCGCATTGCGGTCCCAGAGATTCACCGGCGCCTGACCAACCGTCGTGTCCTGACAATGGAGTGGATTGAAGGGATTAAGCTCACCCAGGTCAAGGAGGTGCAAGCGTTGGGACTCGATCCGGAGGATATGATTAACGTGGGGGTAAATTGCAGCCTGGAGCAGCTCCTGGAACATGGCTATTTCCATGCTGACCCCCATCCTGGTAATCTTCTAGCCCTTCCGGACGGACGCATTGCCTATCTGGATTTTGGTATGATGAGTGAGGTGAAGAGAAGTGCCCGCACTGGATTAATTCAAGCTGTTGTTCATTTGGTCAATAAAGATTTTGACAAATTAGCAAAAGATTTTGTCCGGCTTGGATTCTTAAACCAGGAGGTTGACCTTCAACCCATTGTTCCCGCATTTGCAAAGGTGTTTAGCCGTGCCTTGGAAGAAGGGGTGAGTCAAATGGATTTTAAATCTGTCACAGATGATCTTTCAGGAGTGATGTACCGCTTTCCGTTTCAGGTTCCCCCCTATTATGCTCTGATTATCCGCTCATTGGTGACTTTAGAGGGGATCGCTCTGAGCATCAATCCACAGTTCAAAATTCTGGGGGCAGCCTACCCGTACTTTGCAACAAGGCTACTGGTGGATCCGGATCCGGAGTTGCGCAACAGCCTGAAGGAAATGGTGCTCAGCGAAAACGCTCTGCGCTGGGAACGCCTGGATGATCTGCTCAGCAGTGCTGGCCGAAGCCAAGGCCTGGACCCGGAGACTTTGGTGGACAGCACCTTGAACTTTCTGTTGTCCGATGCCGGAAGCAAAGTGCGACGCCAGTTGGTGGACGCCATGGTGGATCAGTTGGACACCATGGGTTGGCAGATGGCGTGCCGGGTGGGGCAGCGGCTGCCCCAGCGCTGGCAACTCCATGGTCTTCAGAACCCTGCCCACTATCCAGGCACGCCCCCTCCCCTGTTGGATCTTCTCAGGATTCTCCAGAAGCTTCCCTACTTTGAGCCCACCATGCTTTGGCAAAGCCTTCCCCGCCTCCTGGGGGAACCGGCGGTCCATACCATGGGCCTCCAGTTGGTCCAGGATCTGGTGGAACGGGGTGCTGTGCGGCTGGTGAGGGATATTTTGCTTCCCCAGCAGGGCCTTCCACCAGCGAGAAGCGTTTCAGCATCTTAAGGTAACTCCCACGCATTCTTCATGTTTGGTGGCGCTGCTTTCCACACGACCCCTGGCCCCCCTCCTGGGTGGTCTTCTCATCTGGATCAGCCCTGCCGCCAGGGCGGCTGAACGGGTGGTTCTGGTGGTTGGTCCCTTGAATCGATCCGTGGAGGTGGAGGAGCTACGCAGCTTCAGTGAGGGATCCGAGCCCCAGGGCTTCATCAAACAGGCCCTGGCCATCACCAAAGTTCCCCATGAGAATGCCAGATCCGTACTGGCAAAACGGGTGGAGATTCCCTTCACGTTGCTGGGCCGCCTCCTATACACGGATCTTGGCGAGGCCTTCCTGGGCAGAATGTCGACGATCTTCTATCCCCGCCGTGCTCCCGACGCCGGAATTCAAGCACTGCGCTCAGCGGCAATTCTCTCTGTTGCCCAGAGCGAAACAGGCAGGCTGAACCCCATCGATTTTCTTGAACACTACCCCAATAAGGAGGTCGTGGTTGATGTGCCCCGTTTGCTCTACTTGCTCAGTCGATTGAACAGCATTCAGGAAGTGGTTGAGTTTTTCAGGCACCCATTCTAGGTTCAGGACTCATCATATGAGGAATGACCCTCTCAGCAGAGAGGGAGCCCCAAGAGGGCACCAGGAGGAGATGGGTGATGGCCCAGTTGTTGGGGCTCAGCGCGGAGCAGGTTGATGGCATCTACCCTTCGTTTCCCAAGGAACGTGGTGGGAAGCGGGTGGAGGACAGGAAGGTGTTGAGCAGCAGCATCCCTGTCATTCAGAAGGGGCTGCGCTGGGTGGATGCCCCAGCGGCCTATGGTCCCCACAAAACCCTCTACAACCGTTGCCGCTGCTGGTGAGACAAGGGTGTTTTTGATCTGATCTTTTCCGAGTTGTCAGCATCCGACTCTGCAGAGCCGCCTGATGCCCCGGAGCCAGAGGTGCTGATGCTTGACGCCACTGACATCAAAGCCCATCCCACGGCGTGCAGCCCCTCAACAAGGGGGGTGCCCCCGCCTGATTGGTGGCACCAAGGGGGCATGACCAGCAAGCTCCATGGGGTCTGTGACAGCAAAGATGGTCGCCTGCGACTCCACCTGAGTGAGGGGCAATGCAGTGACTTCACCGGTGCCGATGTGGTGCGCAAAGAGCTGCCGCCTACGGCCACGGTGATCGGGGATCAAGGGGATGATAGGGACAAAATCCGTAAGATGCTGTCCCAGCAGGGCATCCCGCCTTGCATTCCGCCCCGTCACTGCTGCAAGAAACCAGTTCATTGTAGCAAGAGGTTGTATTGCAAGGGTCATAAAATCGAGGATCTCTTTTCCCGACAGAAAGACTGGCAGCGCATTGCAACCCGCTACGACCGCTGCGCCCACGTCTTCTGTTCTGTCATCCCCCTGGCCGCCACCGTCCTCTTCTGGTGATGAGTCCTGACCCTAGCCAACTGCCGCGTCACCAGGTCCATGGTTTCGCTTGGCGCCTGCTGTTTGCAGGTCTAATCCTGGCGCTGCTGCAGCAGTATGCCCTCTGGCGCCGCCCGGGCCGGTTGCTGACGGTGCGGCCTGTTGCGGATGCGGCAGCGGTGCTGGAATTACGCTATACTCGCCCTGTGGATCCGGCTTCTTTGGCTGCATCCATCCAGCTTGCCCCTGATGTGCCCTTCAGCACAAGAGCGGATGGCGCCACGGTCCAGTTGCGCTTGAGTCAACCCCATCGCGCCAGCGGTCCACTCATGGTGAGTCTGGGTGGCCAGGATCAGCGGGGTCAGCCCCTCCAGCAGGTCCATCTCCGGTGGGATCCCCGCCCCTTGGTGCTGGGGCTGGTGTCTGGTCCCCAGGGGCAACGCCTGGAGTTGGGCTGGCCCGATGGCCCATGGGAGCCCATCACCCCATGGGAGAGTGTCATCAGTAATATCCTGCCCCTGCGGGATGGGCGGGGTGTTGTCTATGCCGCCGCGGTGGATCCCCTCAGCCAGAAGAACTGGTTCGTGGCGGTGGAGCCATCCGGTGTGGTGTTGCGCAATCATCCCACGGCGCCCACGGCGTTGCCGCCCACTGCACCACCCCGACCCTTGCCAGGCACCACAACCCTCTATAGTCATTTCAGTAGCAGCAACACAGGTCAGTTGCTGCTCCAGGGCATCAGCAGTGCTGCCTTGGGGCAACCCACTGACCACCCGCCATTTCTGCGGCTCTTCCAACCCGGCCAGGCCAGGAGTCTGCCGTGGCTGTGGCGACAAGATCAGGGCTGGGGACAGGGGGCGCCACTGGACCACCAGCCGACTGGGCCCGTGGAGTTATTGCCCAGTGGGGATGGAATTGTTTTCCCCGATGAGAACGGGTTGGTGGTTGTCAGCTTGCCCCCCCTGGCTGCCCAGCGCCACATCCTGCCCGGCAATCGGGACTTGAAAACCTTCTGCGGTGCGGGACAGCGGGCTGTGGTGCTGGAGCATCAGCCAGACTACGTCAAGACCATTGAACTTTTGCGTCCTGGCTTGGCGCCAGAGGTGGTGTGGGAAGGGGAGGCCGCGGTTCTCGCCGTTGCCTGTGACGAGATCGCAGAGCGCATCTGGCTCCTCACGGTTGATGGCATCCTGCAGGATGGCCAACCCCATCAAGACATCCTCCTGTTGGAGGTGCAGCCAAGCCATGGCGTGGTGGCGGCACTCGACTTCACTGAACACAGCCTTAGTGCCACCCCCACACTTCACTATGACCCCGTCACCCATCGCCTCTTAACCGTGCTGGAGCGCGCCGCGGAGACCCACAGTGGAGAGACCCGGAGCGAAGCACTGCTGATCACCCTTACCGTCCCTGGTCAGCAGGCTCCACCACGGCTAACCAGCATCAACAGGCCCATGGACACGGCGTATTGGCTGCTCCGACCCTGATGCTGCTGGTACACCCGTCGCAATGGGTTGATGGGTTGATCATTCCATCATTTCCGATGGCCCCTCTGGCTTTGTCTACAAAACACCCTACAATCCCGGTTCTGGATCAAGGGCCATCAGGAAAGGTGTTAATCGCTGTGGTGGAGCCCCTCCATGGGGGGAAAGCCTCTATTGAAGAGAGCTGTTCTGCGCCAGCAGGTCCTCGGACTGGGACAAGGTAGTGTCCCCAGACGCCCATTGGGGAGAGAGGGATCTTCCCCAATCGGCATGACCCGATTCAGTAGCCGTGTCGCCCACAGAGACGGAAAGCCCCCCCATGAAAGACTCTGCCGTGGCGCTGTTCTGCTGCCTTGATGACTTTGCCCAACTCTTCCAGAAATGGCAGCATCACTTGATCGATCCCCTCAGACCGTCAGCACCAGTGATCGGGCAAGCTCTCCCTTGGCGAGATGGTCTTCATCCTGGCCCTCTTCCCTCTCTCCCCCTACAAAGACTCCAAGCATTTCTGCCGCTATGGGGTGGAGCATGTCCGTAGCGCCAAGCTGGCAGCCTGCCATAACACACGGATCAGGCGGAACAGGCTGTTCCAAGGGCGGACGCAACGCCCCCCCACCGCCATGGGCTGGTTCTTTGGCTGCAAGCTCCATCGGCCCATCAACCCCAGGGGCCACCATGGCCCTCAAGACCCCTGCTCTACGGGGCAGGTGGTCGGCGACAGGGGATACATTACCAAGTTCCCCATGAACATTGCCCATGGCAGAAGGTTCTCCACCTGCTCACTACTTTTCTGAGGGGATGGACAACGAGAATGGGGGATCATTGGCTTCCAAAAGCGGTGCCCGGATTCCGAACTAAGGATTTGCAATCCTCTAGTGTATCCCTTGGCCATGCCGCCAGCACGGAACTGTGCTCTTTCCATACAGCCTGGCAAGTCCCCCTCGCCGCCGAGGGGGCGAAAGTCCACGGGATGACGCTGCAACGCCGCCCCCCAGCGCGGACGGACTTTCAGCAGTCATGTCCCACCAGCAACCGTCCAGCTTCAGGTGGCCATTGCAGTGATGGAGCCGGTCCATCTCGCTCACCGAGCCAGCAAAGCTGGTGGACCTATGGGGACCAACAGGTCATCGTTGAGCAATTGACCGAGATGGGGCACTGGCCTGCACCCACGGATTCTGAGCCAGGTGGCAATGCACCGGATGGAATCCACAGGGGAAATGCTGGAGAACCGGGGCAACCAGCAGGGTTATCGGCGCAACTGCTCTGTTTCTCTTGGTGGGATCAGGGAAGGGGGTGTTTCGCAGATGCTGCCCGCCGGTCTCCGATGGCCTGGGATCTGGGCTCTGTAGGATGGCCAGGAGCATCTTTCCCATGACCATGGCCAAACGCCGCAACCTCAAAAAGGAAAAACAGGAGCGCAATCGCTCCTATGCACGCCGCTTCAAGAAGCGAGGTGGCCATGACGGCCGTGGTGAAGGCGCCGGCAATGGGGTCACCGGAACGGCCAACAATGGGGGCGCCGCAGACTGAGACGGTCCCGTTCCCATGCAGTGGACCGGTGTTGTTCAGCGTGGTGGTTCCCACCTATAACCGTCTTCCCATCCTGCGCCAGTGCCTGGCGGCCTTGGAGGCTCAGGATTTATCCGCAGCGCCAGAGGTGGAAGGCTATGAGGTGGTTGTGGTGGACGATGGTTCGACGGATGAGACAGTGGCGGCCCTGCAAGAGAGGGCCTACCCCCACCTGCGCCTCCTCCACCAGGACCATGGCGGTGCGGCCATGGCCCGCAACTGTGGGGTGAAGGCCGCACGGGGGAACGTCATTGTCTTTATCGACAGCGACCTGGTGGTGGTGAAGGGCTTTCTCGCTGCCCATGCCCGTGCTCTTCAGCGCCACTGGCGCCGCCGTGGCAATCGCCTCTGCTTCACCTACGGCGCGGTCATCAATACCAGTAACTTTGCCCAGCCCACCGCTGAGCCCTACAAACTCACGGATCTCTCCTGGGCCTATTTTGCCACAGGGAATGTGGCCATTGATCGCCAACTGCTCCTGGGTTCCGGGTTGTTTGATACACGCTTTCGCCAGTACGGCTGGGAGGACCTTGAACTGGGGGAGCGGCTGCGGCAGTTGGGTGTTGTGCTGGTGCGTTGTCCAGAGGCCATTGGTTATCACTGGCATCCCCCCTTTCGTCTCCAGCAGATTCCCCGGTTGATCCAGCAGGAGAAGGAGCGGGCTCGCATGGCCTTGGTCTTCTACCGCAAACACCCCACCCTCCGGGTGCGCATGATGATTCAGTTCACCTGGCTCCATCTCCTCCTTTGGCAGGTGCTCACATTGGGTGGACTGCTCAATGCCCGCACCATGGCGCCACTGCTGACCATCCTGGTGCGCCGGGGACAGCCCGGTTGGGCCATGGAACTGCTGCGGCTGCACCTCAACCGCATTTGCGTGCAGGCTATCTTTGCAGAAGCATGGCGGCAGACCCCCTAGCCATCTTGATAGGCTGGGAACGTCAACACACCGCACACCTGCGTGTTTCGGGTGAGCCCTGGGCTTTTTTGTCGGGGGCTCCGACGCGGGTGGAGGTTCAACCCGAAACTCAACGCAAAACCCATGGCCATTGCCACGCTGACGGAAATGATGGAGGCTGGCGCCCACTTTGGGCACCAGACCCGTCGATGGAACCCCAAGATGGCGCCCTACATCTATTGTGCCCGCAATGGGGTCCACATTATTGATCTGGTGAAGACAGCCGGCTGTCTCAACCACGCCTACAAGTGGGTCCGCTCCTCGGCCAAGTCGGGGAAGCGGTTCCTGTTCGTCGGCACAAAGAAGCAGGCCGCAGAAGTGATTGCCCAAGAGGCTCAGCGCTGTAGCGCGGCCTACGTGAACCAGCGCTGGCTGGGGGGCATGCTGACCAACTGGACCACCATGCGGGCCCGCATTGACCATCTCAAGGATCTGGAGCGAATGGAATCTTCCGGAGCCATTGCCATGCGTCCCAAAAAGGAGGCCGCGGTCCTGCGCCGTGAACTGGACCGCTTACGGAAATATCTGGGCGGTCTCAAAACCATGCGGCGGCTGCCGGATGTGGTGATTCTGGTGGACCAGAGACGGGAATCCAATGCCGTTCTGGAATGCCGGAAGTTATCCATTCAACTGGTCTCCATGCTGGATACCAACTGCAATCCTGACCTCTGCGACGTGCCCATCCCCTGCAACGACGATGCGGTTCGCTCTGTGCAGCTGGTGCTCAGCCGCCTTGCTGACGCCATCAATGAGGGCCGCTATGGCTCACGGGAGTAAGATCCCCCGTCGTTGGCATCAACGACCTCTTCCTCTGCTCTGGCCCTAAGCTGGCCCCTGTTCTCTGCCCCCTATTCTCCCCATGGCTGCCGTTTCCGCCCAGACCGTCAAGCAACTGCGCGAACAAACCGGCGCGGGAATGATGGACTGCAAAAAAGCCCTTGCCGCCAGCAAGGGGGACCTGACCAAGGCCAGTGAGTGGCTGCGCCAGAAAGGCATCGCCTCTGCGGAGAAAAAAGTCGGCCGCACCGCCGCTGAGGGTTTGGTCAGTAGTTACATCCACACTGGCGGCCGGGTTGGCGTCCTGGTGGAGATCAACTGCGAGACCGACTTTGTCGCCCGGGGGGAAGAGTTCCAGCTTCTGGCCCGGGATGTGGCCATGCAGATTGCCGCATGTCCCCAGGTGGAGTTTGTCAGCACGGACGATATCCCTGCATCCATTAAGGAGCGGGAAAAGGCCATTGAGATGGGGCGAGACGATCTGGCCAAAAAACCCCCAGCCATTCGGGAAAAGATCGTGGCGGGTCGCATTGGCAAGCGCCTCAAGGAGTTGGCCCTACTGGATCAGCCTTTTATCAAGGACACCTCTCTGAGCGTGGCGGAGCGTGTCAAGCAAACCTCTGGCAAGCTGGGGGAGAAGATCGTTGTGCGTCGCTTTGCCCGCTTTGTGTTGGGGCAGGGGATTGAGGTGGCAGCCACAGACTTCGCGGCTGAGGTGGCAGCCATAACCACCAGCAGTTGAACGCAGCCCCCTTGCAGGATCTGAATCCCCATCAAGACGCCAGCCAGGCGCTCCATCAACTGGAGATGGAAACCGATCAACTGGCGCTGCCCTTGCTCCGCCAGTTGGAGGACTACCTCAGTCTGCTGCGCCAGCAGGTGCCCCATCAGGTTCTGCAAGCTGTCTTTGTGCTGGTCTCCCAGGATTGTCCGGAGCGCTATAGCAGCCTCAGCCCTGGCGAGCGCCAATCCCTTCAGCGGCGCCTGAAAGCCCTAACCAAAGCCTCTTGCTGTGTGCTGACTGTGGAGCACCTGTTGCTGCTGGCGCGGAAGCTCCAGGGGGAGCATCAGCGCATCAAGCAGGACCGGCGCCGCAAGATGGTTGCGGCCTTGGAGCGCCTCAATGGTGGGGAGCAGGATGATCCTTCAGGGGAGGGTTTGATCCTGGCCATCCGAGAGCCATCCCAGGAAGACGCCTCCTTGCCCTTGATGCCACCGCGGGATCCCCAGGATCTGGAGCACTGGCGCCTATGGCTCAGCCGAGCCATGGTTTGCCACCTGCGCACCCTGTCCCATCAACTGAACGTTGAACTCTTGAACCACCGCCTGATCCAGGCTGTGCTTCCGATCAGGCTGCTGGATGCGGTGCTGGAGGGGGATGTGGAGGCCATGAATGCGCCAGCCAATCTGCTCAAAATGGCTGTGCCCATGGGCAATGAAGAGAACGCCCCCCAGGTGGTCACCTGCGTGCTGTTGTTGCGTTTGCAGGACATGGAATTTGCCCATTTTCCCCTGCGGCAGAGCCGTCAGCGCCTGCAAAAGCACCAGAAGCGTTTGCAAAATCTTGTCACCCGGAGCCGCAACTGGCGGAAAAGGCTGGTCACAGAGCAGGCCATGGCTGACTGGAACCATGATCTTCAGCAGGTCCGATCCCCACGGTCTTAATGCCCCAACCCACAGCCAGCTCCGCACTCTGGAGGACTGGGTGGGGCGATTACAGCGCATCTTGCAGTGGGAAGCAGACCATGATTTTGTCAACAGCCGGGGCCATAGCGGCTGCTTTGCCGAGGTTCTGGCCCAGGGTCTCGCCGAAGCTCCCCTGGCCCCATTACGGGAGGACCACACCTGTGCGGAACTCCGGGCCGGGTTTTCCGTCTATTTAACCTGGTCTCCCCAGCGGCGACGCCACTGGGTGGCGCGCACCCGCCAATGGCTGCACCAACAGCGTCTCCATCTTCTTCAAGCCCAGGTCCCTTTCTCATCCCCAGATCAGCATCCCCCAACACCACAACTACCCCTTGCCCAAGTGAAAGCCATTGGTCCCAAGGTGGCGGCCAAATTGATGGGGGTGGGGCTCCAAACCGTGGAAGACCTGCTGCGCTACTACCCCAGGGATTACATCGACCACTCCCGGTTGCTCCGCATTCACGCCCTTTGCCCTGGGGAAACCGTGACGGTGGTGGGAACCGTGCGCCGCAGCCATGCCTTCGTCAGCAGCCGCAATCACAACCTGGCCATTCTGGAACTCCAACTACAGGACCCCACGGGGCGCCTGAAGGTGACACGGTTCCATGTGGGACACCGTTTTACTAGCCCCAAGTGGTTGCAGCGGCAGCGGCGGCTGTTTCCCCTGGGCGCCACCGTGGCTGCCTCCGGTTTGGTGAAGGCAGGACCCTATGGCCTGAGCTTGCAGAATCCCCTGTTGGAAGTCCTGGACTCAGGCTCCGTGGCGACTGCATCCTGTCCAGTCCGGCGGATTCTGCCGGTGTATCCCCTCACGGAAGGGTTGAGTGCGGAAAGCCTACGCCGTGCGGTGCAGGCTGTGCTCCCCATGGCCTGCCGCCAGCAGGACCACTTGACAGAACCATGGCGCCAGCACTTCGGGGTGATTCCCCTGGCAGAAGCCTTCACCACCATTCACCAGCCCCCCAGCCAGGACGCCCTCCGGTCCGCCCGCCACCGCCTGGTGTTTGATGAATTTCTGGAGCTGCAGTTGGGGTTGCTGCGGCGCCGGGAGCAACGGACCCAAGCCATGACTGACCTGGCCGTGGCAGGCGCCAGTGATTTGGCGACAGCTTTCTTGAAGCTGCTCCCCTTCCAGCTCACCATGGCCCAGGAGCGGGTGCTCCAGCAGATTCGCAATGATTTGCAGGGCGCCACCCCCATGGGGCGTTTGGTGCAGGGGGATGTGGGCAGCGGCAAGACGGTTGTGGCCATCATTGCCCTGCTGGAGGTCATCGCAGCAGGAGGACAGGGGGCCTTGATGGCGCCTACGGAGGTGTTGGCGGCACAACACTACCGCAAGCTCTGCGCCTGGATGGTGCAGCTTCATCTGCCGGTGGCCCTGTTGACGGGATCCACCCCCGAGCGGCAACGGCAAGTGGTGCTGCGGGATCTGGCAACCGGCGCCGTCAAGCTGGTGGTGGGCACCCATGCCCTGCTGGAGGAACCGGTGACGTTCTTCCGGCTGGGGTTGGTGGTCATTGATGAACAGCATCGGTTCGGGGTGCATCAGCGCAGTCGTCTGCTCAACAAGGGGGCAGCACCCCACCTGCTCACCATGACAGCCACCCCCATCCCCCGCACCCTGGCCCTCTCCATCCACGGCGATCTGGAGGTGAGCCAAATTGATGAGTTGCCGCCAGGGCGCCAACCCGTGACCACCACCATCCTGGCACCTGGTGAGCGGGAGCAGGCCTACGGGGCCATTCGCACGGTGGCCTCCCATGGTCAGCGGGCCTATGTTATCCTGCCCCTGGTGGATGAGTCCGACAAGCTCAAGCTGCGCTCAGCGGTGCAGGAGCACCAACGCTTGGCCAAGGCGGTGTTCCCCAACCTGCATGTGGCGCTTCTCCATGGCCGCCTGACCCCCGGAGCCAAGCAGGAGGTGCTAGAGGCCTTCCTCAACGGCGAGGTCCAGGTGTTGGTGAGCACCACTGTGGTGGAGGTGGGCATGGACGTGCCTGATGCCACGGTGATGGTCATTGAACATGCGGAGCGTTTTGGCCTGGCGCAGTTGCACCAGCTGCGTGGCCGCATTGGACGGGGCCAGGCCCGCAGTCGGTGTTTCCTCATCAGCGAGTCCCACCAGGCCGTTGCACGCCAGCGGCTGGAGGTGTTGGCCCGCTCCCAGGATGGCTTTGAAATTGCTGAGATGGACTTGCGTTTCCGGGGACCAGGGCAGGTCTTGGGGACCCGTCAGTCGGGCCTGCCGGATCTGGCGCTGGCCAGCCTCACCAGCGATGGCGCTGTGTTGGAGCAGGCCCGGGACGCCGCCAGGCATTTACTGAAGGAAGATCCCCAGTTGCGCACAGTGCCAGGGCTAAGGGCCAGACTGGCTGCCAAAAATACACGGCTGGCACCCGCCTCCCGTCTCAACTGATGCCGGATGTCACGGAACGACCATGGCGCGCCATGGCCATCACCGACTGTGGCGAGCCACTGGCGCCGCTGCCGGGAGATTTGCCCCGGGTGATGCCCCACCCCTATGCCTGCCTGGGGGCCCCCTATCCTGTGGGTGGTGGTCCATGGCGGCTGCGTTTGGCGGTGGTGGTGCGCCTCCTGCGGGCCCGTTCCATCCTCCAGGCCACTCATCCCCGTTGGGATCTACAAATTTTCGATGCGTGGCGGCCCATTGCCGTGCAGACCTTCATGGTGGACCACAGCCTCCAAACAGAACTGGCCCGCGCTTCCCCGTCACAGCAGGCAGATCCCGCTTGGCGTCGCCATGTGGAGCAGCAGGTGCAGCGCCTCTGGGCCATCCCCAGTAGGGATCCCCGCACGCCCCCCCCTCACAGCACAGGCGCCGCAGTGGATTTAACCCTGGTGGATCATTCCGGGGAGCCTATGCCCATGGGTTCAGCCATTGATGCCTTAGGGTCTGAATCTCATCCCGACTATTTTGCCACGGATCCCCGGCAGCCCACGGCCCACTGCAACCGGCTGCGGCTGCGGCAGGCCATGCTGGCTGCCGGCTTTGTCATGCATCCCTGGGAGTGGTGGCACTTCAGCTATGGGGATCAACTTTGGGCCTGGCAGGCTGGTCAGGTTGAGGCACATTATGGTGCGGTCCCTGATGGTGGCTAAATCCCATGCGTAAGACATCAATGTTTCCCCTTGCTCTGGCTGTGTTGATGGGGAGTCTGGGTGGTTGGGCATCGGCAAGGCCCACCGTTGCTGTTCCTGATTTCAAAAATGAGGCGGCCAACGTTCCCTGGTGGAACGCAAGTGTGAGCACGCAACTTGCCGATGCATTGGCCAATGAACTGATGGTCAGTGGTGGTTTACAGGTTGTGGAACGGCAGGATGTTCAGGCTGTTCTCTCGGAGCAGGAGATGGCTGAACTGGGCATTGTCAGGCCCACGGAGGGCAGCTTCGGGAGTGGTCAGATGAGCAGGGCCGAATACTTGATCTTGGGTCAGGTGAGTGCCTACGAGGCTGACGTTGAGATCAGGGAGAATGAGAACAGCCAGAGTTTTCTGGGATTTGGCAACAGGGAAGGGGTTGCAGAGGCCACGGCCTATGTGGCCGTTGACCTCAGAATTGTGGATAGCGCCACGGGAAATATTCTGGGGTCCACAACAGTTGAGGGAACCGCAACAAACACCACCCAAGTGAACCGGCGCACTGGTTCCTTGGAGCCCTTGGCAACCGTCATTGGGGATGCAACAGGGGCCGAGCAGGGTGCAGGGGCCCTGCTCCTTGGGGTTGCCAAGACCTTCAGCTACACTGAAGGCTCCAGCGAGAGCGACAGGGTGCCTGCGGCCAAAGCCATACGAGCCGCCCTGATTGCGGGATCCGGCTATGTCGATTGCATTCTTGTGCAACAGAACCAATGCCGCCATCGGTATGCAGCTAGAGATGCTGCACGCCGGGAAACCACGCAGGGGGTCCTGGAACTGGATTGAGTGAATGACCAACGGACCGTGCCGGAGCTTCAGGAGTCTTCTCCTCCTGGTAGCCTCGCATCAATCCTTTGAATCCTTTTCCCTCCTAACTGACCTTACCACCTCACGCCTTTTCCTCAAGTTCTTAGGGATTGAAGTAGGCTTCCATCACCGCTTTGGCCATGGGCAAGGCATGGACAGACCCGCCCCCCGGGCTGTTGGCGGCAAAGGCCACCACCACAATCTCGGGATGATCAGAGGGGGCATAGCTGGCAAACCAGGCGTGATCTTCCCCATGGGAAGAGTTGTCCTCCGCAGTGCCGGTCTTGCCAGAGACATGGGGGAGGGTTTCACTATTCATGCCATACCCGGTGCCGTCCGCTACCACTTTGCGTAACCCCCGCTGCAAGGTAGCCCAGGTCCCAGACCCAAAGGCAACGGGTTGGCGGCGGGCTTGCCAATCCACCGGTTCACCGGTTTGGAGATTCAGGGAAGAGAAATGGGGTTGCACCAGCCAGCCCCCATTGGCGATGGCCCCATAGGCTCGCGCCACCTGAATGGGGGACACCTGCACCACAGATTGCCCAATGGAGGCGCTGGCCATATCTTCCGGAATCCAGGGGGTTTGACCAGGCTCTGCCCAGCCCCGACCTGCGGCGGCCCACGCCGCATTGCCCACCAGGCCCGGATCTTCATCAAAGCCGATCTCAATGCCGCTGCGCTTGGTAAAGCCCAGTTTCACGGCGGCGTCATGGAGGGCCATGGAGCCTGAGCCCACACCCACCTGGTAGAAGAAGGTATTGCTGGAAAAGCGCAGGGCATCCTCATAGCCGATATGGCCAAACCCCTCCCCGTTGTGCTCTGGGAAGCAGTGGGCCCCGTAGGGAATGCAGGCGGTGGTGTGCAGGGTTGTCTCCGGTGGAAACGCCCCGGATTCCATCCCCGCTGCTGCCGTCACCACCTTGAACACACTGCCTGGATTGTAGGGATTCAGGGCCCGGTTCAGCATGGGCAAGGCGCTGGAGCGAAATAACTCATCCAACTGGGCCTGGGGTTTGACCGGCTGGGAGAAGAAGTTGGGGTCGTAGGCGGGGCGGCTCACCATGGCCAGAATGGCCCCATCTCCTGCGTCCATAGCCACGATGGCCCCCACAGGATACGGGGCAATGGCCTTCTCCGCCGCTTGCTGCAGAGCCAGGTCCAGGGTGAGTTGCAAGTCCTTACCCGGCACGGAGGGCTTCTCCCCCAATGGACGCTGCACATCCCCATTGGCGCTCACCTCCAGAGTGCGCCCCCCCCACTGCCCCCGCAGATGCCGCTCATAGGCAGCTTCCAGACCAGTACGGCCAATGCGATCCTGAATTTGATAGCCCTGGCTCGCTAGATGGGATAACTCCCCATCGGTAATGGGGCTGGTATACCCCAACACATGGGCGGCCGTGATGCCATGGGGGTAGGCCCGCAGGTAGTCCACCCCCACCTCAGCTCCGGGAAGCTCATCAGCCCGCTCCAATAGCTTGATGGTTTGGGCTGGGGTGAGCACATCCGTCAGGGCAATGCGGTAGTCCCCTCGGCGGAAGCTGGCCCGCCGTTTCTCCAACTCCTCCTCAGGGATCTTGAGCAGGGCGCTGATGCGGTGGCGCAACGCACGCCAGTTGGGACCAACCGCTTCCTTGGGCCATACGTAAAGCTTGTGGACCAGATGGCTGGAGACCAGCACCTCCCCATGGCGATCCAACATTTGTCCCCGAATGGGCTGGCTGGGCACCACCCGCACGCTATTTTCCTCTGCCCGGGCCCGGTTCTGCTCCCCTTGAATGATCTGGAGCCAGAAGAGCCGTCCACTGAACACCAGCACCAGTGCCAGCAGAAGCCGCAGCAGCAGATTATATTTGCCCTGGTCAAGGCCCACTTGGCGCGGCAACTGCCCTTCCAGGGGCGTAGCGCCTGTCATCAAGGCTCGATTTTGGTCAGAGCCGCTTTGAGTTGGGCCACCCGCTCAGCCATGAGCACCAAGCGCTCCTGCAATTCCTGGATGTCCTTCTCCTGGGAGGGGGGGGCAGCAGACCGGGACTGCACCTCCACATCCACCTCAACCACGGGATTGCCCAAGCCTGGGGCCAGTTGATCCAGAAAGTCCCGCAACTGGCGGGCATCATCTTCCCCGTCCTGACGCAGATTGGCAACACCGTCCTGTCCCCTGGCCAGGTCATTGAACAGATCTCCGGCACGGGCCGAGCGCAACCGGGCCACAGCACCAAGACCAACCGGCAGCACATCATTGAGCATCTGCAACCGCAGACTCTGCAAAGGATCGTTGGTCATGGAACTCTCCACACAGGACCATGGTACGAAATCCACAGGGATCATGGGGTGCGTTGAGGTCCGGACGGACCCGGGACGGGACCGGCATCAGATTCGCCGTAGGATCGGGTTTCAGGTGTGCAACTGATGAGCCTTGGCGTCGGACTTCTCGGACTCGGAACCGTTGGCGCAGGGGTGGCCGGGATCCTGTTGAACCCGGAGGGACGCCAACCCCTCGTGAGACAACTCCAGCTTCGGAAAATCGGGGTGCGTACGCTTAACAAGCCCCGCCCCGTTTCCCTTCCACCCGGCTGCCTCACCGATCAACTGGAGGCCGTGGTGGATGATCCCACCGTTGATGTAGTGGTGGAGATGCTGGGGGGGCTGGAGCCTGCCCGCCGCCTCATCCTGCGGGCCATTGGCATGGGCAAGCCGGTGGTCACCGCCAACAAGGCGGTCATTGCCCACCATGGGGTGGAGATCAATGCCGCAGCAGCCCAGGCTGGCGTCTACGTTCTGATGGAGGCTGCCGTGGGAGGGGGGATCCCCATCATCGAACCCCTCAAGCAATCCCTGGGGGCCAATCGGATTCAGCGGATCGTCGGGGTGATCAACGGCACCACCAACTACATCCTGACCCGCATGGCCAACGAGGGGGCAGCGTTTGCCCAGGTGTTAGCGGATGCCCAAGCCCTGGGCTATGCCGAGGCCGACCCCACAGCAGATGTGGATGGCCATGACGCTGCCGACAAGATCACCATCATGGCAGGGCTGGCCTATGGGGGGCTGGTGCAGCGGCAGCAGGTGCCCACAGAAGGGATTCGTCACCTGCAGGCCACGGATCTGGCCTATGCTGATCAGCTAGGCTACATCGTCAAGCTGCTGGCTACCGCGGCTCGTCTGGGACAGGACAGGGACGGAACCCGGATGCTGGATGTGCATGTTCACCCCACATTGGTGCCCAAGGACCACCCCATCGCCGGGGTGAAGGGGGTCAATAATGCCGTGTTGGTGGAAGGGGAACCGGTGGGACAGGTGATGTTCTATGGACCTGGCGCAGGATCCGGACCCACCGCCAGCGCTGTGGTGGCGGACATGCTCAATATCGCCGCCATTCGGGAGGTGGCCCATGGCAGCCATGCCGGCCTTGATCCACTGCTGGCTGCTGTCAGTTGGCAGCAATGCCGCCTCGCGGACGCCCAGTTGACCAGCCACAGCAACTATGTGCGCCTCAAGGTGCAGGATCACCCTGGCGTCATTGGTCAAATCGGCGCCTGCTTCGGGCTGGAAGGGGTGAGCATCCGGAGCATCATCCAGTTCAACAGCAGCCCGGCGGCCGCCGAGGTGGTGGTGGTCACCCAACAGGGGGAGGAGGCCTGTTTCCGTCGCTCCCTGGCGGCCCTGGATCAACTGGACAGCGTGATCTCCATTGCCTGCTGCCTGCGCACCCTCTAAGGGGAACCCAGGCAAGACGCAAGACCAGGACGTCAACAGGATGTCAACACGAAAAACCCAAAAAAGTGTTCTATCCAGCACGGTTAAGGACGCCACAGTGGCAATCTGAACGGAGCAATCACTGGTCTTGCAGTCATGGTCATCAACCAGGGCGACTGTGTGCGACTCCGACTTGATGAGCGGACCTATCAAGTCATCGCCATTGATAACCTGCACAACCGCTGCTGGCTTCGGCCATGGCCCCTACAGGAAAAAAACACGCCCGTCTTTGAGGAGGACCTGGGCAATGTAATGGTGGGCCTGGCCTGCCCGGTTCCAGAACACCAGCAACACCAGACGGGAATCGTGGACGCCCATGGCTAAGCATGGACAAAACTGGCTGCCCCTCCTGGCGGGCCTGCTGGGGTTGGGCGCAGTTGCCTGTGCCCCATCCCGCTCCCCGGACCACCTGGTGGTGGGCACCAAGGGGGCCATCAGTTCCCTGGATCCCGCCAAGGCGTATCAGACCCGCGCCTTACAACTGATTCGGGCGCTGGGGGATCCCCTCTATGCCCTGAGCGAGACGGGGGAGTTGATTCCCCGCCTTGCTGCGGCGCCACCCCAGGTGAGCGCCGATGGCCTGCGGGTGGCAGTCACCCTGCGGGATGGGGTGCGCTTCCATGATGGCGCTCTCCTAGACGCCAAGGCCTTGGCCTTCAGCCTCCAGCGGTTCCGGGACGGGGGCGGGAACCTCAGTTATCTGCTGGACGATGTGGCCGCCATCAGGGTGGTGGGTCCCCTGGAACTGGAGTTGGAGCTGCAGAAGCCCTATGCCCCCTTCCGTAATCTGCTCAGCTTTGCTGGTCTCACGCCGGTTCCAGCCAGTGCCTATGGGCCATGCCCCGATGGCGCTGCTGCGGATGAAACCACAGATGAGCTCTGCTTGCCGGCGGATAGTTTTGTGGGCACAGGACCCTATCGTCTGGTGTCCCGCAGCGCCGATGGAACCCAGCACCGTCTGGAGCGTTTTGATGGCTACTGGGGGGACCCGGCCCGCAGTGCCCGTCTCGACCTGGTGAGTCTGGAAAACTCCACCGCCCTGTTCGGGGCGCTGAAGACGGGTGAGGTGGATGTGCTGCTCTCCTCAAGCCTTGAGGCGGAGCACCAGTTGGAACTGGAAAAAGGCGCTGCGGCGGGTCGCTTTGCCACCGCCTCCAGCCCGCCCCAAACCATTGAAGTGCTGGCCCTGGCCACGGACCGCCCCCCTCTGGATCAAGCGGTGGTGCGCCAGGCGTTGGCCCATGCCCTGCCCCGGACCCTGCTGAGCGAGCGGGCCAGCCAGGGATTGAACACCCCCCTGCGCAGTTTGATCCCGGACCTGTTTCCCGCAGCCCGGCCCGCATGGCCGGCGTTGGATCCTGACCAGGCCCGGCGACTGCTCACCACCGCTGGCTACTGCCAGGGGAAGCCACTGGAGGTGGGTTTTACCTACCGTTCCAATGTGCCCACTGATGGGCTCCTGGCCCTCACATGGCAGGAGTTTCTGGCGGACCAGTTGGGGGATTGCCTCACCATGGAGATCGATGGGCTGGAGTCCACAACCGTCTATGACCAGTTGGACAAAGGGGCCTTCACCATGGTGATGTATGACTGGTCTCCTGATTTTCCGGATCCGGAGAACTACCTGCGGCCCATGATTGGCTGTGATGAGCACGAGGGCAGTGTCTGCACTGAAGGGGAGGCGGTCTACGGGGGGGTGTTCTGGTTTGACAGCGGGGCAGCCCAACTGCTGGAAGACCAGCAAAACCAGCCGCCGGACCAGCGCCAGGACACCCTGGTGGCCCTGCAGGAGCGCATCGCCGCTGGCGCGCCCTATATCCCCGTCTGGCAAGGTCGTAACCGGGCCTGGTCCCAGGTGTCCGTGACGGGCCTGGACTATGACGGGTCCGGCTGGCTGCGCCTCGATGCCCTGGGTCGCTAAATGCTTCCATGGCGCTGCACCGGGATCTTCTCCGCTATGTGGCAACACGGCTGGCCTTGGCGCCCGTCATGCTCTGGATCATTGCCAGCCTGGTGTTTCTGCTGCTGCGGGTTGCCCCCGGGGATCCCGTTGATGCGTTGCTGGGTCTTCGCGCCACCCCCGCCGCCCGGGAAGCCCTGCGGGTCCAACTGGGGTTGAACCAGCCGTTGGCTGTGCAGTACCTCACCTATCTGCAAGACCTCCTCCATGGCCATCTGGGCTATTCCCTGGCCAGCCAGGAGGCGGTGGGTCAGATCATTCAAGCCAGCCTGCCGGCCACCATCGAATTGGGGTGCATGGGCCTGCTGTTGGGGGCCCTGCTGGGGCTGGTGGTGGGGTTTAGCGGGGCCGCCAAGCCGGAGGGGGCTGTGGACCTGGCGGGGCGCCTCTTTGGCATTGGCACCTATGCCCTCCCCCCCTTCTGGGCCGCCATGGTCTTGCAACTGTGTTTTGCGGTGTGGCTCCATTGGCTCCCGGTGGGGGGGCGCTTCCCCGCCACCCTCTCCCCCCCGGAGCAGCCCACCGGTTTTTATCTGATCAATGCGCTGCTGGCGGGGAACGGCACAGCCCTGCTGGCCAGTCTGCGGCATCTGGCCTTGCCCGCCTTCACGTTGGGTCTGCTGCTGAGTGGAATTTTTGAAAAGGTGCTGCGGCTGAATCTGCGCCGTGCCCTGCGCTCGGACTATGTGGAGGCTGCCCGCAGTCGTGGGCTCAGGGAGTGGCGCATCATCAGCCGCCATGCCCTTCCCAACGCCCTACTGCCCGTCTTGACCCTGGGGGGCATCACCGTGGCCTCCCTCATCGGCGGCGCTCTGCTCATCGAGGTGACATTTTCCTGGCCGGGGGTGGCCCTGCGGCTGCAACAGGCCATCAGCCAGCGGGACTATCCTGTTGTGCAGGGGGTGGTGGTGGTGGTGGCTGCCCTGGTGGTGGCGGTGACCGTGGTGGTGGATGTGCTGGTGGCCTGGATTGATCCCCGGGTGCGGTTCTAAACCCCGGAATGTCGGCGGACGGTATCGGGCAGGGTGAAGTGCAGGTCCCAGGATTCTGGTTCTGCAAGAGGCGCAAAAAGCTGGCTTCCAACGCGTCAATGTCCTCCTCACCACCGGGCCGCCAGGAGCAGAACGTGGTGAAGGACTCGTAGTTGCTGCTTCAGCCGTTGGGGGTTTCATTGACGCTGCCGCTGAAAGCCAGGCGCTGGCCAGGGCGGTCTTCAATGATGCCTTCCTTGGCGTGGAAGATGGCCCCATCATTGGCCACCTGCCCCTTGTGGAGGGGCGGGACCATCCGGATCTCCAGGTGGCCGTGATCCACCAGCCAGGCCAGCAGCTCAGCCCCCAAAGCGTCCTCGTCCTTGCCCCCCGGCTCCACATCCCGGAACGGGAACGCCCGCACCAGGTGGTTGCCCAGTAGCTGCTCCACTGGCGTGCCGTTGGCAATGGCGGCACTGTCCTGCCGGCCGAGGAAAACCCGGTGATCAACCGCATCTGACCATGGCCGCGCCCATGCGGTGTTGCGGCCGCCAGTTGCGCCACCCCGTCCAGCACCTGGAGCAGGGCGCAGCTGGTGAAGTAGCCCGTACTACTGGCGCCAATAGCGCACCGCATCCACCAGGGCCGGCTTGTAGAAGCCCTCCAGCGCTCTCCATAGAGCTGCTGAAGCACCGCTTCCAGGCATGATCGGGGCACCCCGTCCTGGTACGCACCCTGTCCAGGGCCTGGACATCAGGCAGGGCAGGAACAAGCAGTCTTGACCATGGCAAAAGGAAGAGTAGCGAATGACGGTTTCAGGGTTGCCTGGCCGCCAGAAGGCCTTCCAGTAGACGGTCCAGCTTTTCCCCCAGGACCCTGTTGTCTGCCTTGAGTTCGGCGATATCCTGTCGTTGCCTGACTTCACTGGCCTTCATATCTACCCTGAGCTCGTCAATTCGTTTGTCTTGCCTGGCTTCACTGGCCTTCATGTCTGCCCTGAGCTCATCGATCCGCCTGCCTTGTGCCCTGACCTCGGCCCAAATGATGGCCAGCCCTGCTCCCATCACCCCAGGCTGGAGCCATTCACTGAGCGCCGGAGAGATGGAGGGCATGGGGAAGGAGTGGGAATCACCATGATCCTAGGCGAGCCGGGCCGGCCAATGGGCAGCACACCCGGGGCACTGTTTCCCCCAGCGAGGCAGCCCGGGGCAGGGCCACGGCACAGGCCAACAAAGCCGTCAGCAGACCGCCAGGTCCCCCATGACCAACTCCAGTTGTCGAGGGGCGCCCACCTGTGGCCATCGCGGCCATCCGTTTGCTGCAGCGCCACAATGAGTCCCTGCTGGTTGGCCACCTCGCCCAACTGCTGCAAGACGACTTACCAGAACCGGTGTGAAAGGTTACACTGTACGCCCTGGAATCAATTGGCACAGAAACCAGCATTACCATCCTGTTGGAATGCTGGCTTGCCTGTCGCAGAACGCCGAAAGCTGTGGAATTGCTCCACCAACTGGAAGCCCAGTTCTGTCACCAGCATCTGCTGCGCCACCGGGTGGAGGTATTATTGCAGGAGGGCAAGATCACAGCCGAGGAGGAGGCTCCTCTCCTGGCTGGATTAGGGGATGGCTCAGAAATCATTTTTGTTGAGAATGATACATGAAATCACTTACGTGAGATTCCTTAATTGTATTTTTCCTCAGAAATCCCGCGAATTGTTGACAATGAAAACCCCTCCCGAAGGGGGGTCTGTGGATGACTAGTCCAGGATGAGGTAGGGGTTGATGCTTTCGGGTTTGTCCCAGCTAAAGTCAAGCTGCCAGCCCGACAAAGTAGTGTACCTTGCCCCGCCCGACCACTCTGCGGAAAAGGCATCCCGAAAACGAACCCATGCTCCTGCGGCAGAATACTTCACCACCACAGCACAAGCACCAAGCACCGCCAGACTAGCTACTGCTTTGGGGTCGCGCATTTGCCGTTGCGTAACCTGGACCGTGATTGTAGGAGAGTAGGTGTACTCATAGTCACCCCTTTTTCTGGTCCCCCCTTCTTTGTAGTATGGCCTCAAGGGTTTTATGTCTTCCAATAGGGCTTGCCCGCCAGAGCAGGAACCATTGAAGTACGAAGGCAATAGCCCTCTGCACTCTGATCGAAGGGAAGGATGTTCACCCCCAATATCAGGGACAGACAAGAACAACACAGACAAGAACAACAAGGCAAAGACTGCGACAATGAACCAACTAGTCATGTTAACGCCAACCAGAACGACCGTGGAATCTTGGTTTTCAATCAAAAATCCCTCCGACTGGACGCTTTGCGACGGCAGCAGGGCCATTGCCCGGGTGGCATCCCCGCAAATCAGAATGGATTGCCTGATTGCATGGAATGGTGGACCAGACTCCATCGCTCTGACATAATGCACTGGCTGGGGACGGTCCTGTTGAAACAGGGGTGCAGTCACAGTGTTGATGGCTACCACCTTGATGCTTCTCACCAAGCTAGAGGACAGCCTAGCAGACATCGGGATCAAAACGATATAACTTGCTGCCGAGCCAACCGGTGCCCACAAGCAGTGGCCGGTCATGGTAAACTCTAGGGCACCACGAAAAATAAGAAAAGTGCAAAACAGTTTAGGAGTGTGTCCGCAGAGGAGAGCGGCTGTTGTCTTGTAATAAGTCTATGTAAAGAGTGTGAATAAGTCTGAAGAAATCTTGCAATGTTTCCAGGTTTTCTGG